>JBDRKY010000029.1:0-16726 GCA_043813525.1 Candidatus Woesearchaeota archaeon
TTGTTGTTTTTGAGTATATAAATAATTAATTATTATATTAATCAGGTAACTACAATTAAAAAAGTAAAAGAAACATGAACTTTTCTCGTCGGAAAAATTTGAATAATTACAGAAAATTAGCTGAACTGTTCAATGTGAGTAAAATTCTGGTTTTACCAAAACATTTAAAAATACAGCTCTAACAACACACATATAACCCCGCGTAGCTCAATGGTACTTTATGTGAATATTTGCATAAGGCGTTTGAGAGCGTTCGGCTGTAGATGGTGCTTTGAGTTGCATTAATTTGCTTAGATGAAAAGTACTCAGCCAAAACCGAAAGGTTGGTAGTTCAAATCCGCCCGCGGGGATTTGATTTTTTGAAATACATTTAATAAATAATATAAGGTGGTAAAATGAAGGTAAGTGTTGATAAGAATACATGTATTGGTTGCGGTGCTTGTGCTGCTATTGCTTCTGATATATTTATAATGGGTGATGATACTAAGGCAGAAGTAAAGAAAGGCATGGAAAAAGTTCCATCAGGTAAAGAAGTTAGTGCTAAAGAAGGTGCAGACAGCTGTCCAGTCAGTGCAATAAGGGTTGAGTAGATTAAAGATGGCTGAAAAAATAACAAAAGATATGACTTTTGCTGAAGTTTTGGAAAAATATCCTCAGGTTGGAGAAGTTGTAATGGCTTCTGGTCTTCATTGTTTAGGTTGCAGTGGCGCTGCTTTTGAAAGTGTTGAAGTTGGCTGTAAGATGCATGGCTTTGATGATGAAAAAATCAAAAAGCTGGTTGAAGATATGAACAAAAAGGTAAATTTATAAATAAACATAATCCCTGATATGAACATGACTGGTATTATGGATAAAGGATATCATAATAAGCGTAAAAATAGAATTGACTTAATTTACAGATTGAACAGAAGAACACATGAAACAAAATGTATTATTGAAAAACATTTTGATAAATCTAAGATTAATTATATTAATTGTTTAGATATAGGTGTAGCTGACGGATTAATGTTAAGCAGGTTAAACAATATCTTCAAATTTAATAAAGCGATAGGAATTGATATGTCTGAAGAATTAATTAAACTCAATAAAGATAGGAATATAACATTAGAGATTGGTAATGCCGAAAATTTACATTTTGATAATGATACTTTTGATGTTATTGTAGCTTGTGCAGTAATTGAACATATTAATAATCCTAATGATATGCTTTCTGAATGCTATAGAGTTTTAAAAAAAGATGGGATATTAATAATTACTACTCCTAATCCTTTTCATGATAAGATTGCTACAAAAATAGGATATTTTAAAGAAGATGATCATACTGAAACTTTAAATATTAAACGATTAAATAAATTGTTTATATCAAACAAATTTAATTTAATCGATTCAAAATATTTCATGTTTTTTCCATTCTTTAAATTACCATTTGAAAATCAGATAGAATCTTTCATCAGATTTATTGGATTAGGCAAGATTATGAGTAATCAGATAATAATTGGCAGAAAATAAAGCGAAAATGATAACTAAATTAAGTAATCTCTCAAGATTTTAAAATGTTAAAAATATACAAGCCATCTAAACTAAACTTTGGAACAGCTGGCGTTCCATTATCTACTCCAGATAGGAATATAATCAATGGCATTGCTCATGTCCGTAAATTAGGGTTGGGTGCGATGGAATTAGAGTTTGTCAGAAGAGTTAATATTTCTGAGGAAAAAGCTGTTAAGGTAAAAGAGGTTGCGAAGAAGAATGATGTTTTGCTTACATGTCATGGGCAGTATTTCATCAATCTGAACAGCTTAGAAAAGGAAAAGGTAACTGCATCTGTGCAGAGAGTTTTAAATGCTGCAAGGATTGCGTGGCTTTGCGGCGGTTATAGTATGACTTTTCATGCTGCGTATTATATGGATCTGCCGCCTGTAAAAGTTTGTGAGAAAGTAAAGAAAGAAATGCAAGGAATTGTTAAAATTTTACAAGATGAGTCAATAAATATTTGGATAAGGCCTGAGACTACTGGAAAAGCTACTCAATGGGGAACTTTTCAGGAGATAGTTAAACTTTCTGCTGAGTTAGAGCAGGTTTTACCTTGTATTGACTTCAGTCATGTCCATGCAAGATATGCTGGACAAGAAGAAAATTCTGATATATATAATAATTACAAAGAATTCTCTGAAATATTAGAATATGTTGAAAAGCATTTAGGTAAAGAAGCATTAAATAATATGCATATTCATGTTGCTGGTATTGAATATGGCCTTAAAGGTGAGAGAAATCATTTGGTTTTGAAAGAGAGTGATATGAAATACAAGGAATTGATGAAAGTGTTTAAGGATTTTAAGTTGAAGGGAGCAGTTATTTCTGAAAGTCCTAATATTGAGGATGATGCTTTGTTGATGCAGAAGGAATATAATTTTGTTTAAAATTTAATTATCGTGCGCAATATTATATCATGTTTCAGAAAAAATCTGCGCAGCTTGACATTAAGATAACTTTACTGTTTTAGTACTTATTTGCCTTTTTCACTAGTTAGCGAATTAAATAATTGCTAACATTTATATATTAGTATACCTCTAAAGTTCTAAGAGGTGAAACTTATGAAAAAAGAAAAATTAATTTTAAGACAAAACATAATAAAATTACATAAGAAAGGTAAAAAACAAACTGAAATTTCTTACCTTCTTGACGTACCACAAACCAGTGTTTCTTATTGGATTTGTAATTTCAAGAAAGAAAATAGGTTGATTGATAAACCTCGTTCAGGAAGACCTGCTCAACTTACAAAACAACAAAAAAAGGAATTAAAAAGCACACTTTTAGACTTCCCACCAAAAAGATTTGGTGGTGAAAGCTTAGGGTGGACAACAAAGATGGCAATCCAATATGTTAAAGATAATTTTAATGTTCAATATGGTATGAGGCAAATGCAAAAATTATTCCATAATTTTGGCATTAAACTAATTACTCCAAGACCAGAACATGTAAAAGCAAGTCATGCTGCAAGAGTTGTTTACCGTATGGACTTTAAAAAAAACTCGAAAAAGAATATTTGGGTTGCACCATCGTTAATTTCGACGAGGTTACTTTCAGATTAGTTCAATTTCTTAGAAGAATTTGGGCACCAACAGGCACAAAACCAAAATGTATATTTTGGTGGTCAAATAAAAAAGCAAATATGTTTGGTGCACTTATTGATGGAAAAAGATTATTCTATGAATAGTATGATAAACTTAATGCTCATTCGTTTTTAGAGTTTATGAAGAGATTTGTTGCAACATTAGACACAAATAAAAAATATGTATTTGTTTTTGATAATGGACCAGCACACAAAGCAAAGATATCAAAAGAATATCTTTATTCTCTTGGAAATAATATATTTATTGAATTTCTTCCACCATATAATCCACAATTAAATTGTATTGAGACCTGTTGGAAAATAATCAGATACAATGTTACAAACTCAAATTGGTTTAAAACAATTGAAGACTTAATGGCAGGAATTGAAGAATTTTTAACAGGACATTTTTTTATGCTCAATCCTAACAATTATTTAATTCGCTAACTATTTTATCAATAAATCACTCATCAGTAGCGAAAAATATATAAATACCAACAATTTTTATATGTATAAAATGGTACAGATGATTAGACAAGAACAGATTGGAGATATAAGATTTGGTATCCCTGATGATATGGAAGAATTGCATAAGCCATGGTCTTTTTATGATGTATTAGGTGTTTCTAGAACTGCTTCAAAAGATGAGATAAAAAGAGCATTTATATCACTTGCTCAAAAATATCATCTGATATAAATCAAGACAATCCAGATGCAACAGAACAATTCAAAGTATTAAATCATGTATATGAAATTCTTAATGATGATGGCGGTGTTTTAGGAGCAGAATTCAGCAGAAAAAGAGAATATGACAAAACTTCTTCAATTGATGAATTATTTGATGGCTATTTAGAACAGGCAGGTGAAAGAACAAAAAAGCTTGCTGAGATAATGCTTATAAGATTGCAACATGAAAGAAAAAAAGCAGAAGCAAAGCATGAATTTGAAGATAGATATGGAGAAAGAATTAGAGAAATAAGGCAAAGAGCTGAAGCAAGACAATTTGTAGATAGATTACAAAATAATTCAAGAAAATATCATGCAAAAATATTAGACATATTTTATTTAGGAAGAGGTAAAGATCACAAATCATTATTACCTGAACCAGACGTCACATTTGGTACAAAAGAATATTTATCCATATTAGGTTTAGCAGGTGTTATAAGAGATAGTGATTATCTTATTGAACTTGGTTTAGGAGGCAGAAATTATATTGTAGGATTCAGGCAAGTTCATTTCAAAGCAGAAGAAGCAGATGTAAGAATAGATGATCCACATCTTACAGGAATAATCCATGTAGTAAAAGGAAATATCACAGTTGATTATGAAGGTTCATCTTATGGTCATGTATTGAGGGTAAGAGCACCAAATATAAATGATGATGTTGTAAATGATGATAAAAATTCAGATAATAAGTTTGATTATACAGGAAGAATTGAAGCATATTTAGGGTTTTCAGGATTTGCAAGACATGGAGATTTCTATGTCCCTCAAAGATTCGCAAAAGATAGATGGTGGGAAACAAAGCCAAGCTTAGACATAGCTGTTCAGGAAGGAACAATCACTTTAAGATTAAGATCAAAGCAATTTGCAGAAAGAGAAATGGGGAATAAAACAATACCAAATTTTAGTATGAATCCCAATAAATATTTAAGTGACTTTGGTTACAAAAATAACTTAATTTTTAATAGTAAAATTAAAATATTTTTTAAGTAATACTATTAAAAGATATAATCAACAGCATTACCAGACATTATTATTCTTATAAGAATATTTCTATCAAACATATTTATATATAGTTTAGAATTTGGCAGAGTTATTATCTTAGATAGAAGATAATTAAACAGAAATATGTTACATGGGAGGTGTATACAATGAAGCAACGAAAATTAGAAATTCTCGAGTTTTATTTTCAATACCTTCTAAAAATATGGAGGTATTAAAAATGAAGAAAGGAAAATATTTTTTTACAAGTGAAAGTGTCAGTGAAGGACATCCTGATAAATTGTGCGATCAGATAAGTGATGCTATATTAGATGCAGCATTTAAAGATGATCCGTATGCAAGGGTTGCTATTGAATGTTTAGCTAAGACAGGATTTGTGGTTGTTGCTGGGGAGATGACAACAAGGACATATATTGATGTACAGCAGGTTGCAAGAGAAACAATCAAAGCAGCTGGTTATGATAAGCCAGAATGGGGTTTTGATGGTAACACATGCGGTGTATTGGTAAGCATCAGTGAACAAAGTGGAGATATCAGCCAAGGTGTAAGTGAAGGAGAAGGCCTGCATAAAGAGCAAGGTGCAGGTGATCAAGGTCTTATGTTTGGATATGCATGTAATGAGACTAAAGAACTCATGCCTTTGCCTATTGTTCTTGCGCACAAGCTTTTGCTTAAGCTAAAAGAGATAAGAAAATCAAAAGAATTAGATTATCTTGGTCCAGATGCAAAATCACAGGTCACAATTGAGTATGAAGATGGTGTTCCAAAAAGAGCTGATGCAGTTGTAATTTCAACACAGCATTTGGCAAGTGCAACCCACAGTCAGATTCAAAAAGATGTGATTGAAAAAGTTATCAAGCCAATCTGTGGTGAATGGTTAGATGAAAATACCAAATTCTTTGTGAATCCAACAGGAGCATTTGTTCTTGGAGGACCAGTAGCAGATTGTGGGGTTACAGGAAGAAAAATTATTGTAGATACTTACGGTGGTCATGGCTCACATGGTGGTGGAGCATTTTCAGGAAAAGATCCTTCAAAAGTAGATAGAAGTGCAGCTTATGCAGCCAGATATATCGCAAAGAACATTGTATCAGCAGGACTTGCAGACAAATGTGAAGTACAGCTTGCTTATGCAATTGGTGTGGCTGATCCAGTTTCTGTGTTGACGCACTGCTTTGGAACAAACAAGATTGATGAAGATAAGATTTCAGAACTTGTCAGAAAACATTTCCCATTGAAGCCAGCAGCGATAATCAAAGAACTTAATCTGAGAAGGCCAATTTACAGAAAGACAGCTGCATATGGCCATTTTGGAAGAGAAGATGCAGATTTTACTTGGGAAAAGATAGACAAAGTTGATGTACTAAAAAAAGAAGCAGGTGAACTTCATAAGTCGGAACAAACAGGTGCAGAAGTTCCACTGGATGGTGCATAGATAGATTATTTATTCTTAATTTTTATTTTGTTTATTTTCTCAACATTTTGCATGAATCATATACTAATTCAAACTTGACAATCTTACAATACCATACACAATTAAGAGGACAAAACAAGCTATAATAGTATAATACCATTTCAATGGCAGAAGAATCACGATGACAAGCAATACTATGAATATGCTGTTTATCAGGAAAATATTTCTCTTTTTTTTCTTTCCATGATACATCTGGTCTACTTTTTTGTATTCTTCATCTATCGTAGCTTTAAATTGTGAAATCGTTAACACCCCAATTTATTATATATATTTTTTTAATATCTCATTAACTTTCTTCCCATCTATTTTTCCTTTGAATTTGACCATAACCATACCCATCAATGCACCAAAAGATGTTCCTTTATTTTTATCGACAATCGCTTTAATCTCTTTTTCAATATCCTTATCTGAGATCTGTTTCATACCACAGTATTCTGATAGATTAATCTTTCCTGACTTAGCTAGTTCTAACAATACATCTTCAACAACACCTGTTCCTGCCATTGATACTGCTTCAAAAACTTTTTCCTGATTAGATTCATCTTCCAGAAGAGCAAGTTCCTTATCATCAAGATTATGTTTTCTTTTCATGTATAACAATTTAGGCAGCATTGTCTCTGCTATGAATGCAGGTCTTAGCGCTTTTTCTTTTAACTTATCTTTATCACAAAATTTCTCAACAAACTTTTCAAATGCCTCAACTTTCTGCTTTTTTGCAAGAAGTTCTGCTAAATCTTTACTCAAGCCATAATCTTTAATTCTTGATGCTTTATCTGCGATAAGCTCAGGTATTTTCAGGTCATTAATATATTCTTTACTAACAATAGTTTCTTTCACATCTGTTTCCGGATACATTCTAGCAGCACCAGGCATTGGTCTCATAAAAGATGTTGTTCCATCAGCTTTAGGCATACGAACTTCTTTGATAACTCCTTGTTCAATTAATAATACTCTTTCATATACAGCATCTAATGCTTTGATAACCTTTTGTTCTTTATCAGCAATTAATACAAACGCATCTTTTGGTTTACACTCTAATTTTTTACATACTGCTAATAATTCTTTTTCAGTGATGCCATATTTAGAAACAATCTTTTCAGTTCCATTTTCATCAACGTAAAACTCATCACTATGGAACAATCCACCAACACCAGCTTTAATTTTAGCATAATCACTGAGTTCACTTCCAACTCTTCTGCCTGGCATTGTTTCTTTGCCCAGAAAACCTTTAAGGCCAGTTAATTTTAATCCATAAATTACACCATTATTAGAAAGAGTTGATTTAATTAATTTTGATTCAGACTTTTTCAACACTGGAGTTAAATCTACCTTTTCATTTTTTATCTTATTTAACATTGATTTATTGATCTTATCTTTTAATTCAATAAGGCATATCTGTCTTTTAATTTCATTATCAACTAAGGTTGGCACCATCTTCAAGTCCTGCACACCTTTAAGTTCTACTCTGTTACCACCTTTGATCGAGACATTCACATCCTGTCTTATTGTTCCTATACCCCTTTTAACTTTTCCAGTTGATCTTAATATCATACCTAATCTTTCTGCACATTCTTTTGCTTCTTCTGGAAAATTAATATCAGGGTCAGTTGCAATTTCCACTAATGGGATACCTAATTTAGTAAGATTATATATATCAATATCACTTGTTTTTTCAACAATTCTTGATGCATCTTCTTCTAAGCATATTGATGGCACATTAATTTTTTTCATTTTTTTCTCTGTGTGGTCAGAATAGTCTTTTATCTCAAGATGTCCATACATTGCTATAAGGCCTGTTCTTTGAAATCCCGAAGTATTAGAGCCATCAACAACTATTTTTCTCATGAAATGGATTTCATCAACAACTTTAGCTTTCAGCATCTTTGAAACTATCAAACCAGTTTCTAAAGCTTCTTTATTGACATTATGCGGTGGCTCTTCATCTAATTCAACCAGACAACATGATTTTTTGTAAAAATAATAAAGATAATGCTTTTCTTTTAACTGCTCTTGTTTTGCAGCAGCATCAATCTCACCAGTCTCACCTGCAGAAGCTCTAAGATTTCTTTTTATTTTAAGATCTGGCTGAACTTGCTTTTCATCAATTATCTCAGTTGGACAATTACAGAACAATTTTCTGCCCTCTAACTGCTGATGCACCTCTATGCCGCATTTTAGCCCTAATTTTATATAATCTAACTTATCATCAACCATATAATAAATAGAATTGCCAAAATCATATATAAATCTTTTCAAAAGCTTTTTATATAATAGATACCAAAGATAGATAAAGGATATTTTTGAGTATAAATAAGAGGTGAAATAAATGGCTAAAAAGAATGTTAAGAAAGAAGTTAAAAAAGATGTTAAAAAAGATGTTAAAAATGATAAAAAAGATGTTGAAGATGGAAAGATATTTGCATTTTTAGGAGTATTCCTGCATATTATTGGGTTTGTAATTGTAATGTTAGCAAAAAAAGACAATAAATATGCAATGTATTATGCAAAACAAGGATTAGTATTGTTTATTGCTGGTGTAATAATAGGGATATTAAGCATTATTCCAATTTTAGGATGGTTCATAATAATGCCATTAGGTAATCTATTATTAGTTATATTATGGATCATAGGATGGATTAATGCATTATCAGGTGAGATTAAACCAATTCCATTAATTGGTAAATATGCTGAAGAATGGAAAATTTAATTTTTTAATTTTTCATTCAACAAACTCAATCTTACCATCAAGAAAAACACCTTGTTCAAGCTTGACAGGTCTCCATTTATCAATAACAAGTTTAGCATCTAACCATTCTGCTAATTCTTTAGGATTGCCTATTGTTGCGCTAAGGCCGATAATCTGAATATTTTTTAACAGATTTCTAAGGATAGTTATTAATATTTCCAGTGTTGGTCCTCTGCTTGTGTCATTAAGAAGATGGATCTCATCAATTATCACAACCTTCAGGTCTTTTAGCCATGGTGCATGATGCCTTAACAAGCTGTCAAGCTTTTCTGAGGTGCAGATGATAAGCTCATAATTTGACAGATATGTTTCAGCACTATCAATATCACCGATGGATAAAGCAATCTTCAAATCAGGATACCTTTGCTTGAATTCTCTGTATTTTTCATTAGCTAAAGCTTTCAATGGAACAATGTATACAGCTTTTCCAATGTTATGATAAAGATTGTTTAAGATAGCAAGCTCACCAACCAAAGTCTTGCCAGATCCAGTTGGTGTGCATACCAGCAGATTCTTATCCTCAAAAAGCCCAGCTTTGATAGATTTAATCTGAGAAGGCCTTAAATCTTCAAAACCTCTTTGTTCTAATAACTTGTAAAGCTTCTCTGGTATATTTGATTTGTATTTGGATAATTTCAAGATAAGAACAGAACATTAAATTAATTTAAATAGTTAATTATTTCGTATTATTTCTTAATATTATTTGTATCTGTGCAGCGATTATGCTGCTAATATTATATTGATTTTTATACAATTCTTGAATTCCACAATATTGAACATTACCATTTGGTTCTAATAATACAGAAATATCTCCCTTTTTTCTCATATTCTCGGGAATCCATAATGCTCCAGTCTCAGTAGGATAATACTCTATGGAAGTTCTAATAAAATCATGCCCAGCAAGGAATAAACCCAGATATTGTGAAAGAATTCTTGAGAATTCTATTTCTTGAGATGTTGCATCTGTTTTTTGTGCAGAACCATTTACTACATGATTTTTTGTTAAAGCTAAATTATTAATTGGAGATTCAGCAATTCTTTTCATAGCAACATATGCTTGTTGACCAATATCTAAAATCCTAATACTTTCACTTTCTGTTTCAGTTCTAAATTCATGTTCTGATTTAATATATGGCTGGCCAATTAATATATACCTTGCCATATATCTTTCAAACAAATTTCTTAATTGACCTTTATTCAATATAATATTGACATATTCTTGATCTAATCCATCAATACAACTCATATCACATAAATATACATTACCCTGTTTTTTCACTCTTAGGATGCCTTTACCCATTCCTCCAAACCTATCTTTGATAATAATTCCATTTTCAAATCTATCTGCTGTTTCATCAATCCATGTTATTAAATAATCAGGATGATTTTTAAGCTCATATGCAGGGATATGCGGAATTTCTAATTCTCTTAGCACAGCATCAATTGTTAATTTATCTCTAGCAACAATTAATCCATCAATTGAGTTGAGAAACATGGTTTTTCTTTCTAATTTTCGCAGTAATTTAATTATTTTGTGCTCATTTTCCGGATTATAGCCATCTTTCATATATTTATAGAAAAAACTTCTTATTAATGTAAAAACGCCTTCATCTCTTTCAGGAAGTTGATGTAAATTTGAAGATAAACTAAAAGGATTTACTATCTCTACATCTACTCCTATATTTTGTAAAGCAAGATATAGATTTAGTTCTTGACATCTATTTTTAATTTTACTTCCGAAAAGAAGAATTCTATTTTTTGACATCTATATTACCTCTTAATTTTTTTTCAATTCCAATACAGATTGCCAATACATAATCTTGAAGAATTGCACTTGCTTCATAAGACATTCGAATAGCATCTCCTCCCTGACTTAATGAAGTTGCATATTTGTGGAATTCATTAATTCCACTTGCTGCTCTTGCAATTGGATGGCTGGACCAAGGTTGATACTTTGAACCTCCTCCTGTAAAGAAAAATCGTAAATCTACTTCTCTATCATTATATAATGCTGAACTAATTCTTTCTTGAACTAAATAAGGAAAATTTATTTTTTTTTTAGGTAATTGTTCTGTATTTCCATCTTCTTTTAGAACTATGATTCTTCCAGATATAAGACTTTCTTTGTCTGCTACAAACATCATACCATAACCACCTGTTCCTTTTGGATTTTTAAGAACAACCCATGGTTTTCTGTAATTTGGATGTTTGCTTTGAATATGTGTTTCAATTGTTTCAACAGCAACTTCAAGTTCTTCCCAATTATTAACCATATATGTTTCTGGCATCTCAATATAATCTCTTAATGCTGCAATACATTTATCTTTGTTAATTGCTAATGTCCCATATGCAATTGGAGTCATTATACCAACAAGTCCTTCTTGTTCTGGATTAATATGCCTTTCCATTCTTCTTTCTTTTGGAATTCGTCTAAAGAGATTAGCAGATCCAAGACATCTATTTAATAACCATCTAAAATGAAAAGCTTTATCCAATTCAATTTCTTCTTTTGTAGTGCCAGCAAGTGCTTTTCCTGCATAAAATCCTCCATCACCAAGTTTTAGCTCATCTTCAGCTAGAAAATGAATGTTTCTTCCGAGTTTTTTGAAATATTCCAATATAAGTACATTTTCACGATGATATTTATCACTTAAAAGTTCTGGAGCATCTCTTTGTTGTTTGAAAATTGCACCAATTGCTTCATCAGATGGAAATAAATCTTCTAATCTTAATAATATATTTTCATCATATAATTGACAATATTCAAATAAAAGATTAGGAATTCCGTTTATCTCAAAAAAATGAGGTACTCCATTTAAATCAACCATTATATCTCCACTGACAAATCTTGACCAGTCAAATCTATCAAATGTAACTAATTCGTCCACAATTGCTTTTTTAGGATATGGAACAATTTGAGGATCATATATTTGTGTTGATTCTATGTTTCCCATCTTTCTATCACATATTTATCAAATATTCTATGATTTAATTTAATTCCTAAACCTGGTTGTGTTGGTCTTTGAGCTAAAGGTATTCTGGGATTGAATGTTAGCTGAGGAATTGTTGGATTTTCAACAAAACAACTGCTTCTGGGTATTCCAGAACTAAAATATGTTAAGCCATTGATCGACGCTTCTAAATGACGCATGTATTGCGCGCATACATCTGTTATAGTAGTAGCACCACAGTAAGCTATTAATCCAGCTTGCCTAGCTCTTTCAACTTCTGCAGCTGTTACAAATATACTGCCTAATTTTAAAAATTTCAAATTAACAGCATCAGCACATTCTGTTTCAATAACTTTATCAAGGTCATCTGGAGTTTGTACACCTTCATCAATCATTATTGGAATAGAAGTATGTTTTCGTAATTCAGCATGATCTTCATAAGCATTTGCTGGCAAAGGTTGTTCAACCATGATTATATCATAAGGTTCTAATTCATTGAAATATCTTATAGCATCAGGCATAGACCATGATTGGTTAACATCCAACCAAATTGCAGGTTTACCCTGCCAAATTTCATGTAACATCTTAACCCTCTCCAAATCTTTTTCAAAATCTAATTCTCCAACCTTAACACGAACAATATCAAAACCATCTTTTTTGTATAATCTTGCTTTTTTTACAAGCGCTTCATTAACAATATTACTATTAATTAAGCCGCAATATGACATTTGCTGCCTTGCTCTAAAAGAATCTACATAATCACAGATAGGAATATCTTTAGCTTGACAAATTGCATCTAATAATGCTATTTCAATCCCTGTTCTTGCAGAAGGACCATAATTATTTGAATGAAGAATATCTAATGCTGTTCTTGGAATTTTACCAGCAAGCTCTTGGCTAATAACTTGTAGCTCTTCAAAGGTACCATCAAGTGTTTCTTCATTGATATGAGGTCTGGGAGAAGATTCTCCTGTTCCAATAATTCTATTATCAGTGACAATTTCTACAAAAACACCATCAACATGATGTTGTATTGCTCTGCTTGTCCTAAATGGATATCTTCTTTTAATCTTTGCAGAATAAAGTTTAATTTTCTCAATATTCATCAGAAAAATAAACATATTAATGATGTATTTAAATATGATTGGTTTAAAGTATATAATTTATAAAAATTATAAATATTAATCACATCTCATCAGGCGCATCAATCCCTAACAATTTCAGGCCAGTTTCAATCACTTGTTTTGCTGAATAGGCCAATAGTATCCTTGCTCTTAACAGATCATCTGGTGCTTTGAGTATAGGGCTTGAATGATAGAACTCATTCACTTTCTGAGAAAGATCAAGAAGATAGCGCGTAATCAATGAAGGCTTTAGATGAGATGCTGCATCTTCTGCTGTATATGGAAAATTACTTAACATCTTAATAATCTCATTTTCTTTTTCTTCATAAACTTCAAATTTAACTGATTTAACAAATTTAGCATCAAATTTATAGAATGAACTATCTACTTCAGTTTTAGCAAGTTCATCTAATTTCTTCATGATGCTGCATATTCTTGCATGAGTATATTGAACATAAGGGCCTGTTTCTCCTTCAAAACTGATGCTTTCTTCAGGATTATAATATATATCTTTAACAAAATCAGTTTTCAACAAGAAGAATTTTAATGCGCCTAAACCAATTATTCCTGCACGTTCATCGGCTTCTTTATCAGTAAGATCCTTATGCCTTTCTTTTATCTGGAATCTTGCAAGCTCTTTCATCTCTCTGACCAGATCATCTGCATCAACAACTTTTCCTTCACGAGATTTCATCTTTCCTTCTGGTAGATAGACCATGCCATAGCTTAGATGCTTAAGATTTTTAGCCCATTTATACCCAAGCACTTCAATTATCTTGAACAATCTTTCAAAATGCATATTTTGTTCTGAACCAACAACATAGATAGACTGATCTAATTTATAGTCCTCAATTTTCTTTTTTGCCAGAAAGATATCTTGAGTTATATAAAGTGCAGTGCCATCCCCCCTCATAAGAACCTTGTTAGGAAGCTTATATTTTTCTAAGTTTGCAATGATCGCTCCAGTTTCATCCTTCTCAAACTTTTTCTTATCCAGCCCATCTAAGATAATATCTTTACCATCTTTATAGATTTTGCTTTCATAATAGAATTTATCAAAACTGACTCCAAGACTTTTATAGGTCTCATTGAATCCCTCATAAACCCATGAATTCATCTTTTTCCATAATTTAATTATTTCCCTGTCGCCCTGCTCCCATTTTTGCAGCATCAACTGTGCTTCTTTCTCTAATTGATCTGGTTCATACTCTTCTCCATCTTTATTTTTTGATTTATTCATCTCCTCTGATTTTTGTGCAAACATGACATAATATTTACCAACAAAAAAATCTGATTTTATGTCAGGCAGTTTTCCATTGCCCCATTTTTGATAAGCAAGCATTGATTTGCATATATGTACTCCTCTATCATTGACAAGATTTGCTTTTGTAACTTTATTCCCTTGAAAATATAGAATCTTAGATACAGAATCACCAATCACACAATTCCTTACATGACCTAAATGCAGAGGCTTGTTTGTATTTGGAGAACAGAACTCTACCATAACTTTCTCTTTTCTGGATTTTGCAGGCCTGCCATACTTATGCTTTTCTTTATAGATTGCATTCAGGACAACCTTAGCAAATTCTTTTTTGTTGATAAAGAAGTTGACAAATGGCCCAAGAATGTGGATTTTTTCAATCAATTTAGTAAGAGGTATTTTCCTTCCCAATTCCTGTGCAATTTCCTGAGGAGATTTTTTCCATTCCTTTGCAAGCTGAAAACATGGAAATGCATAATCACCATGCTCAGGAATCTTAGGCTTGCTTAGCACAGGATCCTTTATGTTAAGCTTATTCAGCTGTTTTATGATTTCTTTTTGGAATTTGTCCATAATCAAATAGAATAGAAGGTATTATTTAAAAAGTTAATGTTGGAAAGTAGCAATCACTTCATAGTAAGGAAAAATATTTAAATGAATTTGTTTTATCTATTGATTTATGACAGATTTAGAAATCATTGTAAAACATTATGAAAGAAAATTAGATGAAGCAGTTAGAGTAGTTGAAAATGGGGAAAGATATCTTTTTGATAGTTCTACTCTTTATAATAAATGGGTAGTTAAAGCTACACGATTTGATGACCGTTTAAGTGTGGCTTTTTCGGTATTATATGATATTGTTCAAAAAATAAAAAGAGAGGATGAATCTTTATTGCCTATAATAGCTGAGAGAGCCAGAACACCTGTTATTGATGACATATTAAATTTTCTTTCAGAAACAGAACATTTTAACTGGCAAGAAGACTTGGTAAAAGATGATTTTGTTAAACAATTATCATCAAAATATATGCCTCAAGGTCCACAAGGAATGGATATGGTTCTGCTTTTTCCTCTTCGTACTGCTTTATTTTTGGAAGCAATAAGAAGACATCCAAAAAAAGCGCAAGTGGCAACAATTATTGCATCTTATTTTCCTCATAAGTTATTTGGAGATCTAAAAGAAAAGAGAAGCTTATGGTATATAACTAAGGAAGCTGAAGCTGAAATTGCGAATCTACTTCCAACATTATATTCTGAAAAACTTCGAGTTATAGTTCCAAAAATTGACGAATTTATTGAAAGAGGAAGTTACGGCGGGTCTAAAGGGAATAAAGAAAGAACAAGTTTAGGTAAGTATTCAACTGTTCAAGGTTTTAGGTTCAGAGAGGGAGTAGCTGAAAAAGATTTTGATGAAACTTTTGATAGTTTAGATACAAAAAAAGAGATTATGTATACTTTAGCTCAGTGTGTAAAATTGACTTCTCAAGAAGCAAAAAAAAGAGGAGGAAAAGCAAAACAACTTCCTAATTTTAGACTTCCAGCAACTCATTATGGTATTGCTATGAACATGCTTAGAGCTTATGCCCGTAATCAAATGCTTTATGTTTTTAAAAAAACAGATGGGCAGTCTTATGGTAGTCAAACCACTCTTACAAAAATGATGAATTTAAGAGGAGAAATAAAGGAAAATAATCTTCTAATTCATGATGATTATAATAGATGTACTGAGAGAATGACTATGCAAAGTAAGTTCATGAATACTACTGCTAATTTACCTCTTTGTGTTGCAATTTTAGATAGTTTTTATAAAGCAGCAGAAACAATTAATTCTTCTAATATATAATTCTTGAAATATAGTAATATAATAACCAGACTAATCTCATCATAAAATCATTACTATCACTTCTGCCTTACCTTGATATCATGACTATGTTCAATCCTTCTAAGAAGATGATTTGTTTCTTTTTGCTCTTCAAGCAATTTCTTTAGCATTTGATTAGTAAGTCTTGTATCAATGATTCTCCATATCAAAAGAAGAACATAAATACCAAAAACACCACCAATCAAATATTTGATAGTTCCAAACATATTCTGGATAGCTAATAAAGCAGGTTCCAATACACCTATATCACCTAAAGGAGTTGCCATATTGTCATTTCTAGAAGAATTAGTTTAAATGTTTTTTTGTTTTAAGTACTTATTAAGCTAATTTATATTCTTTAGTATATACTTTTCATTGATTTATATTCTACAACATATAAAAATATAAATATTAGTTAGCTACATTGTAGCTAATATGAAGAAAGTAACAAAAATTCAATTAACAGGTTATG
>JBDRKY010000030.1:0-17413 GCA_043813525.1 Candidatus Woesearchaeota archaeon
TGGAAGTAAAGTATATCAAAAAGTTCTTTATTACATCGGAACAATTGAAATGCTAATTAAAAAACTTAAAATTGCCGAAGATGTACTAAAAAAGCAGAAACCTTAATATGACATTCTCATTAATTTATACGCAAAGCCATCCTTTTAGAAAACTTTATAAATGCCCTCTAATTTGCTTAAAAATGAGATAATTGTATAGATTAGCTCAAATAATCTAATAAATCATCCAAACTCTGTAATTAACAGAGATAATATATAAAAACAAGGTAATAACAGGGGTATAATGCATGGCAAGCTTCAATAATGTTCCACAAGGCGAATTAATAGGTAAAATAGCTGAAAAGCTTAAGAAATTAAAAGAGATAAATCCACCTGAATGGAGTAATTATGTCAAAACAGGTATAAACAGAGAAAGACCACCTGCTGATCCTGACTGGTGGTTTGTAAGAACTGCTGCAGTATTAAGGACATTAGCTGCAAGAGGACCTATTGGTGTATCAAAATTAAGAACAAAGTATGGCGGCAAGCAAAGACGCGGCCATAAACCAGCTAAATTCGCAAAAAGTTCTGGAAATATATTAAGAAAAGCGCTTCAGCAACTGGAAAGTGCTGGACTTGCAAAGCAAGTTGACAAAAAAAGTGACTGTATACACAAAGGAAGATTGATCACAACAAAAGGCATTAGACTGCTAAATGAATCAGCAAAAGAATTATTTTCTAAATATCCTAAATTAAGTGTTAAAGCTGAAAAAGCAGCATTGGAAGAAAAAGCTAATGAAGCTGAATTGAAAAAGGATAAACCAGAAGAAAAGAAACAAGAAGTCAAAGCTGAAGATGAGAAAACAGAAAAGGAAAAACAAGACAAAACTGCTGAAACACAAAAAGCAGATACTTCTAAAGAAACCAAAAAAACTGCTGAAAAAAATAATACTGAAGATCCTAAAAAAGAATAATGAGGAAAAAAGATGGCAAGATATATTCATTTAAGCCGAAAATTAAGGCTTGCAAAATTGGGCAGAAGAACCAGATGGGCACCATTCTGGACTGTTCCTAAGATATATGGTAAAGGAAGGACAATGCATCCAGGCAGACATACAACAGTCAAAAGAAGCTGGAGAAAAACTAAGACTAAAGCATAATAATTAAATGTTTTAAAGTATCACCATAAAACTATGAAAGGTGTAAATCATGGCAAATGAGCTAAAACGAACATATAACATTCCTTTAAGAAAAGAATACCTGAAAGTGCCTAAATATAAAAGGGCTAAAAAAGCTGTCAAAGCATTGAAACAATTTGTAAAAAGGCACATGAAAATCGACAATGAAAATAATATAAAGATAGGTAAATTTCTTAATGAATTGATATGGATGCATGGTATTAAGAATCCACCGCATCATGTAAAAGTCAATATTCTTAAAAATACAAAAGATAATATAGCACTTGTTGAACTTTTTGGTAAAGATATCAAATTCACAGAAAAGAAAGAAGAGAAAAAAGAAGGCATCGCTGACAAGCTGAAAGAAAAGCTTGGTGTAAAAGACACTAAAAAAACTGTGAAAAAAGAAGAAGGAAAATCTAATTTAAAGAAAGAAGAGAAAAAAGATGAATCTCCAGAAAATAAACAAACAAAAAGCGAAGAAAAGGCAGATGATGTTCTTGTTGAGTTAAAAGGTGAAGCTAAACCTAAAAGTAAAAAAGAAACAAAGGCAAAAAAAGAAGATAAACCAGCAATTATAGAAAAAACAGAGATAAAGAAAGCAGAAATAACAGAAAAAGTTGAAGCTAAAGGAAAAAAAGTAGAAAAAGCAAAAGAAGTTCAAAAAGAAGAATTAAAAGAACTGAAAAAAGAACTACCTAAAGAGCAGCATCATGCTCCTAAACAAGAATCTGCTGAAAAGAAAGTTGAACAACATCAAACTGCACCTAAGAAGCTGTGATTAAATATTTATTTCTTTATCAAAATGTATCTACATCTGCTTGGCAGCCAGCTTGATATCATTCTCTAATATTGTCTTTCTGCCTGAATGTTTTGCTATCTTTGCTGCCTGCTCTGCAATCTCTGCACCTATATCTGAGAGAATCTCTGAAAATATATCTAATGATTCATCACTTATTCTTTTTGCACCAAGTTTGGTCAATATTCTGCCTAATGGTGCTTTTGGAATTATTATTGTTTTTCTTACCATATCAATCACATAAAAAGATTATTTAAATTTATTACATAATAAAATAGCATATAATAAAAGTATAGGCAGGGAAATCATCCCCCCTTCAAAGATGATTTTACCCAATTGGTCTTTGTGTAATATTATTTTTAACTGAATCACTGATATTTAAATATTTCGATTCAAAACAAATATATATCACTTCCAATAGCTATGTTATTATGAAGAAAAAGATACTTTTGCTGACATTGGAGAATGCTGTCAAATATGAAGGAAAAGCTTCTGTAGGAAGTGTCATAGGCAGAATTATATCAGAGATGCCTGATTTAAAAGAAGATAAGGTTAAGATGAAAGAATTTTCTGGAGAAATTGCCAATGCTGTCAGAAAAGTCAATGCAATGAGCAAAGAAAAGCAGCTTTCTGAATTTGAAGGACTTGGCGGAAAGATAGTCAAGGAAAAGAAAGAAAAGATTATAAAACTGCCTAAACTAAAAAAACTGCACAAACCAGTTGTATTAAGATTTGAGCCATCACCATCAGGACCAATGCATATTGGACATGCTTATGTTTTAGGACTAAATTACCAATATGCAAAAGATTATAACGGCAAATTAATACTTAGGATTGCTGATACAAATGCTTCTAACATATATGAACCAGCATATGAGCTTCTTCCAAAAGACGGAAAATGGCTCACTAAAGGAAAAATCGATGAAATTGTCATACAATCAGAGAGAATAGAATTATATTATGATTATGTGCTGAGATTTATTGAATCAGGTCATTCATATGTATGCACATGCCCTGCTGAAGAGTTTAGGGAAATGTCTAAGAAAAAAGAAGAATGCCCATGCAGAAATCTTAATATAGACCAAAACACAAAAAGATGGCATGATATGTTCACCAAATACAATCAAGGTGAAGCTGTCCTAAGATTCAAGACTGACATGAAACACAAAAATCCAGCGATGCGTGATTTTCCAATATTCAGGATAAATGATGACGAACACCCAAGAACATGCAAAAAATTTAGAGTATGGCCGCTGATGAATTTTTCAGTGATGGTAGACGACCATGATCTTGGTGTGACACATATTATAAGAGCTAAAGACCATGCAGATAACGCAAAAAGACAGGAAATGATGTATAATGCAATGGGATATGATGTCCCTGAAACCCTTTTTGTAGGCAGGATAAATTTTGATGACCTTGAAGTCAGCTGTTCAAAAACAAAAGAAAAAATTGAAAAAGGAGAGTTTACTGGATGGGATGACATAAGGCTTCCTTTTTTGTTAGCATTAAGAAGAAGGGGCTTTCAGGCTGAATCTTTCATCAGATACGCCATGGATGTTGGTATAAGCTTAAATGACAAGACTGTCTCAAAAAAAGATTTTTTCAAGGCGATCAATCATTTTAACAAAGAATCCCTTGAATCTAAAAGTGACAGATATTTTTTCATCAAAGATCCGATTGCAGTCAGAATAAAAAAAGCACCTGAAATTGAAATTGAGCTTGATCTTCATCCTGATCACAGAAAAGGCGGAAGAATATTCCATTGTGATGAAGATTATTTTCTTGCAAAGGAAGATGTTGATAGTTTCCAGAATGAAGAGGTATACAGATTGATGGACTGCCTTAATTTCACAGTCAAAAGCAAAGAAAAACCTTTGCTGGAATATCATTCAATCAAATTTGCAGAAGTGAAAGGCAAGGCTAAACTAATACATTGGCTGCCAAAGAAAGAAGCAATCAAAGTAGAAATAGTAATAGATGACGGCACTATTGTTAAAGGCATGGGTGAAAGATTATTAAATGATCTTAAAGAAGGCGATATTGTGCAGTTTGTCAGGTTTGGGTTCTGCAGGCTTGATAATGCAGAGCCAGACAAACTTACTTTTTGGTTTGCACATAAATGAAAGTTTGTAAAGTACATAGTTTGCAAGGCATGTAAGGAAAATGTTGTACCTTACGAACCGCATATACTACAAATCTTACAAACTAATATGAGGTGGAAATATGTCAGTGATAGTAAAAGCAAAAATTAAAGAATATGCAGCAGGTTATAATGTCAGCGGTGATTTTGCAGATGCACTTAACAAGAAAGTTGAACATATGATAAAAGAAGCATGCACAAGAGCAGAAGCAAACAGCAGAAAGACAGTCATGGCAAAAGACCTGTGATATGGTTTTGCTTAGATTATAATAAAAGTTTATCCTTTTAACTCATCTATCTTCATCATAGAGCGTTCTATCTTTCTTTTGACATCAAAAAGCTTTTCCTTATTCTCTATACTCACATCATCAAGGACATCATGCATCTTTCTGATCTTATTGATCTCATCTTCAAGAAGCATAAGTTTTTTCTGATTGACTTCCATCTCATTTGCCAGCAAATCTTTCTGCTCATCATTAAGATTTGGTGATCTTAATCTTCTTTCGACATCAGCCAATTTCATCCTTAGGCTCTTCAATGATTCCATATCATCCTTTAATTTTATAAGAAATCTTTCCCTATACCTGGTAACAAGACCTATCTTTGTATCAAGATGCCTCAATTCACCAGTATATGTTATGTTATTTGAACTTGCAACAGCGTGAAGAAACCTTACAACTCTATGCCTGCTTCCCTTACTCATTATGTTAATGATATTCTCCTTTATATTTGATTCTGTCATGTTATTATGGTTCAATTTGGATTAAATTTTTAATCATATTTAATCAATCTTAGATATTCAACTGCGCTCTTGATCTTAATGATCTGCCACTTATATTTCTTTGTGGTGCAGACTGCATATTTGGAAGTGAACCAGGTGGATGAACAGACATTGAAGCGCCTGATGGCTGCCTAAATGGTCGTGAAGCAACCATTGGAGCGCCCGAAGGACCAAAAGACTGTCCAGCTAACTGATCCAACTGGTCTGCAGTAAATTGAGTAGGTGATGGAGGAAGATCACTTGGTAATGCATCATTTCTAAGTATAGGTCCTCCTGTTTTTGAATTAAAAGCTGAAGCTCGTCCGATAGATGAAGGCGGCATCACATTAGGAGCAGCAATAGGTGTTGGAGCAGGCAACCCATCAACAGAAGGCATTGGTGTCATTGTTGGCGGGCTTGATAAATCCATAGATGAAAAATCATCAGAATCTTCAGCACCTAAAGGAGCAAAGGCTGATGCATCAGGAGGTGATATAGCATTAGGCAATGGCTCATCCATATGATTTTCATCATCCATAAAATCAGCAGGCGGAGCAGGAATTGTAGGCGGTGCGGAAAAATCCTCTTTCTTCCTTGATGCAATCTCCCTCAAAGGAATCTTAATCTCTTCCTCAATCGCCTTTAATTCTTTACCTTCTTTTGCTCCTGCTTCCTTAAGTTCATTGACAACATCAAGAACACTGATGATACCCTGTGCAATTTTCTCATTCTCACCAAACAATTTGTTTAATTTACCTTGAATAGGGTCAGGCTTCTGCATAAGTTCAGTAGCTAATCTAAACAAAGAATTCATCTCTGCAATATTCTCATTCAATCTTTGGACTGAACTGAGCAAAGTATGAGGGTCAAGCTCCTTTATATGTGCAACATCTTTTCTTAATTTATCCAGTTCTTGATTTAATTTCTGTTTTTCTTTTTCAACTGCATCTTTGTTTGCAAAAAGCTTTTCTTTCTTAGAAAGATTATCAACACCTGTCTTAAGCTTGGTCATTTCTTTTTTTAGCTTAGTGACTTCTTTCTTATTATAGAGAGAAGCTTTCTTAATCTGATTTGCTTTATCTTCTAATGCCTTTCTTGTCACTAATCCAACTGTCTTTATCATTGATCTCTTCTTTGAGATATGATTAACTTTTTTCTTCTTTGCTATTATAGGCTTAATTTTCTTCTTAACTTCATCATACTTCTTATTAACTTTAGCAAGCTTCTTTTTCATAGAAGAGCTTTTGCCTGATGTTTTATGCTTTGTAACACCTGCTTCATCTGCTGAGTGTTTAACAGTCTCCTCAATAATGGTTGTTTTGACAATCTTTTCAGTTTTTTTTGGCATATTTATCACATCTTTTTTTTGTTTTATTAATTGTGAATCTGTTGATCGTGATGATTGCTTATTACTTTCCTTTTGTGGCTTGGTTTCCTGTTCTTGTTTAGATTCAGTTTCATGTTCTGATTCAGTTTTATGTTCTTCTGATCCATGATCATCAATTTTTGATGTATGTATTGTTTGTGTTGTTTCTATAGTCTCTGATGTTTCTGCTCTGTGCTTAGTTCCATGCCCACCAAAATCTCCATCAATTATTGATGCAACACCATCATGTCTTTTTCTTTGTTCTTCATTATGCTCTTCTTCATCATGCTCTTCTTCATCTTCTCCAGACTCTTCAATATTTTCAGTTTCTTCAGTATCATGTTCTTCATCAACTTCCTCATGCTGTCCATGAACTTCCTGAGCTTCATGATTATCAGAATGCTTATCTTTCTTAATATCAAAGGCCTTTTTCCTCTCCTTTTCCATCTCATTCAGAATACTATTAAAATCCATCATATCAGCTCTTTTTTAATCTTATATCTAATAATATCTTTTCTATCTATATATATTTATAAATATTTTGGTTTAATAAAAAAATTATCTATATCTCTCAGAAATCTTAGTGTATGCTTCTCTGAATGGAACACCTGATTTTACAAGCTTATTAGCTTCTTCAACAGCAAACAATTCATCAGTAATAGCTTTCATACATGATTTTTCATTCACATATAAATTAGAAACAACATTAGTCATTATTTGAAGACAATCTTTTGTCATATCAATTGAATCGAATAACGGCTCTTTTGTCAACTGAAGATCCCTATTATAACCTGATATAAGATTTCCTATAAGACTCTTCACCTTAAAATCCTCACCAAGCACAATATGATACTTTGCCCTGACTAATTCCAAAACATCTGGATTTTTCTTCTGAGGCATTATTGAACTTCCAGTACAGAATTCTTTAGGCAGAGTAAAATAACCAAACTCTTTCATGCTGAAGATTATCAGATCAGTAGATAATCTGTTCAGATCATACATTATCTGAGACATGAGATGGATGATAGTTGATTCAAACTTACCTCTGCTATGCTGTGCATAGATTGGATTTTTCATGGGCTTGGAAAAACCCATCAAACCAGCAGTCATTTCATTATCAACATCAAAGACAGGAACACCAAAACCAGCTGCACTTCCTAAAGGAGACTGATCAACCAGCCTGAACACTGATTCAATAAGCTTAATATTATCATCTGCTGATACAATAAAACTACCAATCCAAACTCTAATACTTGTAGGCATAGCTTTTTGCATATGTGTATAACCAGGCATTGGAATATTACCATGGACTTTTACAAAATCACTCAAAGCAGACCTAAACCTTTCAACCAACTCCTTGATTTCGGAAAGCTCTTCTTTCTCATATAATCTTATGGCTGTCAGCACCTGATCATTCCTTGATCTTGCAGTATGTATCTTCTTCCCTGTTTCTCCAAGTTTTTTTACAAGAAAATTTTCTATTGCTGTATGGCAGTCCTCATCTTCTTTATTTATCTCAAAATTACCTTTTTCGTGAAGAGATATAATCTCATTCAGCCTATCAATCAGATTATTTAACTCATATTTTTTTAGCACATCAATCTTATTCAACATCTTTGCATGTGCTATTGATGCAATACAATCATATTTCACAAGCCTTTTATCTAACATATAATCATTTCCAACTGTAAAATTCTCAATCTCTTTGTTCACGCCATAATCCTTCTGCCAAAGTTTCATTTTAACCATCCACATGCTTTGATGTTTTTATATGTTTTGTTTACTTCCTGCTATCATGATACTCATTGCAACTTTTTACTTCCAGATCAGTCTCTTTATAAGTGCATATCGCGTCTATAAATAATTTGCTGCACTGCAGATTTGTAATCAGAGGAACTGAAAAGTCTGCTGCTGCTCTCCTTATCATATAATCGTTTGAAAGCTCTATCTTCTCATTGCTCTTTGGTATGTTAATAACTAAATCAATCTGATTATTCTTGATATAATCCATTGAATTTGGTTTTGCACTCTCCAAAGGCCAATGAAGCATATTCATATTTATACCATGCATCCTGTAAAAATCTGCAGTGCCTGCAGTGCCAAACAATATATAACCTTCCTGCTTCAGCCTTTTCACTGAATCAAGCAATCTTGCTTTTTTCTTTATATCACCTGTTGACAGCAGGATTGTATTCTTTGGAATCTTGAATCCAGTGGACAACAATGCTTTCAGGAAAGCTTCTTCAAGATTCTTACCGATACATGCAACTTCCCCTGTTGAACTCATCTCCACCCCCAGCAAAGGATCTGCACCCCTCAGCCGTGTAAATGAAAATTGCGGTGCCTTCACACCGACATATTCTATATCAAACGCATTTGTATCTACATTTGATATTGGCTTTCCTATTATTGCCTTTGTTGCAAGACTAATAAAATTCTTGTTATATACTTTTGATACAAACGGCAGGCTTCTTGATGCACGAAGATTGCATTCTATAATCTTTATCTTATTCTCCTTTGCCAAAAACTGGAAATTTACAGGACCAGTAATATTCAGATGCTTGATAATCTGCTTAGTAATATTCTTGATCCTGTTGACTGTCTCAAGATATAATTTCTGCGGCGGTGTTACCAATGTAGCATCCCCTGAATGCACACCGGCATTTTCTACATGCTCAGATATCGCAGATATCTTTATCTCACCTTTTGAAGCTATTATGTCAACATCAATCTCTTTCGCACCTTCTATAAACTTAGTAAGGACAATAGGATGCTCTTTTGATACAAGCGCAGCCTTATCTAAAAATGCTTGTAGATCTGATTCTTCATATACGACAGCCATCGCTGCTCCACTAAGGACATATGACGGCCTTATCAAGATTGGATAACCTACCTTTGAGCAAAATGTTTTTATCTCATTGATGTCTGTAAGCTCTTTCCAGTCCGGCTGATCAATACCCAGCTGATCAAGTATCTTTGAAAATTTATGCCTGTCCTCGACCATATCAATAACCTTTGCATCTGTACCTAATGTCTTCACACCATAATTGCTAAGGGGCAATGCAAGATTGTTAGGTATCTGCCCGCCCATGGAAAATATGATGCCATAAGGTGCTTCTTTCTCATAGATATCAACAACCCTTTCAAAGCTGAGCTCATCAAAATAAAGCCTCTCACATTCATCATAATCAGTGCTGACAGTCTCAGGATTATAATTGATTATAACAGCAGGAATATTATTTTTTCTCAAAGTCTTGACGCATTCAACACAGCACCAGTCAAACTCGACACTTGAACCGATACTATATGCACCGCCACCTAAAACAATAATCCCTTTGTCATTTACATTATCTATCTTTATGTCGTCTGTTTCACCATTATAAGTAAGGTAAAGATAATTAGTCCTGCATGGATATTCTGCTGCTAATGTATCAATCTGTTTTATGACTGGGATAATTGAATGGTTTTTTCTCAATTCTCTTACAAAGATTTCCTTTTCTCTCTCTGTATCTAATTCAGATACATTCATTTTTCCATTTGTTTCATGATTTATTCTGATGTCAGTATTCAAATTACTGTTAAAATTATCGTTTGATTTTTGTGATTCATAATTTTCATGAGATTCATGCAATCCATAAATATCCTTGCTGAAAATATATCCTGCAATCTGCTTGTCTGAAAAGCCCAATTGTTTTGCCTGTCTTAATAGATCTGCATCTATTGTTGAAGGTGTTTTTTCTCTCAGCTTATTACTTACATCAACAATATTTTTAATCTTGTAAAGAAACCATTTGTCAATATTTGTCAACTCAAATAATCTCTCGGTTGTATATCCTTTCTCAAATGCTTTTGCTACTGCAAAAACTCTCTGGTCAGTTGGATTTTTTAATTCTTCATCTAATTCATCTGTATTATCAAATGCTGAATTTTTGCCATTCTCTTCATGGCTTCCATTGATCAGGCCATCCATATTAGGACTTACCATCCTTATTGATTTCTGCAATGCCTCTTCAAATTTTCTTCCTATAGCCATGACTTCTCCTACACTTTTCATGCTGCTTCCTATCCTCTTCTCAACATTCTTGAATTTTGCAGTATCCCATTTTGGAAATTTTACAACCACATAATCCATTGCAGGCTCGAAAAATGCTTTTGTTGTCTTTGTCACAGGATTAGGGATGTCAATAAGATTCTGCCCCAACAAAAGTTTTGCTGCAATGAAAGCCAAAGGATAGCCTGTTGCTTTTGAAGCTAAGGCAGAGCTTCTTGACAATCTTGCATTCACCTCTATGACCCTATAATCTTCTGAAAAAGGGTCAAGAGCAAACTGTACATTGCATTCCCCTACTATTTCCATATACCTGACTACATCAATCGATATCTTCCTGAGTTTCTGATATTCATAATCCGTCAATGTCTGTGAAGGCGCAACAACAATTGATTCACCTGTATGGATTCCTAAAGGATCAAAATTCTCCATGTTGCAGATGGTCATGCAGTTATCATATGCATCTCTCATCACTTCATATTCAATCTCTTTCCATCCTTTCAATGATTCTTCTACAAGTATCTGTGATGAATATGTGAATGATTGTTTTAGCATCTCCTTTAATTCCTCTTTATTACTGCAAAAACCAGATCCTAAACCACCTAATGCAAATCCTGCTCTGATTATCAATGGAAATCCAATCTTTTCTCCTGCGATAATACCTTCTTCAATACTGCATACAGTTATGCTTTTTGGTGTCTTGACATTTATCTTTGAAAGTTCTTTAGCAAATAAACCTTTATCTTCTGTCGCAATAATCTTATCAACAGCTGTACCTAAAACCTTTATACCATACTTATCCAATATCCCTTCTTTGAATAATTCAATCCCGCAATTTAATGCAGTCTGCCCGCCAAAACTTAACAAAATACCGTCAGGCTTCTCCTTGATGATTATTTTTTCGACAAATGACTTAGTCACTGGAAGAAAATATACCTCATCTGCAAAATCCTTTGAAGTCTGGATTGTCGCAATATTCGGATTGACAAGTATTGCCTTTACTCCTTCCTCTTTCATGGCCTTGACTGCCTGGCTACCAGAATAATCAAATTCTCCTGCTTGTCCTATGGATAAACCTCCAGAGCCTAATATGAGAACTTTTTTTATTTCTTTCTGTTGATTGTATTGTATCATTATTTTACCTTTCTATTCTGCTGATTATTTTTATTGTTTTCTTCTGTAAGGTGATAAATTCATGTTTCATGATATTTAGCCAGATATTTTTCAAACATAGCTAAATTGTCAGGACAAAACTTTTCTAGTTTCATCATTTCTTTTAATTTCTCAAGTGAAATGAATTTACCAGACTCAACTTCTTCCTCTTGAAATCTTATTTGTCCATCAAATATTAATTTATAGATGTTAGTGAAAGTTTTAATTCTATTGTTCTCTTCATCTTTTTCATATCTGAACTTGAACAAAAATGTTAGTTCTGCATCTTTAACGCCTATCTCCTCTTCAACTTCTCTTTTTGCTCCTTCTAAATAACTTTCTCCATAAGATAATCCTCCTCCAACAGCTAAATCATAATATCCAGGATAAATATCTTTAGTTAATGTTCTTTTGTGAACTAAAATATCTCCTTTTGAGTTGAATACTATTATACTGGTTGATCTATGAAACAGATTTTTTTTTCTAGCTTCGCTCCTCAATACTTTTTCAATCACATTATCATCTTCATCAACATGATATAAATATTCTTTTGGCATTTTTACCTCATTTGTCTTGTTTTTGATACATATTTTGATAGATTATCAATGAACTCATCAAACAGATATTCAGTGTCCATTGGTCCGCATCTTCCTTCAGGATGGAACTGCACACTGAAAAAAGGAAGTGTCTTATGTTTTATTCCTTCATTTGTATCATCATTCGCATTGTAAAAAAACTCTTCCCATTGTTCGGGTAAAGTATTTTTATCAACAGCATAGCCATGATTCTGTGAAGTTATGAATCCTTTCTTGTTTACATCAGACATTCCATTATTCATAATAGATTTGTTGATATTGCAAACCACACACGGCTGATTTTGGCTCCTATGGCCAAATTTTAATTTGTAAGTTGATGCACCAGCAGCTAATGCTAATAATTGATTACCTAAACAGATTCCAAAAATAGGTTTTGGATTTTCTTTGTTCATAGCTGTTTTTAAATTAATGATTGTTTCTCTGCAATGCACTGGATTTCCAGGACCATTTGAAATAAAAAGACCATCATAATCCCCAGCAGTATCAAAACCTTGTTTATTAAAATCATAATTCCATGGAACAACCTTCAAAGTAACATCTCTTTTAAGCAGACATCTTAAAATATTATTTTTAACACCACAATCAACAACTATAATCTTATATTTGCCACTCCCAATCCTTTGTACTTCTTTTCTTGATACATCAGCAACTAAATTCTCTTTGTTAGGATCATAAAAATCTATTTCTTCTATATCAATAACAATCTTTCCTAACATGACTCCTTTCTCTCTTATCTTCACTGTCAATGCTCGTGTATCAATTCCAAAGATTGCCGTAATCTTATTATCTTTCAGCCATTTTTGAAAAGATTTGTCTGATTCCCAGTGATTGTGGTCAAAACTATATTCTGAAACAACTACACCTTTCACCTGTATCTTATCAGATTCAAAATGCTTTTGTATACCATATTCATCAACAGATTCATTACCAATACCATAATTACCGACCAAAGGATAAGTAAACACAAGAATCTGGCCAGAATAAGAAGGGTCTGTCAATGACTGCGGATAGCCAGCCATACCTGTATTAAAAACAACTTCACCAGATGTTGACTGATCATATCCAAAAGAAGCTCCATGAAAAATAGAACCATCCTCTAAAATCAGCTTTGCTTTTATGTGTTTCTTCATATATATCAATCCAAAGCTTCTTCTACACCAAGATTTCTTTTATCAAGTATTACATTATGCGCTTTCAGCCTTAAAGCATTTATCCTGATAAAGCCTTTTGAATCTGTCTGGTCAAAGCCGCCTTCTATGTCCATGCTTCCAAGCTCCTGATCATAAAGTGAGGTTGGTGAAGTTCTGGAGATAGGCATCACATTCCCTTTGTACAGGCTTAATGTCACAACACCATCTATCAGCTTCTGGCTCTGGTTGAATGCAGCCATCATAAAATCCATCTCTGGACTGAACCAAAATCCATTGTATATAAGTTCTGCAAATTTAGACATAAGGCTGTCTTTCAGATGCATTACTTCTTTATCCATAGCAATACCTTCAATATCTCTATGAGCCTTCCATAATATTGTTGCACCTGGTGTTTCATAAATTCCTCTTGACTTAATACCAACAAAACGGTTTTCCACAATATCCAATCTTCCAATACCATTTTCTGAGCCAATCTTGTTGAGATATGTAAATAGTTCTAATGGATCTTCTTTTGTTGTTCCAACTTTTTTGCTGTTTCCATTGTCATTTCCTTTAACAATTCCATTAGCTTCACTCAAATTAACAACTTTTACAGGCAAACCATCTTTGAAATATATCTCAATGATTGTCTCTTTATCAGATGCATCTTTTGGAGAGGTTGTTCTTGAATAAACATCTTCAACAGCAGCCATGCTTGGATTTTCAAGTATTCCTGCCTCGTGGCTTATATGCATAAGGTTGTCATCTTCACTATATGGTTTTTTTAGTGTTGCTGAAATTGGAATTCCATGTTTTTCTGCATAATTGATCATGTCTGTTCTTCCCTTGAACTCTGCCAAAAATTCAGGAGTCTTCCAAGGCGAGATTACCTTTATCTTTGGATTCAATGCAAAATATGCCAGCTCAAATCTTACTTGATCATTTCCTTTGCCAGTCGCACCATGTGAAACATATTCAGCATTCTCTTTCTTTGCAACTTCTATCTGATATTTTGCAATCAATGGTCTTGCCAAACTTGTCCCCATCAGATAAGTCCCTTCATATATCGCATTTCCTTTCATCGCCTGAAATATGTAATTAGTAACAAACTCTTTTTTCAGATCCATGATATATACTTTTGAAGCGCCAATCTTCTCTGCTTTCTTTTTCGCAGCAACAAAATCATCTTTTTGTCCAACATCAGCAATATACGCAATAACCTCATATCCTTTATCCAAAAGCCATTTCAAAATTACAGATGTATCCAGACCACCACTGTATGCTAAAACTACTTTAGGTTTGCTATTTGATCTGTCTGTGCTAACTAATTCATTTTTCATATTCTTACCTTCCATATTCTCACATCCTTTATATCTTACCTGATTGATTATTTTATCCTAAAAATGTAAATTTCATGTTCCTTATTATATCTATTGATTTATATCAAACAGAAATAGACATTATTGTTTGATATGGAACATATGTAATATTTTTAATTTAGTTAGAAAACCAAAACATTTAAATATCAATAATAATATTTATAGAGATATTATGGAAAAAGCAAATAATCAATATAAAAATTATGAATCCATCTCAAGGCTTGAATCAGAGCTGTTAGGGGCAGTAGAAATGTTTGTAATATTTAGATTAAGTACTGTTAAAAAGATTACTGGATGGAAATATTCCAGAATCAGCAATGTATTGATGAATCTAAAGAAAAAAGGAATAATTAAATTATTAAAGAAAGACTATTATGTTCTAACGCATAAGATTCCCGAACATATCTACACAATAAGCACAATCCTAACTGCTCCATCATATATTAGTCTTTGGAGTGCTGCTTCATTTTATGGTTATACTGAACAACAACTAATAGCTATCCAAGTTGTTTCCACTAAACAATATCCCAAAATTAAAATAGGCAACTATATTATTGAGACAACAACTATAATGCCTGAAAAATACTTTGGCTATCACAATATTAATAATATTTGTATTGCAGAAAAAGAGAGATTAGTTATTGATATGTTGTTTAAACCTAATAAAGCTGGAGGCTTAGAAGAGGTACAGAAAATTTTAAAAGCATGCTGGGAAGAATTAGATGAAAATAAAATAATAAGATACCTTAAGAAATTCAATAACAAATCATTGTTCAATAGACTGGGATATTTATTAGAAACATTAGAGATTAAAAACAATATTAAAAATAAACTATTGAAAAATATGTCAAAACAATATATAAAATTAAACCCTTACAGAAAATTAAATAAACAATATAATAAAAAATGGATGATTATCGTAAATAATAAGTAAAGTAGAGGATACCATGATAAGTAAAGAAGAGATAAATAGAATTGCATTAAAAAATGGGATTAATTCATACCAGCAAGAAAAAGAATATTTACTAAAGCTATTTCTTTATTTCTATTATAAAAAATATCAAGATGCAGTATTCAAAGGTGGCACTTCCTTAAGATTCTTGTTTGGATTAGAAAGATTTTCAGAAGATCTTGATTTTAATGTGAAAAACTCAGAAAAGTTTAGAGAACAAATTAAAGAAATATTAAAAGATATCCTAAAAATAGGAATACAGGCATATTTTCTGAAAGAAGAAATGTTTGATGATTCATATAATTGTGAAATAGGATTTAATGGGCCATTGTATAAAGGAACCACACAAACAAGAAATAAATTTAGGATTGATGCAGGCTACAGAACAGGAATATTTAGAAAGCCAGAATGGAAAATAATGAAAAGTGAATATCCTGAAACAGAAGATAAAGTATTGATATTAACAATGAATATAGATGAAGTATTAGCTGAAAAAGCCTGTGCTATGTTAAACAGAAAAAAAGGCAGGGATTTATATGACGTATGGTTTATATTAAAAGCAAGAGTGAAACTTGATAAAAAATTACTAGAAAAAAAGCTGAAAATTGAAAAAATAAAATTAGATATTAATAAAATTGTAAATAAAAAAGAATATGAACGTGATATGTTAAAACTTGTCAGCAGACTAATCCCATACGAACAAGTCAAGAAAGAAGTAATAGAAAATCTAAATATTACATTAAAACCATAAAAATGGCAACAACAACTAAACTAACTGAAAAATATATCTCTATGCATCCAAGCATAAAAGACAGCCTAAGCAAAGGTATAATCAATTATTCCAAATTATCCAGGATGATCGCTAAAGAATTAGGGATTGAAAAACAGACAAGCATGGAAGCGATACTTATCGCATGCAGAAGATATGCTGGAAAGATTAAAAAAGATAAAGTACAAGAGGATAAGATATTAGCTGTCCTGAAAAAAAGCGAATTGGAAATCAAAAATAAAATAGTGACAATAATAATCGATAAAAAACTTTACGTAGAAAACCTGCTGGATATAGAAAAGAAGATAAGAAAAAAAGCAGACATGTTCTATGCGATAGAAGGCACAAATGTGTTCATAGTGATCGTATCTGAAAAATATCTTGATGAACTGAAAGAAATATTCAAGAAAAATATAATCAAGATCACAAAGAATTTAGCAATGATCACAATCAAGAGCGGAGAAAACTTAGAGAGCACACCTGGTGTTGTATCATACCTTTATTCATTATTTGCTGACAATGGCATCAATATTGTAGAAACAATGAGCTGCTGGACAGACACAATTGTTGTTGTCGAAGAGAATGATGTCGCTGATGTTATTAAGTTTCTGAAATTCTGATATTTAACCCAAGTTTGACAATGTCAAACTTGGAGTAATTTATTTATCAAGCCCTGAAAGGGCATGTAAATAAATTATTAGCGTTTTGTGCAAAATGATGAGAAAATAAATAAGTGTTCTTAGATTGTTTGAATAATGAAAACTCTCAACTTTCACTGCATTAGGTTTTCTGTTTTAAGATGTTTAGAAGTTTGACAATGTCAAACTGAGGATTTAACAAAAGTCAAATAAATTCGACCACCACCAGTCAAAGTATGTAGAGCCATAAATGCTACGCATTTAACGCCGATGGCATGCTCGCTTCGCTCGGGTCGAATTTACGACCCTTTTTTCCCACCAAAGATTATTGTTGTAAATCACCAATGAGATACATTGGTGGAAAAAAAGATTATAAAAAGAATAAATAAAAAATCACATCATACCAGGCATCCCACCCATACCTTGAGGCATACCACTCATGTCTGGACCTTTACCTGCTTTGCCAGATGCAATGACGTCATCAATCCTCAATATCATCTGTGCTACTTCTGCAGCTGAACTTA
>JBDRKY010000031.1:0-17162 GCA_043813525.1 Candidatus Woesearchaeota archaeon
GGATGGAAGTAAAGTATATCAAAAAGTTCTTTATTACATCGGAACAATTGAAATGCTAATTAAAAAACTTAAAATTGCCGAAGATGTACTAAAAAAGCAGAAACCTTAATATGACATTCTCATTAATTTATACGCAAAGCCTAAACAAGCAAAAACTATTTAACTGACTAAATTAATCACACACTATGGCATCTAAATCTTCATTGGCGATTGAATTAAGTAAATTAAGGGTTTTTTCTGCAGCTAAAGTGAATTTAGAGCAATATCCTACTGATTCAGAGATAGCTGCAACTGTTCTTTGGGATGCTTTTATGCATGGTGAAATCAAAGATAAGATTATTGCAGATCTTGGCTGTGGAACAGGCATATTAGGTATAGGTGCATTATTGTTAGAGGCAAAGTTTGTCTATTTTGTTGACATCGACAAAGAAGCATTAGAGATTCTTAAGGAGAATATTGCAAGACTTGGCATTCCAATAAGAAGATATAGGATTGTCAGAAAAGATGTTGAAGAAGTGAATAAGGAATATCATGTACAGATAAAGACAGATACTGTAATCCAAAATCCACCATTTGGCACAAAAGACAAGCATATTGATAAATTATTTCTTGAGAAAGCATTTAGTGTTGGAAACATAATCTATTCATTCCATAAGATAACTTCAAAAAAATTTATCTCTGAATTGGCAAAAGATCATGGTTTTAATCAGGAATTAATCCATAAATTTGATTTTCCACTGAAAGCATCAATGAAACACCACAAAAAAAAGACAGAGAATATTGAGGTTGGATGCTGGAAGTTGAGTAAATAAGATAATGTAAATAATTTTGTTATTATCTCAAATATATTATTTTGATTCATAAATTTTAATTTTACAAATCAATAAGATTCAGTCCTGTTTCTTTATCTTTTTTTCTGTTCAGCATCATCCTATTTCCATCTTCATCTTTGACTTCTTCCAAAAATATTTCACAAGTTGGATTTATTATTGCCTTGAACAGATGCCCGCCAAAGGTTTTCATATCTTTATCACCTATAATGATATGTGCATGGACAAATACCTTACTGTCTAATAAAGTGATATTACCCTGCAGATTCAACAGTTCAAATATCTCTCCTTTTTCGTTTGGCTTTATATTTTGCGGGATATAAGCACATTTTTTTATAGAAAAATAAGCTATTTCACATTCACTGATACCACCAATTCCTTTGATAGATGCACCAGAAATGAAATTTTCCTCACAGAAATCAGTTAATGCAGAGATGATCTCTTCTCCTTTTTTCAATCTAATCAGATATCCATTGCTTGTCTTTTTAGATTTCATATCTATATTGGTAATTAGATATTATATAAAATTAATGATAAAAACCAATTTATGTCTAAGTTAGGGCTGTATAGGATATTAATTCAAATCCCAAATCCCAAATCCCAAACTCCAAAATGGAGCTACGCTCTATATTCTTTTTGGGATTTCCTTTTGTTGGGATTTGGTTTTTTGGGATTTGGGATTTCCAAGCGTTAGCTTGGTTTGTGATTTATAATATTAATATCTAAAAGTACGAAATTAGACACATATAAAAACAAAAACTTTATATACAAGTAGTATCTCAGTATAGAAAAGAGTATATCAATGACGCAAAAAGTATGCTAATATATGACGGGAAAAAGAGGCAAGAAAACCAAGGGAACCTTCATGCCACATTGGCGTGTGTGCAAGTAACTAAATGCAGCAAAGTTTTGGCATTTGCATGAAGGTCACCCTCCCCCTTTAATTCTTAAAGTACATAACAACAACATTTATAAATAACTTATATGTCTCTTAATAAATATGGAAATCAAAGTTATTGAATCTGAAAAAAACAGGCTTGTCATCGACATTGTTGGAGAAGGGCATGCTTTGACCAATTCACTCAAAAAAGAATTATGGAATGACAAAGATGTAACTATATCAGGATATCATGTTGAACATCCACAGATAGGTATTCCAAGGATGATAATAGAGACAAAAAAAAGTGGCAAAACACCCCAAAAAGCTATCCAAGATGCATGCAGCAGGCTTAAGAAACAGAATGAAAACTTCTTAGATAAGTTCAAAAAAGAAATTAAATAATTCTTAGCAATTTTATTTATCCACTTTAAAGCCGTCATGATCTATATTGAGCTCAATAGGATAAAGACCTGCTTCTTTCCATGCTTTCTTGATAATCTCAGATTTCTCATCATCAAAACAGACAGCAATACCAGAATCACCACCGCCTGCACCACTTATCTTACCAACGCAGCCATTCTGCACTGCAATACCAATTAATATTTCTAACTCACGCGTCAACATCCCTATGCCAGAAGATCTGTCTAATTCCATCAGCATCGAATGATTTCTGAACAGCATCATCATTATTTCTTCAATATTGCCAAGTTCAATAGCATCAACAACAGAATCAACAGCTAATTCAATCTCATCCATCAGTCTCTTAAATTCTTCATATTCCTGAGCTTTGAAATCATCCATCTGCTCCATCATTGTTCGTGTATTGCTTGACTTTGAAGTCCAACAACACAGGATTTTCATATTCTTTGGTAATTTAATCGGTCTTATCTTAAGATATGTCCAGTCTCCTTCTAAAAGATCAAGCAAAGATATATTTGTCTTTAATTCATTCTTCAGCCATAAACTGCTAAAAGCCTTATAATAAAGTACACCACCATACACAGAAGAAGCAACATCAGCACAGCTTCCCATCATATCCTGAGAGATAAAATGAGAAATTGCTGATAACTTGAATAATATATCTTTGATTTTCGGATCTTTAGTGTCATAATCATAAAATTCTAATATTGCTGTACCAATCGCAACACATATTGCACCACTGCTTCCAAAGCCAAGCTTTTTTTCAGTATATACATTAGGATTTCTATTTTCTGCTGCCATATCACCAACTTTTATTGTTGTGTCATGGTTTTTCGTAACTAATCTGAAAGTATTGATAGGATTTGCATTCTCTTCCATGAATTTCAGGAAAATTTCAATAGTATTTTTTGCGAATAACAGCTTTTCTTTCTCACCAGATGTAAGAATTCTTCTGAAACGAACCTTTGTCTTTTCATAAACAAATGGTAATTCATCCATGCCTGGAACTTTTATAGAACTATGGTTGGCATCTTCAACAGAGCATTCAACATACTTGTCAACAGCCATGACTATGCTTGGCTTATCCCCCTCTAATACAGCCCATTCACCTGCTATCATCAGTTTGCCAGGTACTTTTATAGTGATCATAATGATGTAGAAACAATAATGGTATAAAAATGTTGCTAATGATAGAAAACTATTAAAAACAACACAATAATCATCATAATATGCAGATAAATAAATGTATTGAAATAATAGATCTATGCTTGTTTCTTACTAAATCTAAAACTCTTATTATTCCTGATGTGCATATTGGTTATGAAGAAGCTTTAAATAAGCAAGGAGTTCTCATTCCAAGAACACAATTCATAGAAATCATGAAAAATATTGAGAAAGTAATGAAAGATACAATTAAAAGATTCAAGGCAATCAATAAGATAGTAATTATCGGTGATCTGAAGCATGAATTTGGCACAATCTCAGAGACAGAATGGAGACAGACACTGAAATTTCTTGATTTCTTAGATAAGTATTGTAAAAACATTATTCTTCTGAAAGGAAACCATGATACTATACTGGGTCCTATAGCAGATAAGCGTAGACTGGAAGTAAAAACCCATATTATGATTGATGATATCTTATTGATGCATGGCCATGAACTGCCAACAAATATATTACCAGAAATTAAGACAATAATCATAGGCCATGAGCACACTGCAATTTCTTTGAAACATGGCGTTAGAATAGAGAAATTCAAATGTTTTTTGAAAGGGAAATGGAATCTTGAAGAAGAGAAGAGAAAATTAGCAGGTATATCTAAAAACAAATTAACTAAACTTAAAGACAAATTAAGGCGATTAAAAAGTAAAAAACTTAATCTTATAGTGATGCCATCTTTCAATCCAATCATTGAAGGCACAGACATAACAAAAGAACAGCTGCTAAGCCCATTCCTGAGAAAAACAAAGATAAAAGATTTCAGGGTGTTTATTGTTGGCGACAAGATATATGATTTTGGTAAGATTAGAGATTTGATGAGAAAGTGAGAATTGTTCACATAAATAGTTACTTATCCTGTCTGATTTCACAAAGAATATATGTGGTGCAACATCAACTTTTCCTTGGATATAGAGAGAACAAAAAGATTAACATTTCAATATGAAACAATAGAAAAAGTAAAAATAAATAAAACCCAATACATCCTTCTTAAGAGCAAAACAATTTGGATAAGAAATAGAAAAATCATGCTCCGGCCGGGACTTTCATTAAAGTTAGAATATTTGAAGGTTAAAAAGTTTGAAAGAAACATATATTTTTCCAACTTTCAAACTGTCTCACTTTCTAACTTTATTTTGAACCCGGGTCCTCGGATTTTTTTGGTTAGGAGAAAGTTCTCCAAATCACGAAAATCCGAGATGATGGGCCGGACTACACCACCGGAGCAAAGATGAATATTATTTGTTCTTGAATAAAAATGGCCCTGGCGAGACTTTCATAAAATGGTAAGTTGTAAGCTATGGGAGTAAGAAATATATTCTGACTGCCTATTCTTCTTACCACTGGCCATTTATTACTTACCACCAATTTTGAACTCACGACCTCTGCTTGACTAAGCAGCAGTTTCTTGTATGAAACGTGCACATATAAGAGCAGCGCTCCATTGTCCAGCATTTGTATGCTACCAGACTAAGCTACAGGGCCTATTTAAATATATTGTGTTTACTATTTGTTTATAAATATTTCTATCACTCATATAGAAAACAAAAACATTTATAAATGGCTTGGCACTCCAAATATCAAAATAGTTATTTTTACTAAATATATAATATTGGAGAGATGATCACATGAAACGAAGCTCAAGGCGCTGGAAGAAAAAAGGACAGATGAGATGGAAATGGCAGCGAAAAAGGATGAAAAAAGAAAAGCGTAAGAGATTGAAGAAGTGATGATGAAATGACTAAGAGAATTGGTGGCGGAAGAAGGAAGACAAGGTATAAATTCCAGAAGAAGTCAAAAGACAAAGGAAAGCTTAGCCTTACTAGATATTTTCAGAAATTTGATGCTGATGAAAAAGTTAAACTCTTATCAGAACCAGCTATCCAAAAAGGTATGTATGACAGAAGATTCCATGGTAAGATAGGAACAATCATAAAAAACAGGGGAAGCTGTTATATATTAAAGATTAAAGATGGTTCAAAAGAGAAGGAATTGATTGTACATCCGATTCATCTAAGAAAAATTAAGAAATAATTGTTTGATTTAAATCATATAAAATTCAGACAGGAGATAAACATGACAAACCCAATAATTCTTGAGGAAAAACCAATCAGTATGTTCGAGATGAAAGAAGAGCTTGACCAGAACAAAAAGAAATTTGGTGAACTGAACTTTAGAGCATTGAAAACAAACGAATATCTTGAGCAATTTGTGAAGATTAAGCCTAAAAACAGCAAAGAGATGATTCAGAAACTTCTTGACCTAAATATACCAAGGTTAAAAGAAAACCATATATATAAAATAGCAGACATTATGCCTCATAAGCCAGAGCTTGTAAAACTGCTATTTCAAGGCACAGCATTGACAATTAGCGATGATAACTGCAAAAAAGTTGTCAAAGTGATTGATGAATATCAGCCAAAAGAAAAATAATTATTGTTTTTGTTTATAATCTTCAAAGATTTTATCCATCATATTTCTGTCCCAGCCAACCTTGACTAATCCTAATATGATTGATTCTTTCTGCAATCCTCTTGACATATAATATCTGATATAATTCAATATCTGTTCTTTTTGCATTGGATCTATAAGTAAAGATGCATATTTTTTAGCAATATAATTAAGGGTGTTCAGATTCCATCCTGCTTTTAGCAATTCTTTCATGATCTGCTCTTTGGTCAGGCCTGTATTCATCTGTACTTCAATATAATTTACAATGTTATTTTCTGTTTTTGTATCAAGATAAGGCATAGATGAACTAACTGCAATCTGTGGTTGCTGAGATTGTTGTTGCTGTTGAGATTGTTGCTGTTGAGATTGTTGCTGTGATTGTTGCTGAGATTGTCTTTGTTGTTGCTGATATTGAGTTTGTTGTTGAAGTTGTTGAGATTGTTGTTGCTGTTGTTGAGATTGTTGCTGAGGTTGTTGAATTGATCCTTGTTGTTGGGTTTGCTGTTGGAGTTGTTGAATTGATTGAGGTTGTTTAAATTGCTTAACTCCAATATTATCTTCCCCTGGTAAAGGGGGTTGATCTTCCTGCTGTGATTGTTCAGGCATTGGCGGTTGATCACTTGTCTTGCCTTGTTGTTTTCCTAACTCTTGTTCTTTCTTAATCTTATTTTCATGCAGATGCATCATAACAACCATTGAAGCAAATATACCACATATCAAAATTATGATAACTATCCACCAAAACATTCCAATAGTATCTTCTCTTTCTATATCTTTAGATGTTGTTGCTTTACCAGCAACACCTTGTGATTGTTGTGCAGCAAATTTGTTAGTCTGTGCTCCTGCTGTTGGCTTTGAAAAAGTTGAAGTTGTTTGAGATGCTTGTTGAGATATTGAAGTTTGAGTCGCAGTACTTGCTTGAACACTTCCTGACCCACTGCCACCATCACCCAAGCCATCATCTACAAAACTATCATCACCTAAAAGATTATCATCATCTATTAAACCATCATCTACAAAACCATCACCTAAAAAGTCATTATCACCTATCAAACCATTATCTACAAAATCATTATTTTCATTATCATGATCATTATACTCGTCATAGTCATATGATTCTACTTGGTCAGCTGGCAGACAGATTCCATTATTCAAATCACAGGCAGCATTTGGATTTTGACATTCATTCTCACTATCACATTGCGTGCATATAAAAAAATCAAAACTGCAGAATAAACCATTTGCACAGATATTATCATCTGGTCCTGTTTCAGTCATGCACTCTTCTTCAGAAGCAAGAACACATTTATTTTCATTACATGCAAATCCTTCCTGACAATCTGTATCTGCAATGCAGGATTCTTTACATTTTGATGTTGAAACATCACAGCTTAAGCCACTTAAACAATCCACACCCTGTGTTTCTTTTGTACATGTAGAGCCAGTTGCTGGAACAGCTGAAGCATTAGATGAGACATTCTTTGTGACATTCACTGTTGTTGTGATATTTTTTATTACTGAAGCATTTGCTGTAACATTCTTAACTTCTTCAACCTGCTTAATTATGCATTCTCCTTTATCTTTGCCAGCCTCAATCTTACATATCTCTCCATTATCACATTCAAAATCACCAGCACATCCAGTAACAACTGTCTCACAAAAACCACCACTGCAGGATTCACCATCAATACAATCAGTATCAGCCAAACAATCAGCACATTCCCCTGTTGCCACAGCACACAACATATCACCACAATCATCATCTGTCCTACACCCTACTTTACAGGCATTTGCTGTAAAATCACAAAAACTATCTATTGCACATTCTTCATTAGCTAAACAACCTACACATTTGCCTGTATCTGTTTTACATATTTTTAGATTACCGGTGCAGTCACTACTTGTTTTACAGCCAGAAGTTCCTGCAACAATCACACATTTATTATCAACACAGGTATTTCCAGCTCCACATTTTTCTTCTGCAGTAGCTGATGTACATTCTGGCTCAGGTTCAGCATTTACACATTTATCATCTTCACACATCATGCCAGCACTACAATCTGTATTAGATGTGCAATCAATTATACTACTACTTGTTGCATCACCTTTGCCCTCATTTTTTAAAAGCTGATTATCTCCTAATTCCTGAGTATTAAGCACACATACACCTGCAACACATGTCTTACCTGCACCACAATCTGCTTCTGCAGTAGCTGTTGTACAAACAAGAGATGATTCATCAGCAACACATTCTTCATTTTCACATTTCATACCAGCATCACAATCTGCTTCTGCAGTAGCTGTTGTACAAACAAGAGATGATTCATCAGCAACACATTCTTCATTTTCACATTTCATACCAGCACCACAATCTGCTTCTGCAGTAGCTGTTGTACAAACAAGAGATGATTCATCAGCAACACATTCTTCATTTTCGCATTTCATACCAGCGCCACAATCTGCTTCTGCAGTAGCTGATGTACATTCAGGTTTTTCTTCAGTTACAGCGCAAGCGCCATTAACGCATATCTCCCCAGCTGAAGTATCACAATCATCATCTGTTGTACATATATCTCCAACTGCCTGACCAGCTAAATTACCAGAGAAAAGACTATCACTAACAGAAATAAATAATGTTCCTAAACCTACTAAAACTAACATCACTGCCAAATAAAGACCTATCCGCATAGGCTTTGTAAGTTGGATTTCTTTTGCCATTGTTTTAATGTTTAAAATATATTACCTGACTAAAAACTTATCAACAATATCATCAGACCAGCCCTGTTTCTTCAACTGTTCTCTTATCTTAGCTGCACTATCACCTTTATCCAGATAATAAGCAACATATTTTCTAATCTGCTCTTCATATTGTTTAGGCAGTGCCTTATGAAGATCTTTGCCAAACACAGTGCTGATATCTTCTGTTTTATAACCAAGCCTTTCCAAATCTTTTGTTATCTGTTCCTTGCTTTTGCCCTGCCCTAATTCTTTTTTGACAAAATCTTTAAGTTGAACAGTTTTCATAGCCTGCTCTTCTTTTGATATCTTTGGTTTAATATCTATCGCTGACAAATTTGGCATCTTTTCTATCTTAGGCATATCTACCAATGCTTTTTTTCCTGATGCCACAGAAGATTTAGGTTTTGTAACAATACCAGCCATCATCTCCTCATGGGGCTTATGTTTCCTGCTCACAAGGAAAAGAATCAATCCTATTATAATGAATAAAGGTATTAATGTCCACCAAAACTTGATAAGCTTATCTGCAAATGACTCATCAACTGATTTAGGAGCCTCTTCTACAGGCTGTTTAGGCTGTATAGGCATTACAACAGGCGGTGCAACAGCCTTAACTGGTGCCACTGGTTTTATTTCTACACAAGGCTTGCATTTCTTTCCGCCGCAGTCAACACCATACTCATCACCATCTTTTTTCTGATTGAAACAATAATCAGGACATTTATTGGCACAATGCCCGCCACAATCTATCCCTTCCTCACCAATATCATTTACCTTATTATTGCATCCAGATGCAAAGCTCGCAACATTGCCTATGCAGTCATACTGGAACAATAATGATGTATTACAATTACTGATGCAGGTATAGATTATCTTACCGCCAACACATGGTGTATAAGCTTTTTGAGCATTGCAAGCAACAGGATTCTCTGGCATCATACATAAATCACTGCCACCGTGACCACCACCACTACCACCACTACCACCACTACCACCTGGAGAAGATGGAGGAGTTGGTGGAGTATTTGGGTTTACTATTACAACACACTGATTATTTGTACATTGTTGTTGATTACTGCAATCAGCATCAGTTAAACATTCTACACAAACACCATAAACGCATTTGTTTGCATATGCACTATTTGTATCTGTATCACATCCAGTGAATGAATCAACACAAACTGTATCAGGCTGATTAGTGCATGATGTTTCTGTCTGCAATGTTCCATCATTTTTAGTTGGTGTTGTTGTTACCTTGCATAATTGATTAACTGAATTAGATGCACAATTTTCTGTATTAATACAATTGACAGCATCAACACATTTACCATCACTGCAAACTCCAGTACTGCAATAATCTGAAATAGTTGTAGTATCTTCTGGCTTAGATTCTATCAATTTACCATCAGTATCAAACATTGTTGCAACAACTTTCCAGTTCCTGCATGCTTTGTTTTCCTGCGATACTATCTTATTGTATGCTTTTTTATCAGCAGTTGTCTTGACTTGTGAAGTTATTACACCATTATTAGTTATCTCTTCCATAACAGAATCATAATTTGCTTTAATCTGTTCTTCTGACAATGTTCTATTGTAGATTTTGAACTCATCTATTTTTCCTTTGAATAAATCAATTTCTTCAAATTTATCTATATAAAATGCTCCTTTCAGTGCACCGAATTTAGTATTTCCATAATTCTTGGCAGCAGCTAAATTGCCATTTAAATAAAGTTGAACAATATTCAATGATTTACTATATGTTACAGTAAGATGATTCCACTTGTTTTTCTCTATCTCTACAAAAGTAACATCACCTACATTATTAAGCAATTTAGTACCTAAATTATCTGTAAACCAATTAGATGAAAGGTAATTTTTATTATTCTTATCATCATCTAAAAGAATTACAAATACATTCTCCTTAAGTTGATTTATGTTATTTACTTGTTTAATATGCTCATTCCTAAATAATGTTCCTTCATCTGCCTCTGAATTAAACCACATCTCTATTGTAAAATCTTCATCTAAAATTAACAGTTCATTACCAATTGCAATAGAATCATCAACACCATCAAAAGATACTGCTCTACCAACAACACCATCTGAGAATGTAGGTAAATCAGATACAACATTATTTAATTTACCTGCTAAATCAGGAAGATTTGTAGGATTAGTCAATGGTGTTTTCTGTTCATCCATTGGCAGATTCACAACAGTCATTGATTCATAATTTGCATCTGTACCATTATACCAATTATAATGAACACTGCCTATTTTATCTTCAACATCTACAGGATAAGTCATTTCAGCAACAAGATCATTTTTTATATTATTTATTGTTACTGTTGGAGGTGATATGCACATATTATTCTCACATATTTTACCATCTGTGCAGGCAATAGCTGTTGTATCTGTAGTTGCATCCATACATTCGCATGGACCTATCTTGAAATCATAGTTCTCAGGATTTAAATTTATAGTCTCTAAAGTGATAGTAATACAGCTTGTAGCATCAATAGCAATTGGTGTTACTTTATCTTCTTCTAAACCAAGCATGCATTTGTTGTTGTAGCATATATCATTGCCTGTGCATGCAGGATTGCAAGATGTTGTTTGTTGTGGAACACATGCACCATCTGTGCAAACTTCACCAACTGCACATTGACTATTTTCATAACATTGAACACATTTGCCCTTATAACAATTTTGATCAGTTGGACAGGTAGTTGGTGTATAAGAAATAACTTTGTCAGCATCTTCTGAACAAGAAAAATCATAAGCCTTATTATCATAACAACCATCAAGAAGAGTATATACTTCATCAGCTTCAGTTGGATGAGTAGAAGAAAATACAAGACTTAAATAATCCATATTAGTAGCTTTACCTTCTTTGCATATACTAACTAATGATTGATCATTTGTAACACACAAATTTTTATCTCTGCCATTGATTGCTTCATGCCTAACACATCTGCCATTTTTACAATCTGTATCAACCTTACATTCAACAGTATCAACACATTCATCAATCAAGCATTTTTGAGTTGCAGGACAAGCAACAGGTTCGATTGTTGTATCTTCAACTACTGAGATCAAATCACATGATAAATCATATAATTCCCCATTTATGCAAGTATCAAATATATAAAAATTTTCATAAGTAGTATCACTATTATAATCAAAGCTAGGAGATATTACTTTATTAGGATTCATATGAAAACCAGCACATGTTGCATCTTTAGGAACACATAAATTCTCAGAGAATGGTTTACTTTTGTCATATTTAATATGTATTGCTATCTGTTTTATACATCTGCCATTTTTACAATCTGTATCAACCTTACATCCAACTGAACATGATGATGAATACTCATCAGTTGTTTTAACTGGATTAAAATTATTAAGCATAGATTCCCACCCTATTACTTTCCAAGTACCACAATTAGCCATATTTGATACAAAAGTTGTGTAAGCATTGTAATAAGCATCTGGTTTTGTAAAATAATCACTGTCAAATTTAGCTCTTACTGAACCAAAGTTTGTTTTTATCTGCTCATGTGTTAAAATCCTGTCATAAATTCTGAATTCATCAATCATCCCTTTAAAATAATGCAATAAATCTGAATTATAGCCAATATAAAATGGTCCAGCCAAATCTTCAATTATAGTAGTATCATAATCTATTTCTTTTTTAGTTGTTGTATCTGCATTAATATATAATGTAAGTTTATTATTAGTCTTATCATAGACAACAACTAAGTGATACCATACGTTAGAAATTATGACATTATCCATCTTAAGTTTAGTTGTTGATATATCATTATTACTACCATCTTTTAAAAAACCTACATTTAGTTTGTTATCAGCACCAATATTAATTTCAAATTCAGAATTTTGATTATAAAAAAGTGGAACTAATGAAGTTTTTGTATTGAACCAGAATTCAATTGTGAAATCACCATCTAAAGTAATAAAATCATTATCCTTACCAATCATAACATAATTATTCAATCCATCAAAACTTAATGCTTTACCAACTACACCAGTTAAAATATTACTATCACCATTAAGAGTAAGTAAATTATTATTACCACTTATATCTTTCAGAGTAACAAGTTCCATTGGCAGATTTACTTTAGTAATACTCTTGAATGTATCAGCCTGCTTTTCCAGCCAATTATAATGCATACTGCTTGTAGATGGCACATTTGCTGGTGTAAGTTTCAAATCATCTTTATCAATGTCAGTACCATCAACTTTAGATAATTTTAAAATTATAGGTTTTAATTCTTGTTCCATATTATTAACACATTTACTAGTTGTATCACATTTTTCTCCAACACCACAATTTGAATCAGAAGTACATGAGGTTGCCTGCCCAACAACATCCCCATCACTATCTTTCAACATCCCAAACAGATGATATGCTATAGCAATAATTATTATTATAACAAGTGCATATAGTATCATCTCATAGTGTTTTCTGGCTGTGTTTGATTTTAGCCTGGTTGATGTTTTTAATCTTGTTTTTGAGGTTTTTGATTTGGATATGGCTGATGTTTTTGATTTTGTTTTTGAGATTTTTGTTTTGGTTGTTTTCATTATAATCACCTTTTTATGAATATTATTTTAATAATTATGTTATATATATTGATTATGATTTATATGTTTTATAATTATGATTTAATTATTTCCCAATGTCCGCCTTTTGGTGAGCCAACTCTTTTTAAGATGCCTTTTTTCTTTAGATTTTCAATATTATATTCGATTGTCTTTTTTGTTAATTTGCCTTTTTTTATCATATTTAATTTGCTGATCTTAGGATTATGTTTTATAAGAGCGATTATCTTTATTTCATTTTCTGATAGGTTTTCAACCCCCTTTTCAACCCCCTTTTCAACCCCCTTCTCAATCCCCTTTTTAATCCCCTTTTTGACTACTTTTTTACCTGCAACAAGAATGGTTTTTCGTTTAAATATAGCAATAAATTGTCTTCCAATTTCCTTAAAATCTGTTTCTGGCTCTTTTGATAAAATCAAACTGATTCCCCTGCCCCATTTTTCGATAAAATGGATCTGATGAAATATATCAGCTATAATTTCATTCCTGCGCTCAGATACTTCTTCTTTTTTGATTTTTTCAATTGTTAAACCACCATAAAGCAGACCAGGATTTCTTATTTCCAATTTATCTTTGAATATTGCAATATTTACAGAATCATAAAGAAAATAGTTACGATGACAAAAAGCATTAATAATAGCCTCACGAAAAGCTTCTTTATCAATCTCTGGAATATCAACCCTATATAATCCTCCAACTATCATATAAGCCCTGCCATAAGCATAGTAAGGAACATCCTGTCCAACAATCCTGCCATTATTCTTAACACCAAAATACAATTCACCTTTATGATGCTTGTTGAGCATTGCACCTATTGAAATCACACCTTTCTTTAGCTCAGATATTGAGCTTTTCAATTCAATTGCTTCTGATTCTTTCATTTTTGGTTTAGAGGTTTTGCTGAAGCTTGTTTTATTGACCTCACTCATGATGTAGGAACTAAAAATTCAAGTAATGAAGATTCACCTACAATATAGACTTTATCTGCTGTTCCTTTTACTTCATATAAATTATTTGTTGTGCTACTTTCAATATCAGACCATGATGTGCCATCATAATGGATAATTGTACCACCATATCCAGCAGAGTATATATTATTTAATGAACTACCCCAAATTGAATAAAGAGATTTACTACCAGTATCAATCTTCTTTTCATAAACAACTGCCCATTTAGTTCCATCATAATGAAGTACAACTGCATTACCACCTGCTTTACTATATTTACCAACAATATAATAATCATTTTTAGATGTTCCCCAAATCCCTTCAAAATTAAAATCTGAATTATGACCTTGTGAGAATATATTAGATTCACAAACTGTGACTACATCACATGCATCACTTCCATGTCCACAACTAGTCTGTTCTTCACATATTTCAACTGTAACATCTGTAAAAGTGCCATCTGTATATTTTTTAACATGACCATCATAAGCAACAATATACAAAGTAGTTCCACCATCTGGTGTCCATATATCTTTAAAGTTTAAGCTAGGATAATTAGGAGTTGCTGTAACAATAGCACCTTTGATAGTTTTCATACCACTATGATACTGCACTTCTGAAGTCTGTGTATTATCATACTTCAAAAGCTCACCGCCTGAACTAACCAGATATGCTGTGTTATCATCAACTTTGACTACAGAATTTAAAGTATTTGTAGTTCTTGTTGGTATTTCATCAACAGTAGCTGAAGCATCTGCAGTAGCATCAGCATTAACTCTTACAAGTGTTCCTGAACTGCCAAATATATATAATTCTCCTGTTGATGTGATCCATGTATCAAATAAGTTTGAAGTCAATCCAACATCTACCGGGGACCATCCACTATTTTTATACTGATGCACTTTACCATTTAAACCAACTACAACTATATCAGTTGTTTGATCAGCATTACTTATTATATCAACCCCCCTTAATCCTGTTGCAGTAAGACCTGTAACTGGTTGAGTACATGAACAATCATCAATATCACTACAGTCTACCAAATTATCATCATCATTATCAAATGTATCATCACATGTTATTTCTGTTGCTTCGCATATCTGTCCATATACACCTGTCTGGCCAATACAATCAGTATCTGCACAATTTATTTTTTTATCAAAATCTTCATCTGTTAGGGCAACATCATTGCATACTTCAAAATTAGCAACAGCGATAACAGCACCATTGTTTTTATGCCCAACCCATGCTTCGTGAATCAAGCCAAGGTTTTCATAAGTTTGTGTTTCTGAATTATAATATAAAGAATATGTTGAAAATTCTGCAATTGTTCTACTATCATCTTCAACAAAATCAATTGATACAACTTCATCTTCGTTACTTATCACTTCAAATTTTAATCTAATTATTTCTTTTAAAGTTTCAGTTGGATAAAATATTGATTCTCCAAGTGGTTTGTCAATCTTTACTTTAATATTATTTTTATCAAATTCAACAAGTAAATCTTCCTGACTTAATTTATTTTTCAGGTCCAGTGTACGTATATTTGCCTCATTATCCTCTATATAACTTTTGATAACTGGATTATCGACTAAATCACCCGCATATGCATAACCTGAATCAACACCTTCTGTCATCCATGTAAACTTTTTTACATAATCTGGTTTATTATCATCATTAATATCAGATATTATTTTATTTGAATCAAAAACAACTGAAAATTCAATATGCCTTATATCTTTAATATTTGATTTTTTCTCTAAAAATACAGGTATCTCAATAATATCACCAGTGTTTGCTTTTATTGTGTTCATTGCAAATAACACATCACCACTTGTATCAACAGGTGCAGCATCACATTTTTCTTTTTTAAAGCAACTTGCATCACTGCAATCAAACCATCCATTATTATTATTATCTATTCCATCTGTACATAAAGTTTCTGCACATGCATCTGTATTGATACAATCAACATCATCACAATTTGCTTTTCCATCTTCATTATCATCTATTCCTATTCCATCATCATCTGTATTAGAACAATCTTTTTCCAAATCACCGCAAACAGCTCTGAATGCTATATTTCCTTTAATATCAGTAAGTAAATAACCACAGCCAGTAGGTGTTTTTTCCCAGTCTCCACCAAGTAGCATTCTTTCCATATACAAACATCTTTCAAAATCATTATCAACACAGCCTTTTGTTCCTGAATTTGGATCATAGCAGGTAAAATCACTTGGTGAACCAGATGAAGCAATTGGGATAAATGTTGATTTTGTTCCATCAATATTAGTATTTACCTTACAAAATTCATCAACAGAATTTGTCTGACAAACAGCTCTCAAAGCATTTGTCAGGCCACTATATTCAAATGATTGTTTGTTAGCAGAACATCCAGGAGTTGTTGTGCCTTTCCATACTCCTTCTGAATAGATTTCTAAATTTTTGCATGTGTATTCTGATCCATAATATTTTTTACATGCATCTCCACCAGATGTTATTGTTAAAGTCAATGGGTAATTTGCAACATCAGAAGCATAACCAGGTAATTTAAACAAAACTTTTTTATCAGATGTTTTCATGCATAAATCTGTTTTAAAGCAGTCTTCATCATCACAATCAACCTGAGCATCAAAATCATTGTCTATTTCATCATTACATATTTCAACAGGTGTAGGCACATTACAATTATCACCTGCACATTTCTCAAGCAAGACAGGCAGTTTATTAGATGATGCGTCATATTTTCCTACATTTAACAAGTAATTAACACCATCAAAAGCAAATGTATATTCTCCATCAGGATTAAGAGATGATAGCTTATTCTGATCATCCAGTGTTTTTTGCACAGCTTTTCCAAACAAATCTTCGCTGAACTTGACAAAGGTCAGGATGATTATCAGAATAAACAATAAAACAGTTGCATAGATAAATAATCTGACATGTTTTTGATCATATTTAGAATTAAATTTAGATTTAGCTTTAATATTCTTCTTTTTTGCCATCAAATCACCTTTTTTATAATATTATTATAAATATATTTATTGTATACCTATT
>JBDRKY010000032.1:0-5250 GCA_043813525.1 Candidatus Woesearchaeota archaeon
GGATGGAAGTAAAGTATATCAAAAAGTTCTTTATTACATCGGAACAATTGAAATGCTAATTAAAAAACTTAAAATTGCCGAAGATGTACTAAAAAAGCAGAAACCTTAATATGACATTCTCATTAATTTATACGCAAAGCCCATTTTATGACATAATATAATTATGGAGTAATTTTGTGAAATGTCTTGCTATGAAACTCTGTTTCATGCTTGTAAATCTTTGATTTACATATACATCAATATTGCGAAACTTCTTTTAGATATTATTTTTTACAAAATCATTGGTTTTTTAATTTCAAACTATCCAAAACACTACCTAACTTATCTAGATTATCTCCAATACCAGACCAATCTCCTTGTTTCATGCTTTCATCTATAAGATCATAATATTGCTGTGCCTGCCTGATAAGTTCTGCATCTGATTTCTCTAAAAGTGAATCTTTAAAATCTTCATCCACACTATTTTTATTATAAGTATTATCAGCTCCACAAGTACTACCAGCACTACCAATATTACCAGCACCACAAATACTATCAGCACCTGTATCTATTTTACCATAAGAATCATAATCAGATTTTGTCTTACTTAATTTGGATTTGCCAAACAATACTTCCAACGCCATAGCAAGATTCTCTTCCATCACTACCCTGTCACCATCTGAGACTAAAACTCTTTTCAGCTCAGGCAATTGTCCAGTCTCTGCCTGTATATACAATGGTTCAATGTAAAGAATGCTGTTTTTTATTGGTATAACTAAAAGATTTCCTCTTGTCACCCTGCTTCCCTGCTGAGACCATAAAGTAAGCTGTTGAGAGATTTCTGAATCTTGATCAATCTTAGCTTCAATCTGCAAAGGCCCATATATCAGCTTATCTTTCTGAAATTTGTACAGCAAAAGTTTGCCATATTCATCGCCATCATTTCTTGCTGCCATCCATGCGACCATATTATCTTTTTTTATAGGTGCAAATGATGTCATAAGAACAAATTCTGCTTTTTCTTCTTCTGGTAATTTCATAATGATATAATACGGCTCAACCATCACCTGCTGGCCAACTCCATAGATTTCTGTAGGAATCTGCCATGCATCTTCTTTGTTGTAAAATACCTTGATGTCATCCATGTGATAAGTGCTGTATATCTGCGATTGTACTTTAAACAGGTCTTCAGGATATCTAATATGAGATTTTAATCCTTCTGGCATCTCATCAAATTTCTTAAACTGATCAGGAAAAATCTTAGCATATGTAGACATAATAGGATCAACAATTAAATTCTTATCATTTTTATTAACATTTACGTCACTACCCATCATATAATAAGTGACTGTACCATCATAAGCATCAACAACAATCTTCACAGAATTTCTGATATAATTGATGTTATTGAACAAAGTGCCATATTTAGCAGAGTAAGGATAATTATTTGTTGTTGTATAAGCATCCTGTATCCAATACAGCCTGCCTTCATTGATGACAAGGTAAGGATCATTGTCTAATCTTAAAAAAGGAGTTAATTTTGATATTCTCGTAACAATATGCCTGTTGAACATTATCTTGCTCTTATCTGTGAAATCAGATGACAACAGGATTTTAATATCACCAAATCTGATTGCCATTGCTAACTTTTTCATGAAACTATCTAAAACAATTCCACCTTTGCCGTCATAGTTGATATATTCGTTAGTATTTCCTTTAGGATAATCAAACTCATTTGTTTTTGTATTGACCAAAACAAAATCATTATCTTTTTCACCATAATAGATCTGCGGCCTGTCTATCTTCAGATTTGGCTCTTCAACTGTATACACAGGCGGGATATCCTGGATAAGATATTTTGGCAGGCCTTGTTTTGTGACTTCATTGACTGGGCTCATAACAACACCAAAGCCATGTGTATAGACCATATGCAAGTTTACCCAAGTTTTTGCATTATCAGTTATCTGTTTCTGGTCAAGCTCTCTTGGCGCTAACATAACTTCTGTATATTTTCCATCTATATCATACCTATCTATATCAATCCCTGAAAGGTCATAATACAATCTGATCTCCTGTGTTTGTTTATATGTCTGTATCAAAGGTCTCCAGTCCAATATCCTGACATTATCAATTGTCTCTTTTGCTTCTTCTAAAATCTCAGGAGTTATCCCTTTACTGACACTCGCACCTGATACATCATTAACATATGATGAACTACCCACACTATCAGTTGCACTATCTGAAACAGTATTGACATCAAAATTCCTTTCTTCAACATCTGACAATCCATAAGCCATCCTTGTGAATTTAATATTGTTTTGAATGTATGGCGCTTCTAAATTAATCTCATTTGGCGATACCTTCAATGACTGCACAAGATTAGGAATCACTGTTGGGCCAATAAACCCAAATATAAAATATAAGATTAAGCCATAAGCTAAGATGTGTCTTTTCTTGAGTCTTTTATGTGTTGATATATAAAATGCATAAACTAATATCAAAACAGCAGTAAAAATAGCTAATGCCATCAAAATCTTAATCATAGGCAAATAAACAACAACATCACTGTATCCTGCTCCAACAACAATGCCCTGCTCTGAATACATTATAGAGAACCGTGCAAAGTAATGCCAAACTGCAAGCAATATAAATAATAAAGAAGCTAATACCCCTAAATGAGCTGTTGCTGCATTTGAGAATAATTTAGTTATGTCATATACAGGCTCATGCTTTTTCTTATTAGCTCTTAATAAATTATCAGCAGCAGATTTACCATTATCAGCAGTAGGATTACCATTTGAATTAGGTATGTAAGCAGAACCTGCTTCTTCACCAATAATCCTTTGCTTAGGCCTGAAATAATCTTTTATATTATCTTTAAGATAATCTATCAAGACCATGATGCCAGTGATAATCACAGCAGCGATGATATATGCAAGGACAAACCTAAAAAACGGCAGTGAAAACACATAAAAAGACACATCTTTCATAAAAATAGGATCTGTTATATTAAATGATGTTTGATTATAATACTGCAAAATCTTAAACCATGAATTTGAAGCAGTCAAACCAACCATTATAGATAATATAGTCGTGATTATCAGTTTTAATCTGAATGTATAAAACGTCTTATGTTCCTGTGAATGTGCTTTCTGATTATATGCTTTCTGATTCTTGCTTAATTTACCTGATATCCAAAGATTGATTATCACAAACAAAAAGAAAGCTATAGCAATAACAAAAAACAATTTTATTTTTGATAACAGGCTAATCATAAATATCTGTGAAAAGCCAAGAGCATCAAACCAAAGATAATCTGTATAAAAACCAACAAATGTAGTGAAGAAAATAAACACCAACAAACCAACAAATATACCTGACCATTTAATTATATGTTTCATCTATATGTAATAAGGTGGGTTGTATTTAAATGTTGTGTGGGTCTTATACACACTCAACCAAAACATTTATACACAATTTATTCAATACATCAAGAAGAGCCAAAATAGTTAATTATTTTAGAAAAAATATATTCTCAGAGATAACTATACAGGAATTGATGAAAAAGATAAGTAAGTCATCTTATAACTGGACTTACAATGCTTTAATTAAACTAAGCTGTTCAATATTAAATATAAAAAAGGTTGGTAAAACTCATTTAGTGAGCCTTAATCTAAAAAGCAATGAAACAATAAATTATCTTGCTTATTTAGATAAAAAAGAAGCAACAGAGAGTAACATTTCTATAGTATGGGCTATATGACAGTATTTCTAAGAATACCCCTTATTTTACCATTATTGTTATAGGAAGCTATGCAAAAAAAATGAGAACTAAGATATATAAAAAAAGAGATAAATGGAAAAGTATATCCTATGCAATTATTCAAGAAAGCTTTGAAAGAGAAAGATTTGTTTATTATGATTATATGTTTAATAGGATAAGAGAATTTCTTGAAAAGAATGAATTGATGTGATTTATTTATTTCTGATTTTAGTAAAAAGCATAGATCCCATATTAGTTTTTAGTACAGACAAACTTCCTTTAATTCCAATGAGAATATTTCTATCAATAAATTATTTAAAAGAGAATAAGTATTTTAAGATATATGAACAAAGAAATATACAAGTAAGCAAGATGAGTGCAAGAAGCATGACAAATACGCTAAAACAGGAATATATCATCCTAAAACCCTTAAAGAATTGGAAAAAGATATAAAAGAAAGGGAGGGTTTAATTAATCTATAATTTTATATCTTAATGTAGATATTTATGTAGACATGTAGAGATAAAGTATTTAAATGTTTAAATAAACCTTTCTTTATTAGAGGCTAAAAATGAGAATATTACTTAATCTTAAATCACTCAAAACTATTCCACAAAAAGAAGGTTTATCAAAGTTTAATTCAGCTATGCATGGATGGATTTATAAAAAATTAGACAATAATAGCAAGTATAAGGAATTGCATAATCAAAAAGTGTTTAAGCCATTTTGTTTTGGTAACATTTTTCCAATAAAAAATGCAATAATTGAATTAAATAATAAATATAATATGACTATATCATCACCTGAACCTGAATTAATAAGAACATTGTTCTTCTCATTAGAACAAGGAGAGATAATTAATTTAGGTGAAATGCAGTTTGAATTAATAGATTTTCTTGTTAAACCAATTAAATTACATCATTTATGCACTATTGAGTCTGCAACAATAATCAGCTTAACAAAGCATGAAAATGGGAAAATTAAAAGTTTATTATTTAATGATGTGGGATATTTAAAACAATTAAAAGTAAATCTTATCAAAAAATACAACCAACTTACTAACAAAGATGTAAGTTTGGATTTTGATTTGTTTAATAATATTAATATTACAGCTATAAGCAGGAAATATGCTTTACCTATATTAATGGACGAAAACAACAGCAAAAGGCAATTTATTGCATTTGGAGAAAGGCTAAAGATTGAAATTGGAAAGGTTTCTGAAGAACAGCTAGGTATATTACAAATAGGGTTTGATGCTGGCTTTGGCGAAAGGAACAGTTATGGGCTTGGGTTTATGGTGAATAATTACAATGGTGGAAAGAAATGATTGATAAATTGTATGAAATTGCTCAATTAGAAAATGATAACAGTAAAGATATTTATAGTAAAATTATTGATAGATTCCCTGAAAAAATAGACCCAGAAAATTTTAGTCTTTTGATTATTAAGATTAAAGAATCAAACAATTCATTGAAATTTAAAGGAGTATCAAAAATTGGAATAAACGA
>JBDRKY010000033.1:0-7971 GCA_043813525.1 Candidatus Woesearchaeota archaeon
CATGTTGGAAAATTGTAAGGCATGATGTAACAAGCTCAAACTTCTTCAAGTCAATTGAGACTCTGAAATATGGTATTGAGATGTTCTTAGATAACACTTTTTTTATGTTTAATCCGTCCAATTACTTGTCGCGTTGACTAATATAAATATATACCACTATCAAATGCTCGTAAATCTTAATATACTAATATAATAAATAAATAGATAATGAGTGGGTTTTTGACAATTATGGTAATTCTTGTAGTGTTTGTTTTAGCTATGGCTGTCAAGCTGTTATATGATAAATTTGTGTCAAGCTCAATAAAAAACTACAAACTTATATTTAATAGGATTATCTATGCTTTAATTTTATTGTTGATTGCTACAGGATTTCACTTTTCCTTAAGCTATTTTGATTTGCCTGTAGAGACTGATGTGATAATAAAGGTGCTTATTATGCTTATCTCTCTCTACATATTCTTTTTGCTGACTAATTATTTTACAGACAATATTATGCATATATGGTATAAAGGAAAAATCAAGTCAAAATTGCAGATAATCATAATGTTAAATTATGCAATAAAGCTGTTTGTTGTAGTTTTTATTGTCTTTATGCTGTTTAAGTTCTGGAACATAGACCTCTTGATGGTTTTTCGTAATATAATTGAGCTTATTAAACAGAACAGGCTTACATATTCAATAAGTATTTTTTTAGTATATCTTATAATTGCTAAATTTGTTCTTTATGTTTTCAAGACTTATTTTACAGAAGTTGTCAAAAAAACAAAGACAAAGATGGATGATATAATAGTAGTCAGGATTGAATATCCATTATCATGGATTATTGTGCTTGCAGGTATAATTGTTGCTTTAAACTCAGTTGATTTTGGGGAACAATATATTATTCCTATAGTAAATACAATCATTATAGTAATTGTTGTACACACACTAATAAAGCTGTCTGATGACTTGTTTGAAGAATGGTGGCAGGAGAAACCAGAAAAGACCAGTGAAGATATCATCCAGATGACTAACAATTTTGTTAAGATACTTGTAATAATTGTAGGTCTTGCTTTTGTTCTGGTTATATGGGGATTAGACTTAAAATCTTTGCTTCTGAGTGTTGGTATCATATCAGTTATATTAGGTTTTGCTCTTAAAGGGACATTGGACAATGTGTTCAGCGGAATATCACTCATGCTTGATCATACTTTCAGGGTAGGTGATGTGATTAAGCTTGAATCTGGTGAGCTTGGTGAGGTTGTCCATATTGGCCTTAGAAGCACTCATGTAAAGACCTATGATCATGAACTTTTGGTAGTTCCAAACTCAGTTTTAGCTAATATGAGGGTCATCAATTATGCAAAACCAGACAAGAATCTAAGGATTGTGATTCCTGTCAATGTTGTTTATGGCACCAATATAGACAAAGTAAAAAAGGTGCTGCTCGAGTCTGTTGAAGGTATCAAAGCAATATCTTTACCAGCACAGACTATAGTCATGTTTATTGGTATGGGTGATTTTAGCCTGAATTTTAAGGTGATGTTTTATATAGATGATTACAGGAAAAAGTTTAGGACAGAAAATAAGGCATATACCCAAATATATAATGCCTTGAAAAAAAATAAGATTGAGATTCCTTTCCCAACAAGAACATTATATATGCATAACGGTAAGAAAGCAAATAATGGAAAAGGCAAAAAGAAGATAAGGTAATTAATTTTTTCTGAGATTTATAGTAAATGAATATTATTTTAGTTATATTATTCAAGCCTTGCACCACAATACCCGCATGAGCCAGGTTTTCCTTTTGATTTGGTATATGGTATCAGATAACTGCATTTTCTACATTTATGGGTTAGACGTTCATCTTCTTTTTCATTATTTTGAGAATTTTCTGCTTCTTTTTTCTGTGATTCTCTTTCATATGCTTCAACATCACTTCCTCTGTGATTTTCAGCCATATTTTTTCCTTCTACACCAAGATTTTTGCAGTTTTTACATACAAAAGAACCTGTATTTACATCAAGCACAGCATTATTCCCTGATACTTCAATACCACAGCCTTTGCAATTTATCAGTTTATCTTCAACTGGCTTTCTCTTACCAACAAATATATCTTTTAATTCTCTTAAAATACCCATATTAACCATAGTGATTCTCTCAACATATTTAAAATTAATGGTTTTGTACTATGTATTACATACGTATTTCACATACTTAGGCTTTAGCTAATTTTATATATATCTATTATATACTATATATATGAAAGAAATCCTTAAAAATAACAGCCATAACACATTTATCAAACCTATTTTGACAGATGACAATTCAATCACATATTTTAATGAAAAATACCAAGAAACTTATCATTCAAAAACTGGAGCAGTTGAAGAAGCTCTTAAGAAGTTTGTTGAACCTACAAATATTAAAAATCTTGCTATGTCTGGACAATTTTCTATTTTAGATGTCTGCTTTGGTCTGGGATATAACACAGCAGTTGCAATAGATATTGCATTAAAAGAAAATCCTAAATGTAAGATTGAAGTTATTGCTCTGGAAAATGATATCACCATCCTTGATGAGATAAACAAGATAAATCCTGAGATCAATTCTTATCTATTGATAAAACAACTGGTAAATAATAAAGACTATGAACTTAATGTAAATAATATCAAAATTAAATTATTGTTAGGTGATGCTAGAAAGACAATAAAGAAGATTAATCCTGATATCCTCTCCCCCCAAAAAAAGTTTGATGTTTGCTTTCTTGATCCATTCTCACCGAAAAAATGTCCAGAACTATGGGAGGAATCTTTTTTTTCTGAAATACATAAAATAATGGGTAGAAATAGCATACTTGCAACTTACTCTTGCGCTAGAATTGTTAGAGATAACCTGAAAAAAGCAGGTTTTATCGTGAAAGATGGGCCTGTTGTTGGAAGAAGAGCACCAGGGACAATTGGGGTTTTGTACTAAATGATGAGAAAATAAATAAGAAAAATAAAATCCCTACTTTATCCTAACTGCATCAAGATTTCTTGGGCATGCTGTCTCTATCCTGTTGCTTTTGTGGATAGAGCTTGCTAAATCAAGGCATCTTGATACTTCTCCATGGTTTATCAGGACTTTCCTTGGCTTTGGATCGCATTTATGCACAAAACTCATAAGCTGTTTTCTTCCAGAGTGTCCTGTAAAACCTTCTAATGTCACCACATCCATCTCTACTGATATTGTTTCAGTCTTATTGCCGCCTATGGAAAATATTATCTCTCTTTCTCCCTGTTGTAATCTTCTTCCTAAAGTTCCTGCAGCCTGGTAACATACAAAAAATAATGTGTTTCTTTTGCTCTGCGCATATTCCTTGAAATATTCAACACTTGGCCCGCCTGTCATCATACCTGATGTTGCCAATACAATACATGAGCCTTTATCATCTATTATCTCTCTTCTTTCTTTGGCTGAGCCAACCTGCTTGAATATATCACTAAGGAAAGGATTTTCATTCTTGTGGAATATCAGTTTTCTGACATAACTGTTCAGAAATTCAGGATAAGCAGAATGGATAGCAGTAACATCCCATACCATGCCATCAACATAGATTGGCATCTTATCTATCTTACCAGTCCTCATCAGATTCTCAAGGATCATCATCACTTCCTGCGCTCTTCCAACCCCTAAGACTGGTATGAGTACACGCCCTCGCCTTTCCATTGTCTCTTTTATCTTATTTGCAAACAGATCCTCTGTCTCTTTTCTTGGGGGCAGCACATTATCTTTGCCGCCGTAAGTGCTTTCTATCATCAATGTCTCTAATCTAGGAAATGATGTGACGGCAGGATCAAGCAATTGTGTCCTGCCAAATTTCATGTCTGCAGAATACAGCAGATTATGCAAACCATTGCCTATGTGGAGATGCACCATGGAACTTCCAAGGATATGGCCTGCGTTGTATAATGTTATTCTAACATCTGGAGTTACATCTGTGACCTCTTCATATCCTAAAGTTATTGTGTGCAGCACCATCTGTCTGACTTCTTCGCTTGTGAATATTGGATCCTTTCCTTCTGATTTCATAATCTTTATGAAGTCCAGCAAAAGCAATGAAGATACATCTCTTGTTGGGGCTGTGCAGTATACTGGCCCTCTATACCCAAATTTGAACAGATAAGGGATAAGACCGCAATGATCAAGATGTGAATGGCTTAGTATCACAGCGTCAAGCTGTTTGATGTCAAACTCTGGCGCATCAAGATAAGGATATGCTTCCTGCCCTACACCTGCGACATCAACACCACAGTCCAGCAAAATTCTTGACTCAGGTGTCTGTAAAAATATACAGCTTCTTCCTACATGTCTTCCAGAGCCTAAATAACTTAACCTTACCCATTCATGCTGTTTTTCTCTGATCCATCCGTCGTAGATACGATGTCCTACCTTGTCTAAGAATTTTCTTCTTTCATTAGAATGCTGGTATAATACACCTCTTATATTCTCAATAAGTTTTGATCTTAATGGTGGGGTTCTTCTTATATGTGGGATCCATAATGTCTCTTGCTTTATTTCTCTTAACAGGCTTCCCTGCTTTCCTATCGCAAGCCCTGGCTTTTCTGTTTCTATAATCACTCTGCTCCTGTCTTTGTCAAATATAATCTGTGCGATGCCAGCTTCTTCAGGAATAATCTTCTTTATTTTCTTCTCAGCATTTTCCTGCGACACAGTGATGCTGGGGTCTGGTCTGAGTTCAATCCTTTTCTTGAACATATTGACTACATCTCTTATCATGCCGCCGTTGTCAAAGAAAAAGTCCCTGTCTTTTGTATACAGAACTATATTTGCGCCTTCAAAAGCTACATCGCTTATCTTTTCTTCTGGTAAATTTTTCAGAATTTCTTTTATAATCTTAGTCATTTTCACCCTCTTAAATTCAATATTTTATCTTATATCTATACATTTCAATATATAAGCCTTAAACTCTTTGAGCTTAAGATATGTTTGGAGATGATGCTATAATTGATTCATGTTTTTTTGTTTTTCTTTAAATCTATTTTTTTCATACAATATTTAGTGCTTAATTATATTTTTATTAAGAACAACAAATAATTAAAAAATAAAAAGCTTATGCTTTTATGCCTGTGTTGATAAGCTTTCTAACCTCTTTTTTTACACCTTTTTTTGTGATAGTGACAATATTCACACCATTTCCTGTATATGTATCTCTTTGTAATGCTGCGTTTAATGCTTTTAATGCCAGTTCAACACCTTCATCAACACTCATGTTCTCTTTGTACAATGTTTCCATGACTCCTAAAGCAAATACACTTCCAGAGCCGCTTGTCACATATTTGTTTTCTTCTGTCAGGCTTCCATCTGCAAAAATATCATATAAGTAACATCCTGTACTATCTCTGCCTCCCATCAGGAAATGACTTACTCCTGGAATCATAGACATCTTTCTGATATTAGAATATACAAATCCTGCCATCAGGTTTGCTGCTTCTTTCACAGTTGCATAATGTCTGTTCCTTATTCTCATCAGTGATAGTTCAGCTTTTATGTATTTGCATAACAATTGTGCATCACTCACAGTACCAGCCATTGTGACAGCTATATCATCTGTCAAGCATATTATCTTGTCTGTTTCCTTGTTCACAATAAGATTGCCGGCTGTTGCTCTCATATCAGCTCCTAAAACTATACCATCTTTACAAACAATTCCAACAGTTGTTGTGCCTTTCAATACTTTATTCTCTTCCATTCTTTTACACCTTTTTTATATTCTTGTTGATTATTTTAGTTTTTATTAACATTCAAAAATCTTGCCATAATCATTAACCCTACACTTCAGAACTAATCTGTTTTATAAGATTGTATATGGTTTTCATATATAAAGGTTTTGGTTGGCACTCCACTAAATTTATAAATCTAAACATAATACAAAATATTAAAAATGAAATATAAAGCAAAAAGCATAATCATTGGAAGGAAGAAACGCCTTGATGAAGAGGACACAAAACATCCGTTCTTTATCAGCCTGTTTGACATGAATGATCCGCATAAATCAGGTCAAGCGCCTAAACAGATAATTGATTTCCCTTTGATTGATAGGGTTGATCTTAAAGGGTTGGATGTTTCTTATCTTTTAGGTGGAAATGATATTGTTGTGAATAATTTAGAGTCTATTGAAGTGGATACAGATGATAATTTCAGAGTATATATTAAAGGTAAGCAGAATAATAGTAAGCAAAAGAAGTAATTTCTAACTTTTTGGTATTACATTTTTTCATATGAAATAATTAATATAACCCAAGTTTGACACTTGTCAAACTTGGAGTAATTTATTTATCAAGCCCTGAAAGGGCATGTAAATAAATTATTAGCGTTTTGTGCGAATTACATAAAAATTAAGCATAATTTAGTGAAACATTGCATTATGTTTTTTGTTTTAAGATGTTTAGAATTTTGACAACTGTCAAACTGAGGATAAACAGACAACAGCCTATATCATAAAAATCTATGATTTCTTCAAAGTTAGAGAAAACACAATAAACAACAGTTATAAAACACTAATTTCTCAATATATCCCCTATTAGAAATATACTGCCGCACACCACAATAAGATCATCTTCACCAGCGATTTGTTTTGCTTTTTTCAGTGCAAGGTCTGGCTTCTCTATAATCTTTACTTTTGTATTGTCGTCAATAAGTTTTGCGATATTCTTAGGATCTTCTGCCCTCTCAAGCATCTCATCATTCTCACCATGAGGTTTTGTCAGGATGATTGAATCTGCGACAACATCAATGAGTTTTATCATTCCTTTTATGTCTTTATCTTTCATGGCACCAAACACAAAATGGATTTTATCAAAATTACGTACAACAGCATTAACATTGAGAGGATTGTTATGATTAGGATTAATATCTTCAGACATATATTTAGAGCCAAGAGATTTATCTGTCTCCATGAACAGATTCAGCTCAGCAACAAGGCATTCAACACCTTCGACATTATGCGCGCAGTCAACCAGCACGTTTGTTGGGCGGCCGTTCATCGCTCTCAAAAATTCAAACCTTCCTGCCCAGATGGCTTTCTCTAATCCGTTCACAAGCGCAATCTTTGGTATCTCAACACCAAAATATTTTAGTGTTTTTACAGCTTTTATCGCGACGCCTGCATTTTTTTTCTGAAATTCTCCTAACAGCCCTAATTTCAGGCCAGTTGGTGTTGCCTTCAGCAATGTCGCCTGCTTTTTCATGCAGATATGTGAAAGAACATCATATGCCTCGTCTTCAGCTGCTGTGACAACATACCCATTTTCTTTAATAATGCCTGCTTTTTCATAAGTTATATCAACTATATTCTTGCCAAGGTATTCTGTATGGTCAAGAGAAATGCCTGTGATTACAGAGACCATTGGGTTGACAATGTTTGTAGCGTCCAGTCTTCCACCCATGCCAACTTCAACAACAGCAAAATCAACTCCCTCCTCTTTGAAGTATAAATATGCCATAGCAGTGATTATTTCAAAATATGTTGGCGCAAAACCATTTGCATCCAATTTAGGCAGATGAATATTTATCTTATCAAACAATTCCTCAATCTTATCTTTTGTGATTTCTTCACCTCTGCTAAAACTACCAAAACCAGCTGAGTTTTTAGAATTCTTATCAAATATCCTGAATCGTTCAGTAAATCTTACCAGATGCGGAGATGTATACAGACCAACCTTAAACCCAGACTCCATAAGAATAGAAGATATCATCGCAGCAGTGCTGCCTTTTCCGTTTGTTCCTGCAATAAGTATGACTTTAAGATCTTTTTCAGGATTGCCAAGCTTTTTCATCAGCTTCTCAATCCGTTCCAGACCTAGATTGATTGAATGAAAACCTCGTGAATATAACAATTCAATTATCTTATTGTATCGCATAAATATAGTATCATCAGTTAGTTTATATGTGTTTGCATATTAATATATTTTATATATACATAAC
>JBDRKY010000034.1:0-14195 GCA_043813525.1 Candidatus Woesearchaeota archaeon
AGATACAATAACACTTGACTGCAATGGAATTTTACTTGATGACAGATATGGAAGTGATACAGCCATTAGTTTTGTTGATGAAACATTCTGGACAATCAGAAACTGTACATTTAATGGATATAACACAGGTATTTATTTTGACCCAACTTCATATAATAACACTATTGAAAATTCAACATTCTTATCAAGTGCAGCCAGAGGAATATACATTAATCAAGGAGACCATAACAACATAACAAACAATACATTCTTTAATAACAGTGCTGAAGGAATATTAATAGGAAGTGGATCTAAAAACACATTAATCTGGGAAAACAGATTCCTCGGAAACAATAATGATGGAATATCTAATTCTGATGGTACTACAAATCTATGTGTCAATGGATTGTATGGTAATTATTATAATGGAGCTGTTGATTCAGGTGGATGGATTGTAAATGACTGCGGACCAATTCCAAATGCAACAGTGGTCGTTGATGGTAATGGTACATTTAACTTAACTTGGGGAAGTAATCTTACTGTTCTTACAATTGCAGAAGGAATTATTAATACATACAATGATAGCAGTGCTGCTTTATTAGAGATAATGCCTGCATCAGGACCTTATGAAGAAACAGTAACAAGCTATAGAAATGGAATTACAATAAATTGCAGCAATACAACATTACAAAATTCAGGCAGTGGAACAGCAATCACAATAAATGGAGAAAGAGATATAACAATACAAAACTGTACATTTGATAATTATGATACTGGAATAAGCCTAATTAGTGCAGATTATAATTATATCTTCAATAATACTTTTTTGAATAATGACCTTGAAGGTATAGACTTTACATCCGGCTCCTGTGATAATAATGTAATTAAACATAATAACTTTACAACAAACGATGATGATGGAATAGATGCAACACCTGGAAGCGCAAGTGCTGGAAATAATATCACTGAAAATACTTTTGACAGCAATGTTGATTATGCAATAGTCATTGACAGCCTAATGAATAATATAAATGTCTGGAGAAATAATTTCAGAAACAACAGAATTGGTACTGCAAACTATGAACAAGTATACAATGATGAAACAACTGCTGCATTTAATATAAGTGATACAGGAAACTATTGGACTGACTTTGATAGTGCAGCTGAAGACTGCAATGATATAAATGGTGATGGATTCTGTGACATTGATCAGAATAATATGACTGGAAGTGGTGCTGTAAATGATTCATGGGCATATACTAATTTAATTAAGTTTTTTAATATAGCACCATCATTAACATTATCATTAAAACCAACAACTGCTTATACTAATGATACATTGAATGTTACTGCTAATTATACTGATTTAGAAAGTGATATTGGTACTGTATATTTTGACTGGTTCATTAATGGAACATGGAACACAAGCACATCTTTTGCAAACATTGCTGCAAATGCAAATGTATCAGACAATATGACATCTGGCAATTTCTCAAGATGGACTAACATAACAGTGCAGGCAACGCCATTCGATGGGACTACTAATGGAACTGCAGTGAATGTTTCTATCAATATCAGCAACTTAGTTCCGGAAGCTAATGGACTTGTTGTAAATACAACAGATACAACAACAAATGATACCAACCAAAATGTAACTGCTTATGTTACAACAAGCGATGCAGACAGTGATCAGGTCAAGATTATCTATAATTGGCTGATAAATGGAACTTCTTTTGCTGTATTGAACATGCCTTTTGAAGCTAATGTTAATAGTAATGCAACAGATTATACTGGATATCACAATGCAACTAATGTTGGTATGTACTTTAATGAAACAGGAGGATATGATGGTAAAGGCGCATATGAATTTAATGCTTCATCACAAAGATGGCTTGAGGTAGGTAAAGATAGTAATTTTTCAAATATATGTATTGATGGTTGTACATTTTCAGCTTGGGTTAAACCAAAACCACGTGCAAATTCAGATGTAATAATTGGAAGATGGGATGATACAGATAATAATATGTTTTTTGCATTTCAAAGAATCAGTAATAATAGAGTATATTTAAGTATTCATGAAAATGGGAATTCAACTAATTGTGCAGCTATTGGAGTTCAATCAATGACATTAGGAAATTGGCATTATGTGACAGGCACTTATAACAAAACACACACAGCAGTATACTTAGATGGTGAATTTGAAGCTGCTTCTGCTTGTTCATTTAGTGAAATTAATCAAACTGCTTGGGAAGATTCAGAATCAACATATATAGGAGCAACAGATGATACGCCTGCATCAAGAAGTGCACCTTTTAATGGTACTATTGATGAAGTTATGATTTTTAACAAATCATTATCATCAGAGCAAATAAAAGCATTATATGAAAATAAAACAAACATAACTGTATCTGCAGAGACAAATGCAGGTGACAATTGGTCAGTTGAAGTAACACCAAACGATGGAATTGAAGATGGTCTAACTTCATTAAGTAATAATGTTACAATATTAAACACTGCACCATCTATTGCTGTTTCACTAAAACCAATTACTGCTTATACTAATGATACATTAAATGTTACTGCTAACTATACTGATAATGATGGAGATATAGGAACAGTTTACTTCGATTGGTTCATCAATGGCACTTGGAACACAAGCACATCTTTTGCAAATATTGCTGCTAATGCAAATATATCAGATAATATGACATCTGGTAATTTCAGCAGATGGACTAACATAACTGTTCAGGCAACGCCATTTGATGGAACTACTAATGGAACTGCAGTGAATGTTTCTATCAATATCACTAATTATGTTCCTGAAATTGAGGTTTCATTAAAACCAATTACTGCTTATACTAATGATACATTAAATGTTACTGCGAATTATACAGATAATGATGGAGAAACAGGAACTGTTTACTTTGACTGGTTCAATAATGATACATGGTTCAGAGCAACCTCATTTGGAAGCATTAGTTCTTACACAAACGTATCAGATAATTTAACATCAGGTAATTTTAGTAGATGGACTAACATAACAGTGCAGGCAACGCCATTCGATGGGACTACTAATGGAACTGCAGTGAATGTTTCTATCAATATTACTAATTATGTTCCTCAAGCAATTAATTATGTAATCAGCCCCAGCAGCCCAACAATACTTGATACATTGAATGCAACATTTGTTGTAGAGGATATTGATGCAGATGTAATGACTGCGTATATTGATTGGTTTGTGAATGATACAATTAATGAAACAAATATAACAACAAATGTTGCAGATGGTACAAATGTAACGGCATATTTGGGAACAGGTAATTATAGCAGTCCAGATAATGTCACTTTCCAAATTGTAATATATGATGGAATTAGCAATTCAACAGCTGTGAACAGCAGTTATGTTGTATTTTCAAATATTGCGCCAAGCCTTTCATCATCATTAAAACCAACAACTGCATATACAAATAATACATTAAATGTTACTATAAGATATACTGATATTAATTCAGATGTTGGAACTATTTATTTTGACTGGTTCAAAAATAATACCTGGTTCAGAGCAACCTCATTTAGTAGTATTAATACAGGTACAAACATTTCTGACAACTTAACATCAGGTAATTTCAGCAGATGGACTAATATTACAGTACAGGCAACACCATTTGATGGAATAGAAAATGGAACTGCAGTGAATGTTTCTATCAATATTACAAATATTGTACCTGAACAAAGAGATTTAGCATTAAGTCCTGATACAATTTATACAAATTCAACAAATCTAAATGCAACAGTTGTATTATGGGATGAAGACCAGAATGAAGGAGACACATTAACAGCATACTTTGATTGGTTTATCAATAGCACATGGCAATATGCAAACTATACGTCAGGATTATCAAACAATACAAATATATCAGCATATCTTAAACCAAGCAATTTCACAAAATGGAGCAATGTAACTGTACAGATTGTAACCTTTGATGGATTTGAAAATGGAACAGCAGTTAACAGCTCATGGCTGAATGTAACAAACTCAATACCATACATTAATGATACAGATATATATTCACCAAACAACTGTTCAACTGAAGAGATTAATGGAAGCGCAATACATCATGATCAAAACTGGGAAACTGGAACATTCTACTTTGACTGGTTTGTTGAAGATACAGCAAATAATATTGAGAGAATAAATTATTCTGAGATTGTCAGTAACGTAAATGTTGGTGCAAACACAAGCAGAAATTTGAGTATTGGAAACTTTACAATAGGAAATAATGTAACATTGCAGATAACACCATATGACTTATTTGAAAATGGAAGCTCTGTAAACACAACATCAATAACCATATTAGACTGCACTCCTGCTGAAACACCTAATCCAGGTGGTGGAGCTGGCAGTGAAGAGACACCAGCAGAAGAAGCACCTGTTGAAGAAGAGATTGAAGAGGAAGAGATCATACCTGTTGAATGTGAATCATCTACTTCGTGCAGTGATGGTGCATGTATAGCTGGAAAGATAATTACAAAATGTACAAAAACAAACAGCGATTGTACAACAACAAGCTATGAATCTACAAAGAGCTGCTGTAACTTAGATAGTGAGTGCAGTTATGGATACAAATGCCTAAACAAAGAATGTGAAAAATATTTATGGTGCACAGATAGTGATGGAGATAATAAATTTACTAAAGGAATAGTTAAATCTAATTTAGTAGGATATGAAAATGGTAAAGAAGATAAATGTACAAGTACTAATAAATTAATTGAATATGCATGTAAAAATGGTAATTTTTATCCTGAGGAGAAAAAAGTAGACTGTAGCTTTAAATGCGATAAAGGAGCATGCATACAGTGCGAACCTAAAGTTGAATGTGAAGAATGGAGCAAATGTGGAAAGAAGACAATAACAGATGAAAATAACAATGAAATAACCAAATATCTACAGGAAAGAGTATGTAAAGATTCAAACAAATGCCTTGAAGATTCTATTGATACGCAGGAATGCTGTCCAAGCGGCCTTGTAGGACAGGCATTTGGTACATGTAAATTATCCTGTGAACCAGCTGAGACATGTGAATGGAGCACATGTAAAGATGGTATAAGATTTGAAACATGCACAACTACAGATGAATTATGTCTGACAAGCAAAGAAGTAACTTATGAAGAAAAATGCAGAGATGTAATAGAAGAAGAGATACCTGAAAATCTTGAAAATTCAATGGAAGATATAGATGAAGATGATATAGTAGAACCAAGTGAAAAGCATATCTCAGAGATTGTTGAAACAGTAAGAAATATGATACCACAAAACTGGAAAGATGTAAGTGTAGATACTGAAAAGGTCTTACAAAAAGTTACTAGACCAACTAGACATACGCCAAAATTGATGAAGAATGCAGCAGTTGAAGAAAAAGCCAATAAAGTGATGAGAGAACTTGATAATGATGTTAGTACAGGAAATGTCCAGTTTATAGATGGAACACAAACATTAACAACAGTCAAAACAACAAATAGGGAGACTGGAGAAAATATAGAGGTTACAGCAATTACTACATCATTCAGAGGTGATCCAATAACTGATGAAAAAGGAAATGATGTTACAGAGATTGTAAAAGAAACAAGAAGAGATGTAAATATTAAAGAATTCAGAACAGAAGAAATTAAAGAAAAGATATCTGAATTAGATAGGGTATTAGAGAGAATTAAGTCAAAAGAGAAAAGAGTAGAAGAAGAGAAAGGGGTGAAAGAAGAAAAAGAAGCAGGAAAAAATATGGCTGAAGAAATTGTTGAAGTTGTGAAAGAAGAAGAGAAAGCAGTAGAAAAAGAGAAGATAGAGGAAAAAGATGTGCAAAAAGAGGAAGAGAAAGCAGTTGTAGAAGAAGAGAAGATAAAAGAGGAAAAAGATGTGCAAAAAGAGGAAGAGAAAGCAGTTGTAGAAGAAGAGAAAGAAGAAAAAGGATTATGGGATAAAATCAAAGATGCATTAAAACCAAGTCAAGAAGAAGAGAAAGTAGTTGTAGGAGAAGAGAAGATAAAAGAGGAAAAAGATGTGCAAAAAGAAGAAGAAAAAGCAGTAGAAAAAGAGAAGATAGAGGAAAAAGATGTGCAAAAAGAAAAGAGCCTATATGAAAAACTGATAGAAGAGGCAATGCCTGTACAGATAAAACCATCAGTAGAAAAAGAAATTGCTGATGAGAAAGCAAAAGAAAAAGATAATGAACTGATCAAAGATATAGAAGACTTATTAAAAGGTAAAGATATAAATAAAGAAGTTGAAATAGATAAAGGCATAGGAGAAAAAATAACTGATAAAAAAGAAGAAACATTTAATGAAGAAGAGGAAGTACAAGATAAAGATCTTCAGGAGAAGGTAAGTGAAGGATCTGAAACAAAGAAAAATATAATTGTAAAGGGAGAAAAACAAAAAGATACTGAAGAGATATCAACAATATTTGAAGAAAGCAATATACCTGTTATCAAATTACCTGCTGCCAGATCAGAAGAAGAAGGACAGATAACAGAAGTTGATGTAAGAACAGCAAACTCAATGATTAAACAGCAAAAAGCAACACCAATAATATTAGGCTATAAATCCAGACCAACTAAAAAAGCAACAGAAATTGCAGAAGAATTAAAGATTGATATCATAACTGGAGATTCACAGTATGAATTATTATTGAGATATAAAGAATTTTTGGAGAGAGTTGAATTAGCTAAAAATGCAGAAAATAGAGATAAAAAAGATGTAAAGACAAGAATAATAATCCCTAAACATGTTGCTGAATCTGCATCTGAGCTTGTCTTTGTAAGTAAAGGCGTGGAAATTCTTCAGGATGATCCTATAATAGAATGGAGCGTAGATGAGCTTGATGCAGGCGAAACTAAAGAATTTTCTTATATTGTAAAAAGAAAATTGACAAAGATTGAGACTGTTTCTGTTGTTTCAGGTGAATATGTAAATAAGGTAGAGAAGAATACATTGCCTTGCACAGACGTGACATATTCAGAGACAAAAAAATCAGTCGCAGCAATAAAAGAAGACAGACCAGAATTTGCCGGTAATGTTGAAAAATTAGGGTATGATGTTGTTGTTCCGCCATTCAATATAAAATGTGATAAAGAAAATATGGATTTCACAATAAACATACCTGAAAACTATGCAAATGTAAAAGTGCTGAAATGTGATGGAGATAATTGTGAACCTGTAAAAAAAGAATCAGTCAAGGAACTGCAATGCGGCAATGAAATTGTAAGAGAGACTGTGATTGAAGAAGAATTCACTAAATTCATGGCTATAGATACAAAGAAAGTCTCTATCAATGTTGATGAGTTCAAAGATGCAATCAATAACATGAAAGATACTATGACATTCTATGATGAAGCATCAGGAGATATAAGCATATCTACAATAGATGAAGAAGCAAATCAACCTAAGAATCCAAACTTAAAGATAATTGGTGCACCTGTCAGATTAAAGATACAGGAAAAATCAATCAAAGATGATAAAGTAAAAATCACATTGCCATTGATCGAACCAATCGGATTCGAAAACAACAGTGTTGGTATGTATATATGGCTAAGCAAAGATGAATATGAAGAAGATAACTGGAAATATATTGAAAGTGAAATTAATAGTGGAATAGAAAATGGAAATAACATTAATAATGGTTATAATGATAAGAAGAAAACAATATCTGCTGAGATTGATGAAATAAGTGATTATCTCGATGAAAACAATGAGATCAAGGTTGCTACAATGGGCATAACATGTCTGAACTGCCTTAATGCATCATTTGAAAAAGTCTATGAGCCAAAGATACCAACAAAAGATGTTGTAATACTTGTACACGGACTTGCAAGCAGTCCTGCAACTTATGAACAGATCCTTAAGGATATAAAATTAACAGACCAGCCATTCCAGGCATGGACATTTGGTTATCCAACAACTGATGAGATTGAGAAGAACGCAAAAGAATTTGCAAGACTGATTGAAGAACATCAGGAAGAGTTTGATAATATCTATATCGCTGCACACAGCTTAGGAGGTCTTGTAACACAGCAGGCATTATATCTTTCTTATATTGAAAACATTAAACAGTATGGTTCAACAGAATCAAAATCATTTAAATTCTTAGATAAAGTAAAAAGAATAGTTACTGTTGGAACTCCAAATGAAGGTTCACCAGGTATTGAACCATACAAAGAACTGTTCCAGCAGCTAATAAATCTTAAGACAAACAACAAGCTGTTCAATGTGAACAGCGATATTGTGACAAGGCTGTCTAAAGGCCTGATAACACCAAGAGTTCCTGGAATTGATTATTATGTAATCGCAGGATCAAAACCATTCCCATTCAGCAAAGTATTCTTTGAAAGAAAAATAAAAGAAGATATAATTGTTGAACCAAATGATGGTATTGTTGGAGTTAAGAGCGCTCAGCATATTGGTAATGATTATGTTGATGATAAGTGCATAAATTATTGGGAATTAGGATTAACACATACAGACTTATTAAACAATCCAATAGGAAGAAAACAGATTGAAAAGATAGTCTCTGAAGAGATATTGGATAAAGCAGGAATCAATGCAGTCATGGGACACAACCAGTTCTTCCAGTTCCACATATCAGGATGTTCAGAAAAAGATATGTATATGGTGGTTGGTGAAAAACTGAATGAATCAGAGGTAGCAGATCCAGCTGGATGCAAATGTGGAGATAATTATTGTGCAGCATTTGAAAGCTATGAAAGCTGTCCAATTGACTGTCCAAAAGAAGAGAAAGGATTTGAATTTGGAAAAGGTGGAGCAATAGCAATATTATTATTGCTTGCACTTGTGATATTAGCACTGATAGGCTCTGCAGGTTATATGCCATACAAGGCTTACAAATATTACAAAGGCATGAAAGTAAAAGCAATTCATTTTGAAAAAGCTGAAGAGATGCATCTTGAACAGTTTGTGCATGATGCCTTCAGGAAGATGCATATTGATGAACTGAAAGATGCATTGAGCAAGAAAGGATGGCATAAAGAAGTTATCCTAAAATATACAAAAGAAGCAGAAAAAAAGAATATGCAAGTTCTAAGCAAAGATGCATCAGAGCTTCTTGGCAAAGGTATGCAGCCATTAAAGATAAGAGAGCACATGATCAGCAAAGGATGGCATCAAAAACATGTGGATAAAGTTCTGAATATCAAACCTAAACAATTATTTGAAGAGATTAAAGAGTATGCTAAACAAAGATTAGGAAAAGGACATGATAGATTAAAGATAAGAGAAGACCTAATCAAAAAAGGATGGCATAAAGAACATATTGACAAAATATTAGAAGTAAAACCAGAACATCTAATCAAAGAAATAAAAGAATATGCAAGAGATAGATTAAAAAAAGGACATGACAAACTGAAAATTAGAGAAGATCTAATCAAAAAAGGATGGCAGGAAGAGCATATAGACAAGATAATTGGAACCAAAGCACAAAATATTGCTGAAGAGCTGAAAGATTATACTAAACAAAGGTTAGATAAAGGACACAGCAGATTAAAGATTAGGGAAGATTTGGTCAAGAAAGGATGGAATCATGAATACATAGATAAAATACTTGGTGATAAAGTACAGAATATTGTCAAAGATATCAAAAAATATGCCAAATTAATGCTAAAGAAAGGACACAGCAGATTAGATATCAGAGAAGATCTAATCAAAAAAGGATGGCAGGAAGAGCATATAGACAAGATATTAGGAATCAAGCCAAAAGATATGATCAATAAGATGGTTGATTATGCCAGGCAAAGACTGAAAAATGGTAACAGCAGATTAGAGATAAGAAAAGACCTGATTAATAAAGGATGGAAAGAAGAATATATAGACAAAGTATTAGGGAACAAGATAAAAAATAGATGGGAAGAACTAAAAAGAAACATAAATGAAAGGCTGAAACATGGAGAGAATAAATTATCAATAAGAGAAAGGCTTGTCAAGAAAGGATGGCCTAATAGGATTGTTGACAATATTCTTAAACTGACAAAAGAAGAAGCCATCCATGAGTTAGGGATATATATCTACAGGAATCTTAAGAAAAAAGAGAACAAAATAAATATAAGAAAAGAACTAATAAAGAAAGGATGGCCTAACAAAATCATCGACAGATATCTGAACTTGAGCAAAGAAGAAGGAATCAAGTTATTAAAAGAATATATCAGCAAACAGCTTAAAGAAGGGAAGAAAGCAAGTGAAATCAAGCAGATATTAATTAAGAAAGGATGGCCTAAAAAAGTAGTTAATAAATTATTAAATATAGTATAAAATCATCTCTTACCAATAACATCGCTGATAGGTTTTCTTAGATTTATAGTATCAATTATCTTAGCAAATAAAGGCACGACACTTACTTCTCTATACCAAGGATATAGCTCAAAGAATTTCTTGTTATGATAAACTGCATCTGTCCCAATGACTAATTTTAATTTTCTGTGTTCATAAAGATCATGGAATCTATCTATACATTTCCCGTTCATCATAGGGAATGTAGTGGCAATCATCACATTATCTGCACCTTGATTGTTCAATTCACTAACAACACCATCCATTGTTCCGCCAGTGTCAATCATATCATCAACTATCAGAACATTCTTTTTATTGACATCACCAATCAAGGTTACATTTTCAACAACATTTATCTTTGAATAACTCCTTTCCTTGTTCATCAAAGCAAGTCCAGCGCCTAATTTTCTGGCAAAATATCTTGCTCTTGCTGCACCACCCATATCTGGACTGACAATAACAAGATTTTTAAGATAATCCGGGTAATGTTTTCTAAAGAAATCCATAATATGGTTTGCTGCAAAAAGATTGATAAAATCAGTTGTCCTAAAAAAGCCAGTGATCGCATCTGCATGGACATCTATAGTGATTATAGAATTGATGCTCAAATGTTCAAGAAGATTTGCTATCAGGCTAGCAGTGATAGGCTCCCTGAATTTTTTCTTCTCCTGTCTAGCATAAGGATATGGTATAACAACAAGGTTTACAAAAGCAGCACCTGCTCTTCTTGCTGCATCAACTGCACAGAACATTGCCATCAGCCTGTCATTTATTGATTTTGGATGATGAGGATTCTCTATGCACTGAACAATATACACATCATCACCCCTAATAGATTTCTCAATCACGATCCTAATCTCTCCATTGGCAAAAGTATCTTCTTTGGTATCTACTACCCTAAAATCTGTTTTAGACCTATACTTAGCTAATGCTTTTGCTATCTTATCTGCGAAATATCTGCCTGCTTCACAAGAAATAACAGTTAATTTGCCTCTGGACATTGTAATATGAAATAAAGCAGCTGAATTTATAAAAGTTTTGAATATCGAAATATTTATATAAATAAATCAATATGATCTAATATAAAATGAAAAAGAGGTTGATGTTATTAATTTTGTCAGTTATATTAGTTCTATCTGTAAGTATTGTATATGCTGAATGTATCATACCAAAAGATGGATTCATCCTGACAAGCAGTGCTGTATTCTGTGAAAGTGAATATGTAATTGAAAATGGTATAGCCATAAAAGCAGATGGGATCACATTAGATTGTAATAATGCTGTTCTTAAAGGTAAAAATAATGAAGGAAATGGAATCTCATTGGAATCAAGAAAAAATGTAATTATTAAGAATTGCATCATACAAGATTATTATAATGGAATATACCTGGAAGAATCATCCAATAATAACATAAGAAATAATGAATTTCTAAAAAATAATAATGGAATTGTATTAGATAACTCACAACAGAATAATATCGAAAACAATAAGGATACAAGCATTGAAAGTGCAGTTGTATATTATGATGATGAATCTACAGATGTAGACAATGAACAGAATTTTGCTGATATCAATGAAATTAAAGATGACATAGAACTATCAGAAGATGATAACGAAGAAAAAGAGATATTAGAGAAAAATGACCAGACAAAAGAAGATATCCAAGAACTGTTAGACATATCAAATTCTGTTGATAAAGTGATAGATAAAAAGTTTAAAGAAGTATCTGCTGACCATGAAAGTGTACTTGAAGAATCTGATATCTATAATGAAAATGAGAAAAAAGAATATGCAGCAATTGAAGAAAAGATTATCAATAACATCAATGTAATTGATGAAATAGTCCCAATCAGGAAAAAAGACCATCTGAAAGCAGCTGTGAAGGTTGAGATTGAAAAGACAAGAACAATATATCCAAATAAAGGAGATAATGGAAAAACATATTATGAAACAAAAATAACAGCAAAAGAAGACATAAAAGGATTGGTTGTATTCGAATATTTCCCTAAAGAATTAGCCAGACATGTAAGAGAAGTAAATTTTGAGACCAACCATATGATCCTTATTGAAGAGGATCCGATTGTCAAAAAAGAAGTTGGAGACATGAATAAAGGAGATGTTGTAATTATTAGTTATAGTCTTGATAAAATTGTTGATGGCAGTGCTGTAAACGAATTGGATAAAGGCAACTTAAATCCATCATCTGTAGTAAGCATAGAAAATAGTTCAAAACTGATAAATGCATTAGCTAACGTATCTTATATCCTTGCACTTTATTTTGTGCTGATTGTATTGAAAAGAATCAAAGCAAAAGAGATAGTCAACAAGATAAAACATACAATCAAAAATATATTAGGCGTGTCATTTCCTGTTGGATATATAATCCTTTCTTTGATTCCTAAGATAAATTATAGATTGATTATCAGTGAAATGGCTGCAATAATTGTATATAGTGCTGTGATTGTTGTACTGTTAGGAATTATATTTCTGTTGCTGCATTATAAGAGAAAGAAGTGATATGTAAACCTAGTTCTTATGAACAACCTGGAAGAACATATTCCATAGGATTTGATATTGGAGCTCTATGAACAATTAATTTTCCTCTATTTGTGTTAATCATTTCAATGATTAAATCCATTTTAAACCAATAATTATTTAGTCAAAAAAATTAATATTATAAAATGAATGAATGAATGAATAAAGTAAAAATAAAAAACTCAATTCTTTACTTTGATAGCTACTTCTTTGTTCGCTGTCCATACTTGTTCGAACATTGTTTTCAATGCACTTGCGAAGAAAGGTGTATTGATCCATAAACCAACATCATAAGCAGGGACTGCTTTAGCATCATCCATAAGAGAGAATGTTATCTCTTTGCTGTCAACAATACAGAATCTTGCTTTTACTGAACTGACTGATCTGACCTCTGCAATCTTACTAAGAATATCAACTGCTTTCTGTGATTTTTTAGAGATTGGAGCTGCTATCCTTACCTTGACACCACGTTTTGCTGCCTTGTCAAGGCTTCTTTTCAATGAATCTGCTTTTCTGATCATGCCAGATTCAGTAGTAAGGATATCAACTGTCTCCTGAGCATTATTGATCATTGTATTGATTGTATGATAAACATTCTGCCTGTCTCTTAAAGCACCGCTAAGATCTGAAGGTTCGATAACCTCTACACCATTTGTATAAAGAACATCTAATTCCTGAAGCATCTCATCTTTCTTCAGGTCATCTATAATCTGAACTTGTTTGTCAGAATCATCTTTAACTTTCTTCTTGACTCTCTCAATAACTTCAAGAGGTTTTACAGCAATATATTTTATTGGTTTTCCAATCTTCATAACAATAAATCCTTTCTTTTCAAGACTTTCCAATACATCATATGCTCTTGATCTTGGCACATTAGAAATATCACTTAGTTCACCAGCGCTTGAGACACCTCTGCTAAGCAAAGCAACCCAGATTTTAGCTTCATAACTATTCAATCCAAATTCTCTTAACTTGTTCAATAAACGTTCTCCAATCATCATTTTTTACTCCCCCTATATTATTAGTTTATACGATTATGGACCTCTTTTAGACTAAACAAGCATTTTAAAACTATAATAGAACCTCTCTTTTAACTAAATGGATATATGTAGAATATCTTACCAATATATAAAGGTTTTGGTATTTTTCACTTGGAAGTAGTCAATGAATTATTAAATTATATAACAAGTTTGAAATGAATTTTAAAAAACGTATGTAAAAAGTCTCCTAATAAGGAATATTATTGCAGCCAGTTTTCATCATGGAAATCTTACAATTAAAATCATAAAGGAGCTCCATACCTTAATGTCTCACGACCTGTATTGTGATAAAAACAAACATAAGGCGGCA
>JBDRKY010000035.1:0-24960 GCA_043813525.1 Candidatus Woesearchaeota archaeon
AGTGGACAAAATAGGTTATATTTACACATGAAATGGGGTTGATAAGCTGACATTAAGTTTATATACTAAAAGCGTTCATAATGGATTATGATTTTCAAAAATTAAGCAATAATATTGGATATATTTGCTTAATTTTAACTAATCAAACAATATTTCTTACAACTATTCATGCTTTAGCATAAACATTGATGCTGAGAAATCTTCACATTTCATTAATATGGTATGGAGATATGAAATAACAACTGATTCTTCACCTTTAGACTTCTCAAGTAGTTTTTTAATTTCTTTTTCAGTTTCTTTTCGATAGATGCTAAGGTCACTCATTTTTTTGCTGTCAAATGTATAGAATAATTCATAATATGCTCTGAAATGATTATTGATTTTTTCAAAGAGTTTAATTACTTCTTTGCTTATTGTTTTTTTTCTTCCACTTAGGTATTGAACAATATATTTATAATCATCAACAATCTTTTCAAGGTTCCATACTATTACATATAGGAAATGTGAGTTATTACTTTCTTTGAGAACTCCTTTGTTAATCATTCTTTCACAGAAATTAGTTAATTGATTGTTTGTTTTTTCTAATGATGTTAATTTCTCTAATTTATCAAACTTATTTGTTTTTATGTATATTAAACAACTATCACTTAGGTTTAATCCTACTAAAAATGCTCTTCTTAACAATGTTTGAAACTCATCTGGATTTTCTTTTGTTACTAATCTTAATAATACTCTTTTCTCACTTTGTTCAACTATTGCAAAACCCATCATTAAATCTTTGATAAGTTCATTGATTAGCTCTAGTTGATCTTCTCCTTTGTAGAATATCTCAATTTCATCATAACCACCTTTATGCATTCCAGCAAGGAACCACCTTATGACTCTTTTACTCATATTGGTAATATCTATTGTCTTTGTAAGTGCTTCTGGTTCTTTTTCAATAGAATACACTAGTTCATTACCTCTTATATCACAATTAATCTCCTTATTATTTAAGATATTCATATCTTTAGCCCATTTCTTAGGGATTGTTACAGTTAATGCAGATTCTCCTTGTTTGATTATTTTTCGTTTCATATGTGGTAGTAAACACAAATAGTATATAAATTTTACTAAAAATATATCTTTTATATCAAAAAGATATAAATACCTGTCGCAACTATTAACTAGTAGTGAAAATTATAAGGTATTATATAAATTATAATGACAATATATAAAAGGTTGTTACTATTTCATAGTAACTATTTGGTTGAAAATGAAAAGATTAGTAATTGATATTGAAGAAGAAATGCATGAAGATCTTGAGATACTTTCAGGTGGTATAAGAAGCCTGAGAGACAAGATAGTTTTAGACTTGGTAACTAGTGAGATAGAAAAACAAAAACATGTTATCATGAGATTAAAGGAGACTGAAAAAAGAAAACAAGATGAATTAAGGTTGTTAAGAGCTCATTATGAAAAGGATGATAGGGGGAATGAAGAAAATGAACGTATCGGTTTTTAATTGTCCTGGGTTTTCAGGAAGGGAAATGGATTATCTTAAAACAAGTTTTGATAATGTGGGTGAGCTAGAACTAAAAGATTTAAACGAATACAGCTTAAGAGATACTGATATTTTAGTTGTGGGTGGAGTGGAAAGAGTAATTACCCCTAAAATGATAGATAAATCAAGAATCAGATATATTGGCATTCATGCTGCTGGATATAATAATCTTCCAGCAAATGCATTTGATAATACAATAGTTACCAACACACCAAATTATTGTTTTCAATCTGTTGCTGAATTAGGTGTGGCGTATCTTGAAAGAATTGGTTTGTTTGAAACAAAGGATAGTGTATTTGTTAGGGCACGTCATTTAATTGAAAATCAAAAGCTCTTAAACGAAGGAAATGCACAATTTGGTGGTATAGAAGGTATTGAAATTGGTGATTCTTATAATTTGACAAAGAATTATGTTAAAGGTAAAGTAGTGGGAATTGTTGGTTTGGGTAAGATAGGGTCACACATAGCATCTCAATTAGATAAATTAGGAGCCAAAGTGCTTTATAAATCTAGAAGTAAAAAAGATTGTCCATATGAGGAATCAACAAAAGAGGATATTTTTTCAAATGCAGATATTGTATATTTTACATGTCCATTAAGTGAAGAAACAAGAAATCTTGTGGCTGCTAATGATATAATATCTCTTAGACAAGGGAGTGTTCTTATAAATTTAGCTAGAGAAGAAATAATCTCAAAAGAAGGATATCAATTATTATATGATAGAACAAAAGATGGCGATTTATTTTTTTGTGATGATGTTACTTTTAGACCAAGTAATGGATTAAGAGTTATTTCTACACCACATATTGGATTTAACACAAAAGAAGCAAAGAGAAGAAAACAAGATGAGTTCATATCTAATCTAAGTGGATATATGGCAGGTAAACGAGGAAAAGAAATAAACCAAGTATGAGAAATAAAGTGAAAATAATAGTGAGGATGAGAAAAATGAGAACAAATGTTTTAGAAAATAAGCCTAAATGTAGAGATTTATATGATTTAATGGAGTTACATGATTCCTTAATTAAACATATATCAAGTATCAGAAGAAATCTTCCTGGTAATTTAACTAAGCCTGAATTGAATGAATTATTCAGTGTATATGTGGAAGGCAAAAAGAGTTATCATACTTTGGCTATGTTAGGAGAAGAAGGAATAGAATCGTTACTAAATGATACAAAATGGTTATTAGGATTTTCTACAGATGTTAATCGTAGAAGTAATGGGGACATACCACATTTTAATGGTGTTCTTCCATATAGAGATATTGATGATATTCTTCATATGGATAGAAATAGATTAACCATTTATGATGCAATGAGAACATATGATTTAGCAGTAGGTATTCTGACAAAGATGGATATGAAAGTAGAATTTAATCCAGATAGTGTCATGCCAGCAACCCTTATGGATTATACTGGAGAACAACCAACTATCATAAAAAGCTTTCAATTGATGCATGTATATGGTAAAGAAGGGCTTGTTGATGGAATAAAAGAAGTTGAAAAGAAGATTAGTGAATCTTATATGGAGTTAATGGATAGATACAAAATTGATCCTGAAGTTAGAAACTAAAAAATGAACATACCAAAAAAGATCAAGATAAGTTGAGGATGTTAAGAGCCCATATAGAAGAATAAATTATAGTGAGGGAATAAAATGGGTTTAAATTTATTAAAGATACAAAGACATAATACTAGTTCAAGAGAAGATGTTTTAAGAGGATGGTATTGCTATGAATTATTATATGGTGATGATTCGAATCTATTATCATTAAATAAGTCATTTAAATCTACACCACCTGAAGATTTAGTTAGAGAAGCTAACTATCGTCATCTTAAAGCCTGTAATCTAAAAAGATTCAATGAAATAAGAGCATGTACACAAGATGAACCTAGTCATGATGATTTAAGAAATTACTATAAAATTGCATTATTTTCTACGGATACTTCAAATATTCCTCTATTAATTTCATTTTTAAATGAGTCATTTGGATCTACACCTCCTGAAGATTTAGTTTTAAAAGCATATCAATATCATTTTTCAGAATATGATTTTGAAAAAATAGAAGAAATTAAATTATGTACTCAAATCAATCCACAGTTCTCTAGTGCCGAAGAATTTCAATATTACATTACTGATTATGATAGTTATCATTGGCGTGATGGTACTAGAAATGATGATTTAGAGAAAGTTGTAGAAATATTAGAAGTTGAAGCACCAGAAATGTTAATTCAAGAAGTATATACAACTTGTGCAAGGTTTGCTTTAGTTGATTTAATGAAGAATATTCAACAGTTTACAGGTGTTGTACCTGATATACCTGAAAGATTTGTTCAGATGGGATATCAGCATTGTAGAGCTATTGGTAACATAGACTTTAATTGGGAACTACATGGCTTATACAAACCAAATAGTTCTCGTCTAGAGAAAGAGTTAAGAAATCTTACTGGTGTTGAACCTAATTTTTCTATGTTAGATGAACCAGCATATGATTTAAGCTTAGATTTAAGCATATCAGATTTAGATATACCTGAGAATCCAAATTTACTGGGATTATATTGTATTTTAGCAGGAATAAATGAAAAAGGTGGTCAAATATTTGCATCCCCTAAGAATGAAATTAAAAAAGTAAATAAATTCAGATTAACACCTACTGAATATAATGATTCTGATAAAGCTTTTCTTAAAAAGATGGTTAGTTATCTACTTGATTCAAGAAATAGTTTGTACAATAGGTATGGTGGAGCTCAGAGAGGACAGTATTACCCACTATTACTTCAAAATGTAATAGGAATAATAGAATAAAATGGATATTCCTAACATAATCAAATTAGATGGAGCTCTGTTGTGGAATGATGGCACTAGGCTTATTAAGTTTAAAAAAGAGTTAAAACTGTTTATGCCATCTCTCATTGATAGAAGTAAAGATTTTGGTTATGACATGGAATTGTATTTTAAAGAAGATGCATTAAAGGCAAGGGTTAGAAAGATAATCAAAAACAAAGAATCTTTACCTATTTTAGTTTTTTTAAAAGAAAGATAAATAAATTCTTAAATTTTTTAGTTGCAAAAACGAAAGTTTTATAAATTATTGTCGTCATAATATCTACTAAATTAGAACGAAGTAGTATTCTCAAAACGTAAGCGTTTCCCTGTATGGGTCACGCCCCCCAAGGGCGTTTAACTTATTATAGAATAAAATGGGCATTATACATTTAATCTTTTCTTCATCTCTAATAGTTCATCAAGAAATCCTTTATATGGTAGACCTGAATTTTTAAAATATATTGCTCTGTCTTTGTTATGATGGATAAATTCAATGTCTTCTCTTGCTCCGTCTATGTCATCTATTTTTTCTTTAAGTTTTGCTCTGTCTAATAATCTGAATATATCGTATGGATCCAGTTCAATGATTTTATTGAACAGCTGAAGTGCATGGGCATATAACTGATTTCTTCTCTGAATATTTCCATCTTGAGTTATGCCTAATTCATCTGCCAGCTCTATCTGGACTTCTGCGATGCCATTCATTGCAATAGTACATTTTGGATGATAATGTAATGCTGTCTTAAAATCCATTATTGCAGCATTTAGACTTCCACTAATCCATCTTCTGAATCCTCTTATTGCATATGGTATAGAATTATTTTGTGTTTCATCTAAGATTGTCAGATAAACACCTTCTTCTACTGATTTTGGATGTATAGATGATTCAAGAGCATATGATAAATCATCTCTGCTTCCTCTCCATGCCATGTCGAAATTATGGTATGATATTATTTTTCCATCTTCTCTATCCTCTCTATCTACTCCTTCTTCTCTTTCTTTTCTGATTCTTGCTTTAATAAATATGTGATTAGGTGACTGGGCAAAATAAAAAGGCAGTTCAAGAACTTCACCAATTGAATATGTTAAGATTGAACTGGTTTCACAGTTTATTATTCTTGTATCTAATGCAATTCCTAAAGATGGGCTTCTTAATTGTACTTTAAAACTAAAATCTTTAAGTAATAGCTGTTCAATATCAAATAAAACTTCTCCTGGATTTCTCTGTGTATCAATATCTATAGCACTTTTTAATATTTTATCTAATAGACTATATAATCCTCTGTCTATAGGAAATGCTTCAGCTTCAATATCTAAGCATCTGTGCGCGAAAGTTTTTGCAGGCATAAGTTCTCTCATATTTGTCATGAATCTATCAATTCTTTATAAATATTCCGCTTATCCACTTATTAGTGGTTAAAAACCAAAAACAATATAAACAACATCTTAAATTTGAGAGTTTATGGGGAAATTATTCGATATATTATTTGGTGCTGGGCTGTTAGCTGCAACAATATTTACATCTGCAAGCACATTAAATGAAAGAGTTGATGAATATTATAGAGTTAGAAAAGCTCAGCAAACATCTCATCTTGTAAGTATTTCATCTAAATTAGGAAGAGTTTCATCCAGTTCAGGAAGAGTTCCAAACAAAATGTCTGATGAAGAATTAGTATCATCATCTGAAGAAACTTCTTATTTTGATATAGATTATAGTGATTATGCTGCTTTTAGAACAAGAGTAATTATGGAAAGAAATACAGCATTAGCAAGAATTCCTGAGCCAAGAGCAAGAATCCCTGAGCCAAGAGCAAGAAACACAGAGCCAGAAACAGCAAGAAACAGAAATGGATTAGACAAACAACTAAATCAGAATTATGATGAAGAAAGATTTATACAGCTTGTTTCAAGTTTAAAGGATGGTAATATTGCGCATGCTTCAGTGCTGAGAGGTATAGCATATACAGAATCAAGGTTTAATTTCAATGTTGGGTGCAATGCAGTAGATGCATGCGGTCTGATGCAGTTGATGAGGCAAGGTGCAACTGCTGGTGTTGCTGCAATATTTTCAGATGCTGATAAATATAAGCCATTCAGATCAGCTTTTTCTGAACAGATTCTTGAGAAGGAAAGGCAGTTAGAGGAATTAGTCGGGCCTTATTTTACTGAATTATCTGACCTGTCAGGAAAAGTAAAAGAAAGATATTCTGAAGTTGAAAAAGAATACAAAGAAGTCAGAAAAGGCCATGATACTGCAAGGCTTAATACTTTAGGAAAAGAGCTTAGATTACTTTTCAAGCTTGGGCAGGCAATCACAGAAGGCTATGAAATTACTTATGGTGTTTCATTAAGAAAATCAAACATGCTGAAACGTGAACTTGCTAATCCAAAAAATGGGTATGATCTCAACAATTATTTAATTGAACTGACAGGTGAAGATATTGACTGGGTTGGTTTTTTATCTCAACAACAGGCACAGATTGAAGAGATTGTAAGTTTATCAAGAGATAAGCAGTATCCTGAAGTTAATGTGATTGTAGGTGATGCATTTTTAGGTCATCTTTTATTGGACAGATATGATGGAAATATGAAATCAGCATTAAGGTTTTATTGTGGCGGCTCTGCTTCATATGCTAATCAGGTGATTAAGCTTGCCAAAGACTATCTAGATAAGGCAAATTAAATAGGTTCAAAAGAATATTTTAAAAATTATACTAAACCGAATTAATGGCACATTAAAATAGGTGTAAGGTGTATGATATAAGGTGTAAAAAAGCTTCTAGCTTCTGGCTGTTAGCTTCTAGGATTCAAGTTAATCTTTAATCCTAACAGCTAGAAGCCAACAGCTAGCAGCTTTTATTTACTTACACCATACCCCTTATACCTTACACCTTTATAATCACTGTGACATAATTATGGTTTAGAACAAATATTTTAAAAATCAAAACCTTTATATTTTCCTTTAATCTTTTATTTGTATGGTCAAATTTATTTTTAAGCCAGTATTAAATCCAATCTTGCTTTTAATGTTATTTGTGGTTTTGATCTCTGCAAATGTGGCAGCTGTAAAACTGAATGAGAACTATATCGTGAAAAGTACTGACCATGAGATACTTCTTGTTGGTGTCACAGAAGATAATTCCTGCATCTTTGATGTTGACGGCAGTACATTGGCCATAAAAGAGCATGAGGAAGGAAAGCTTAATAATGTCTATATATGGGTTAAAGATGCAGTAAGGACACATTCTAAAGGAGCTGATGGTGATAATTATTGTGAAATAATATTTTATTTCATTGATGATGTATCTGTTAAGATAACATCTGCAGATAAGAATACCAACATAACAGAAGGTATTGATAAGGTTAAGAACACATTGGTTGAGATAAAAAAAAGTGCAACAGGTGCAAAAGAAATGCTGGCAGATGCAAAGGATAAGATAACTGATGTAACAGATAAGATAACTGATGTAAAGGATAATCTGACTGATGCAACTGGCAAATATCCTTTATGCAATGATACAAATAAAACTGATAGGATTATAGAAAAAATAGAAAATCTTACCCTGCTATCTGGGAATTGTACATCTGTCTTGGAAAAGATCAATGATTCACCAATAAAGAAAACAGAGAAATCCATAATAAAAAGATTCATTGGATGGTTTAAGGATATGTTTGGAATTAAATAAGTGGCAATATTATTTACTCAAATATCTACAAAATCATTTAACTTTATTTGGTCTTTCACTTCACTTAATCTTTTTTTTGCTGTTTTGTTATATTCTTCTGAAATATCTAAATGGATAAAATTTCTATTATTCTTTGCTGAAACAACTGCAACTGTTCCTGTTCCACCAAACATATCCAAAACTATATGGCCTTTGAATGAATAGAATTTTATCAAGCGATAGATTAATTCTTCTGGAAATGGTGCAGGATGTCCATTCCTTTTTGTTTGAGGAGCTATCTTCCAATGGCCATCAGAATATTCTTTAAATTCATCAGAAGTTATATCTGCATTTTTTGAATCTCCTTCTAATTTATCGCTATTTTTAGAGAATACCAAAACATATTCCCAAGATGGAACAATATGGGGGTTAGATGGACTTTTCCAACTGCCCCAAGCAGTTCTTCTTAACATTGTTTGTTTATACCATATTATTTCTGTTCTAAATTTCATACCTAATTTTCTTAATTGATTACTAAAATCGTGATGAATAGGTGTAAAATTTTTTATGCCTGTTGGTGCAATATTTAAACAAAATCTTCCGCCCGAAACTAAAACCCTTTGAGTTTCTTTCCATACATTATTTAACCACTTTAGATATTCATCATAATTCATCTCATCGTGATGATTATCATAGTTTTTTCCTACATTATATGGTGGAGAAGTAATTGCAAGATGGACGCTATTGCTAAGAATTTGTTTAAGAGAATCTAAAACATCTCCTGTTACAATTTTGTTTAAAAATTTATTTTCTTTTACCATCTTGCTCAACTAAATCCTTAATATCTTCAAATAATTCATCAATATCTTTAACTTTGTCAGTTTTTTCAAAATCTTCTCTCGCCATATACATACTATCTAATTCGTATTCCAAGATAACTCTTGATTTCTTTGGCCCTCTTGCACCAACAATAACATTTACTTCATCATCTTTGTCTGGAGTAACCATAAAAACTTTAATATGCTTAGTAGTTTCGTTCTCTAAAAGTTTTAATTTCCAATAAGTTGTTTCAAATCCCCTTTCTCTAAATGAATTTTTAACAGAAAGCACGCAATAGATTCTTACCTTTTCTTCATTTTCATTATATCTATAAACAATTATATCAGCATCAGGTAAAAATGAATATTCATTAAAATGAATTTCAAGCATTCTTCTTACTAAATCTTTTTCTTTTGAAAGATTATTGCTTCCTAATTCAGCATCTTTAACTAATTTAATATCAGTACCTTCAAATAATTCTTCAAGAATAACCATCAATAATCTTTGTAACGAATGACCTACAAATGTTCTCCAAGATTGTCTTGCTTTATTGTGTGCAGAATCTCTTTGTAATCCTGTTGTAATCAATTCTTTAGTTTTTTCAATTAAGTATTCTTCCTTAATTTCTTCAAAAAACTCATCAATTTTAGAAACAGATCTCTCTTTATACTTTTCCTTAAAATCATGAAATTTAGTTTTTATATCTTCAAAGTCCATTTTTAACCTCTTTATCATATATAAAGTGAAAGACCTATTTATATATTTTCTTAATTAAATTTGTAGGAGAAATTGTTGGTTTTGTGTGTATTTTACTTATTATCCATTATGCTTTTTATTTCCATTGCTTTTCTGAAACTGATATTTCCGCAGTTGATGCATTTGAAATAAGGGCCGAATTTGCCTGACATTATATCTAACCAGCTTCCGCATGTGCATTTGATGCTATCTAGATTTTGTTCTTTATGCATATGGCATACATCCAAGCCTTGTTCATTCTTATGTGTAGCTGTCCTTTCACAGAATGGACATCTGCTAATTTTTGATAATCCATATACCTTTCTTCCTCTAAATGCCATTTTTCATTTCTTGCTACAGGTTGTTTATAAGGATTTCTAATATTATTTATAAATAAACTGAATTATATCCAAAATGTCCCATTATTAACTACTATAAAATAGTAAACTTTAAATACTAGTTACCCCAGAGAATAGGATATATAATTATAATACCAAAATATACTAAAAAAGAGTGAGAAAAGGGGAAACAGAAAAATGGCATTATTAGGACCAGACGGAAAACCATTAAGTTCAAGAAGTCCAGCTGCAAGCAAGCGTATAGTTGGAGGAGAAAACCCTGATTTAGCTAGATTTTTGCAGGAAAGGGGTTTTGATCCAAGAGGTTTAGATACAACAGATTCTGGATTAGTCACATTTACTGAAAAGGTCGATGGTATGCCAAGCAAAATGGCACCTGCTATTGAAAGAGAAGGTGAAGATACTACTAGATATCTGGTAATATCTGATATAGCTGGTGAAAATAATTTTATTAGATTCTTGCCTAATCTGTTAAGAAAAGTGGGTTATGATGCTGTAATTTGTTTAGGCAGCTTAGGATATGATGATGTTGAAATTAGTACACTTCTTCATACATTAGGTACAAACACGGGAAATAAGCCTGTATATTTAACCCCAGGAAAAACAGAATCAATGGAAGCATGGCAATATGCCTTTGACAAGAGTCGTAATGATTTTGGTAACTTGTTTGATATGGTTGCACATTTTCCAAAAGTAAGATTAGGTGAACATAATCTAATAATGATTCCAGGTGCAATGCGTTCGCAGAGTCATAGAGGTGGTTATTTAGTCATGTCAAATTATGAACATACATTTACAAGTGAAGAACATAATGTTAGGGTAATCAGCTTAGCTGAACATTTAAGTGTTGCTGATGGGATTGATTCAAAGAAATTGATTGTATTTTGTTATGATGTTCCAAGATTTGGAAGTTTAGAAGAACCAAACTCTAATGACAGTAATATTGAGAAAAAATTATTGAAATCAGCAGTTGATAAAAGAGATGTTGCTTATATTACTAAAAAAGGAACTACAAAAAGAGAAGGTCCATATCCACGAGAATATGGTAAACAGATGGAACAATCTGGCCATGATGTTGAATATGTTTTTGAGAATCTTGGTGATGTTGAATTAGCAAGGAATCTTGGATGGAAAAGACCAAGTTTGACAGTAGTTTCAGGAAATAGAGATATGGGACACAGAAGCTGTGATTATGATGGAAATGAAGTTGATGAAGATTCATGGGCTCCTAAAAGGGTTTATTGTTCAGCAAGACATGGTGATTTTGGAACAGGACAAGTATCATTGATTGAAGTGAAAGATACACAGGAAAATGGTGGAGAAGGTATAGTTTCAAGAGTCTCAACCAAAAATCTTATAAATTATTGGAGATAAATTTTATATATTAGTAATCATAGTATAACCATATATATACATAATTATACCTAAACATTTAAATTATATCCATAATGGATAAATAATAAGAATGAAGATAAAAAACAAAAAATAGAAACAAAGGTGAGAATAATGGCTGAAGAAAGTATAGTGGATATATTAAAGAGAAACGAAAAAGCAGTAGAATCTATTGCACTTAATTACCATCAGATGCATAGTGAGGCGCATACAACTGCATTAAAAAGGATGAGAGAAGAAGGACTCATAGAATTTAATGATGATACTCAAGAATATCAATTTAGTGCATTAAAAGACTCTGCAAAAAGAGATAAGCTTCATGAATATATGATGGAAGATTTTGATGCCAGACTTGCTAAAACAGTCGCAGGTTGGGATAATCTTGAAGAAATAAGGAAAGATACACATAGAAGGAGAATTTATGGATTAACTTCAGAGGGTCTTAAAAAAACAATAGATAGGCATAAAGATAATTATAATACACAAACACATCTGAGATCTCAAGAAGATTCATTCAAAAGAATAATGAATGAGCTTAACACCAGCTTAGCAGGAATGTTAAATGATAGAAAGCATGTAATGCCTATTCTTAAAGATTATTTAAAGATAGATGATGAGCACATTGAAAAAATGAAAGATCAGATTGAAGAAAGACCAGATTATTTAGGGCAGTTATACATGATAAAGAAACAAGGGCAAGATATTAATGATAAGGATTTCTTAGAATCATTGGAGTTTTATCGTAAATAATTAATTTTTTCTTTTTATTACCTCAGTTTGACAGTTGTCAAACTTGGATTATTAATCTTAATTAAGTTTGATAGTTTTCAAACGGTTTAGAATAGTCTGTGTTAGGATCATAGTTCCATTGCTGGCCTTGAGTGTCATATTGTTGCTGTTGCGCTGTACTTGGTGGGATATTTTGTGCACCATACTGTCCTGGAACTATATCTTGGAATTGTTGTTGCTGTGGAGTGTTTGGATCCATTATTATCTCTGATGGATAATTTGGACCGATCCAGACAGGACATGCTTCACTTCCTAAACATACAATATTTCCTCCAACAGATGTTTGGACAATAGCTCCTCTGCTTGATACACCAATCGGTGCGCTTTCATAACTGTATGCACCTTGTCTTGATGCAAGCCTGAAGCCTTTGTTTGCTCTGCCTGGATTCTTGCTTTCACCATCACCAACTTCATAAGTGATTGTATAATAATCAAGTTTTCCTGATTTAAAAAAGTTTGAAGCTGGCGGTGACTGAAGATTTATCTTTAATCTAAGGAAACTAGGTGCAGCTAAATCATTAAGATAATTCTCAACCTCATATACACCGCAGGTATTCTTTTCCTGAACAACAATCACTTCCATCTCTTCATTCACATTCATCATAGTTTCACATGACTCTTTTGAATTTGAATTAACAATCCTCAGCTTGACATCCTTGATGATATTTCTGTCATCCTGTATATTTGCACCAATCCACAAATCCTTATCATCATTTACATATTGTTCTATTGGTTCTATCAGATCCACAGTAGGTGCAAAATTTGTCTTAGAAGCTTCTTTGACATAATATGTAAACTTAAACTGTTGAGGTCTTCCTTCATACAGCAATGGTGTGTCTCCCTGTCCGTTATTGTTTGTATCTCTCAATAATGTCAATGTAACACCGATTGTTTTCATAGTCTGTGAGCCTGTTGCTGCTGCTTTACCAGATTCTGTGAATTCTCTCTGTAGCTGTTTAGTACCGCTGATTATCTTCAATGAAGGCGTGATATGAGAATATTCCTGTTTCTGTATGACAGTTGCTGAGATGCTTTTGATTACAACAACATCATCTCCTTTGACTTCATCAACTGTTTTTGTGTATTGTAATGATTGCCTTAACAGCCTGTCGCCTTTGATTAGGCATCTACTATATAAGCCATCAGAAAGCAAAAGCCTTTCTTCATAATCTTCATCTATTATATGTTGCATGGTAACTTGTGCTGTTGCTGATGCTGTATTATCTGGAGAATTAATTGTTCCAGAAGCTGTAGCTTCACTTGAATTGTCTGCACTAATTGTTCCTGCTGTTCCACTTGAACCAGCTGTACTAATTGTTCCATCTTTGCTGACAAGGTTTCCATTTTGTCTGACAGCCATCTTGTATAAAGGATATTTCTGTTCGATATCAGGTTTGTTGTTTTTGCTGTCCCATATTTCACAGGTAAATGGCTTAAGGTCAGCATACTGATTATTTTCAGTCCTTATCTGCGGATAGATTGTCAGCACAGCTTTTTCTGCTCCTTCTAATTTAATATCTAATTCACCATTGCTAAACCTGTTATTCTGCTTTGATGCATCATTAGATTTGTCTAATTCAAAATTGATGTTCATATTATATTTATCAGCGCTTCCTAATGAAAGGCCATCAGTGCCGATTGTTCCTAACCAAAGATTATAGAATTGTTCATTTAAATATTCTGCTCCGGCATTTTCACCTGAACCAGCTCCTGGAATCTTATATTCCACAGGATTCATCCTTGAATCATCAAAATTAAGCCTAACATAAAAAGCAGGATCTTTAAACTGATTCTTTAATTTCAATAAAAGGTTTACTTTATTATTAGGATAAAATGTATTTGTCTTTGGTGATAAGTATGAACCAGCACCGACAGGGAATACTTCTACAACCCCTCCTTCCTGTCCTTGAAGAGCAAGTGACTGGCATGTTATGCCCTGCGTTACTGAAAAAGTGCATCCAAAAGCAAGGTCACCTTTCTTGTTGATTGGTTTTTCAATAACTTCTGTTTTTGTCTCCCCACCTAACTCATATTTCAGGACAAGAACAATTTTATTATACCATGATAATGCACCCTGATCAACAAATACAATATTCTCATCAATTGCAGGTGAATTCTTATCTAACTGCCTGAAAGATCTTGGTATTGGCTTTCGTTCACCTGCTTTGCACATCGCATTTGGATAGCTTGGATCGCATTCAAGATACATCTCTGTCTGTGTTCTTCCACCTGGCACAAGACCTAAATAAACACTATAGCCAATATTCATCCTTCCATTGAATGGATCATATCCATAAGCTCTTGAATCTGCTTCAACATGGGCAATAGGCTCAACAGGTATGCTGTCAACAACCTGGTTAAGCATCCCTTCAAGCACAGACCAGTCCATCGTGATAGCGGCAATACAGAATTTATTTGTGAGCTGGTCAGCAGACAGACCTAATTTATTTTTAACAATACCTCCATAACGCTGTGAAAGCTGGCTTGAAATCTTTTTAGAGTTTGATTTGAAATCACTGATGCCTTTGTCTGCTCCTAATCCCCCTAAAATTCCATAATCATCACTGCCAACACCAAGCAGAGATTTAAGTATCAATTCAGAAAAAATATCACAGATAAATTGCGCAAATAATCTTTCACAGTAGCCTCCTCTTACTTCACCGATTAATGCCTGCTGCATACACTTCTTTGTGCCTTCCATTATCTTAATGAAATTATCAAGATGAGATTTTATTCCAGGAAGACAGCCGCATCTTGTGCTTGACCATAATCCAGCAGGAGGATTCATGTCTGCTTTCCAAAAACATTTTGTCTGGTCAAAATTTGGACAGCTTTCAGAATAACATCCAAGGAAACTAGGATCAGGCTCTCCAAGCTGGTCAGCTGGTTTTGGCATACAAAAATAATCAGGGCTGACAATTCTTTTTGCACCTTTTAGAGGAGTAAGATCTTCTACATTAGTCTTTCTTACTCTTACTAATGTCTGGTCAGTCATATCACATTCAGATGCTCTAGAATCAGCTTCGCTTATCCTTATGCTTATCAAAGGGGTGCCTTCTGCTTCTCTTGTAAGTGTGTTCATTGCTTTCTTATCGACAATTTCTCTGTTCTTGATATCAATATACTCAAATGTATGTGTCTCACCTGCATCATCATCAATATATGTATATATTCTGGGGTTTGCTTTTAGACCACTATTGTAATCAATCTTATTCTTTTCAGCCCAAGCTTTTACATTTATAGGATTAACTTTGTCAGCAGTCAAAGGAGCATCAGGATTTGCAGTATTATATTCCTGCAGATATGCATGCGTTGTTTGTTCATTGGTTGTTCCTCTTGCTTTCCATTCATCTTCTGATATTATTGAATCACCATCCATATAGCCAGATTTTTTCCAGTCTTTATCTTCACATTTCGAAGGGACATTAGGACAGAGTATTCTATCGCATAACCAATATGTTGTCTGCATCTCTTCTTCAACAGGACTGCATTGTCCATTCCCACCACCAGCTGTTGCAAGCGCGCCACCAGCTGGCTTAAATGCTGCAGACAGATAATTGTATGCAACCATCGCACCGCAGCCAATCATTGTATATAATGCTGCTTTCTGCACATATCCTGAAATTTTTTTAGTGATATCTATTGTCTTGTCCAAAAACTTAATTGTTTGGTTTATCATCTCTGGTGTAAGAAATTTTGTATAATCTAATGGTTTTTGTATGCTGTAGCTAATCACGGGATAGACATCACATGTTGCATATCCTGTGGGCTGTGAGCCATAATTAGAATATTGGCCAAAATTGCTTCCAGTGTAAGTACTAGATGTACCTGAATAATAACCTGCTTCATCTGATCTATAGCTGATTCTTGCATTAAGATATACATTCATCTGGTCAGGAAGAGTTTTAATTGAACCTGAAAATCTGTTGATAGTCACTGGAACATATACAAATACCTTTCTTGTTGTTGGATCAAATTGGCTGAACTTTGGCGTCCTGATAGTGATCATGTCTGTGCCGTCTTCCTGTTCAACAACTTCACCAGTATTTCCAAAAATACTTTCATGGATTGAATTGATGTCTTTATGAATGTCTACTCTAATGTTTCTTGGTGTTCCAGGTCCAAGATATTCAATTGGGATGAAAGCGCTTCCTTCAACATTGTTGTCTGTGAAATCCTTTGTGTACAGATTAAAAGGATAAGATTGTATATCTCCTATGTTAATCTGCCAATCTGGACATCCTGGCTTATAATTTATGGTAATTTGATGTTTTCCTACATTGCCAGCTGTATCTTCAGCAAGGAAAATAATCTTGTTCATCCCTGTCATCTTAAGGCCTGACCCTATATGTAGAGGAATCCTTACTGTGAATTTTCCATTTTCATCAGCAGATATTTCTACTGTGTTCCCAATCAGTATCCCTAAAGGATCAACATCTAAGCTCACTAATGTCCCTGGGAATTTATTATTTTTTCCAATGTAGCTGGTACATTCGCCGTAATTCCTTATCCATTCAACATCTTCACAGCCGCTATGTTCGCCATAGTTAGTGATATATAATTTAGAGTTTGGCTCAGTCTCACCATTTATTGTCAATATTTTAAAGTGTGTCTCAGCCTTAAGCGCTGTCAATATATTTATCTTAGGGGCTAATCTATCAACTACAATAAGCTTTTCAACAATTTCTTTGTTCCCTGCATTGTCTATAGCAACAACACTTATTGTATTATTAAGATTTCCCAGATTCACTGATGACGAGAATGTTCCATTTATTGTTGGGATGAGTTTTCCTTTGCTCTGGTTGTTAACAAAGATCTCAATGCTTGCATTTGCTTCAGCAATCCCAGATATGTTTAGTGTCTGTTCATTTGTAAAATCAGGCAGTTCATTCAGCTTGAGAAGTGGCCTGCTAATATCTACGATAGTATATACAGATTTTGTATCTTTCTTCATAGCAGGATCCCATGACAAGACTTTTATTATGTTCTTCCCATCTATATTATCCTGATCAGCAACAGAATTAAGAATTATTTTTTCATTGAATGTGCTTTTATTGACAACCATCTGAACTTTTGCAACAGGGTCATCATTGAGGAATATATACAGCTTTGACCCCTTTTTTGTCTTTCCTGTTATATTGACCAGAGTATTGACAGAATATTGCGGCAATGGATCCAGAGTCAGGAAACTGCCTTCTTCTCCGCCAAGTGTTGTGAAACTCTTTACTTCACTTTCCTGTGTTCCTTGTATTGTACATCTAATCTTATAATAATATGTTATTCCTGAAAGCAAATCATCTAATATAATGCTATGTTCTGTTGCATCCTTATTTTCTGTTTTAGAGCTTGAGAATGAATCATCAATACTATAATACACACCACATACTGTCTCTATGTTTGTTCTCCATCTTATCGTGGCTGCCTGTTCTTTGATATCTGTCTCAGATATTTCAACAAATTCAAGCGCAGCATCATTGCTCAAAGTCTTGAAACTGATTGTTTCAGATTCTACTAATGGTTTTGTTGTAAAATCAACCTGTATCTCTTCTCCTGATATGATTTTAAAGAAATATGTTGATGCTTCCTGAAGATTATCAAGCTTTATTGAATGCTCTGTCACTTCTTCTTTGCTTTCTGCTAACAGATCCAGAGTTGAGTCTTTGTCATATTTGATCCTGCTTGAAGTAGGGATGTTTGTGTTCCATCTGACTGTTGCACTGTTTTTAGTGATGTATAATACCTGTATGAAACTGATTTCTGGCTTTTCTTGTTTTGTTGTGAACTCAATCTCATCACTAAAAAGGCCTTCTCTTTCTAAAGCATCAACTCCAGCAATCTTCACTTTGTATTTTGTATTAGGTTTTAAATTACCTATCTCAACCTGCTTGTATATCACTGTATCGCTTAGTTTATAATCTCCAGCTGAACCTTCTGAGCCAGCTGTATTTTTATTAATCTCTGCAATGTAAATATTATATTTCTTTGCATTTTTTAGGCTGTTCCATATAATCTTTGCAGTAGCTGATTTAATAGATTCAGCAGCAGCATTCTTTACAGGTCCAAGGATTGTTGTAAAATCATTCCATCCTGTCAGCTTTGCAGTCACTACACCATCGCTTGATTCAACAGTGTAGAAATATTTCTGCCCCAATTCAAGATTATCTATAAGAACAGAATGATCCTGCTTATATGCCCCTGTCTCTGGTATTGTTGATATCTGTTCTGTGCTTTTTCCATATCTTAATATCCCTGAAGCTTTTTCATCTGTCTGCCACTTGATTGCTGCACTTGCAGAATCTTTATCAACATCAGCTTTTACAGTATCTGGATTTATACTCAATGCAAATGAGACAGGCATGAATATTAGGAGAGTTATAACTAACAAAGTTGTGAATGTTGTTATTTTTTTTGTTATTGACATTGTTAATCAATCATCTTTGGCTGATAGAGCTTTGATTTTTCAAGTGATTCTTCATACTGTTTCTTCATATCTTCTGCTGTTAATGGCACTTCACCTGTATCTTTCTTAGTGACATAAAATATGACCTTGCTGTTTGTTGTTATCTGGCTGTAGTTTGGTGTCCAGTTATATGCTGCTCCACCTAATACTTTCTCATTATCCACAAGTTTTATCTCTACATTGTATGTGTTGTCTTTTCCTGCGATTATTTTCAGTGTCTTATAAGGATCAAAAGTATCATTTTTAGTGCCTTGTTTTATATCTATATTCTCTTTTAACAGTTCTTTACTTAATGTGCTTAATGAATTTGAATCTTTTGTTTCTTCATCCTGCATCTCTAAAGGATAGAACAATGTCTGCTCATAATTGTTCTCTTTACTGCTTATCATGATTATGGCTGCTTCATCATTGACCATGCTTCTTTCATTTATCATATTGTTCTTTTCTTCTATAACCTTAACCTCAAAATCAAACTCTTTCAATGGACTCATCTCTACATCGATTGAAGCGCCATCACTATCATCATTTATAGTTATCTGTTTCCTTGCTGTCAGATAACCCTGTTTCTCAGCAATGATATAACCATTGAAACAATATGGGAATTTAGCTTCTAACATTGGTGTATCGCCTACATAATAACCATCTGTCTTTGGAAGCTCTGTCATTCCTATATCACATCTGAACTTCACGCAATGATAGCTTATCTTCACATCATTTAAAGCATCATAACCTTTTGTCTTATCAATCGCATGCACAAACAATTTAACTTTTCTGTTGTCCTGCATCGACGGCTGTACAATTATGTTTCCTGCCTTGTCAACATTGAATATTGATAATGAAGTTGTATTACTGCAGTATTTAGCACTGCCTACCTTGTCAATCTCTTCAGGCCATGCAGGCACTTCACCATATCTGTTTGGCTCATCTCTTTTCATAATCACAGGAGTCGCAAAGTAAAACATATCATCAGGATTATCATTTGCTATGAGTTGGAACAGGATTGGAAACTCAACTGAATATTTGTGATGGTATAATTTGATGCAATTGAAAAAGAATTTTGCCGGCACAAAATCTAATGGCTTTACTCTGTCATTATCTTTGGGATAGACATCAAGATTCAATGGCCATTTAGGATTGTATATTGTCTTTACTCTGATATTGGAAAAATCACCTGCTTTGAGGTCTATATTATATATCTTGTCAAAATAAGGGATGCCTGATTCTTCATATTTGGTATTCTTGAATGTCAAAAATTGTATGTTGTGTGTGATTACCTGTTTAAGATTTTCATCAATATCACTTATCTTCCATACTCTTGGTTCACATGTTATTTCCATACCTTCATGAGGCAGATAATCAGAGCTTGCAACCATATCATATACATATTTTTCAAGGAAGCTGTCCTTGTTCTCTGTCTTCATTATAGTCATTGCAAGTTTATGCATACTTCCTAAGTCTGTATTAATGTTTGCCTGTAGTTTTGGGAATCTATAAACATCAGAAACTTTTTTCTGCACTGTCTTTAATCTTACTGGTATGTCAATATTGACTGTCACATCATGCTTATTGATAGAAACATCAACTTTTAGATTATTATTATTATTATTATTATTATTATTTTTTGAATCAATAAATTCTGTATCAACAATATCAACCACTTCAAACTCTGGAAAATTATTGAAATTGTTTATGCATCCAATCACATTTTCCTTGACATATTTTTCAAGATCAAGCTCCATATCATTGATTGTTGGTGTCCTGTCCTGAAATTTATAGAACCAGTAAGGAATCTTAAGCCCCATATTCAAATATGCATCTCTATCTTTATCAATTGTTTTTGGCAGATATATATAGCCGCCCTGAGTCTTTAGAAAGAATAAGCCGTCTTCAGCACTTTGCTGTAAACACTCTTTTGTGTGTGTTGTTATCGGCACCAATGGTGCTGGAACATAAGTGCTTGTATAAGAATAATTTCTCATCATCACAAAGAGCCCTACTGCTACCAGAAATACAATGCCAGCTATAATGAATGGTGTTACTATACCCCTTTTTTTCATCAATAAAAACCTCTTTTGCAATTGAGTTGATAATTTGATTAAAAATAATTCAACAAATAATATATTTTAATATAATATCTATAATTATATATTCAATTAATATCAAACACTCACTCAAGACTTACTTTGTATGTATTTATTTATAAATTTTTTGATAATCATTATAATTATATAAATTATCCTTAAAATTATAGTTATATATTTACTTTCTTAATTCTAAATCTAATATAGTTTTATTATAATCTATAACCATAACATTAGGATAATTTTCATATTTCCTTTTAATACCATCATCTTTAACAATAATTGCTGTTTTTTTATATTCTTCCAAGAATTTATCAATAGCTATATATATTGATAAATCACCCATTTCTATTACAGGTTTTTCTATATCAATTAATTCTAACATTTTATCTTTTGTTATTATTGTTTCTTCGTTAATATCTTTTAATATTGGGATAACGCTTTCAACAATTTTATTAAAATCTTGGCGTTTACATCTATTATTATCTTGACAAAAATGTTGACATATTTCAGTAAATAAATGCGGTGTAATCCAAAACTTCCCCCATTTATTATGGACTTTTAAATGCTCAAATAAAGAGATTAAATTATCATAATTTTCATTTTTTTTATTACTAAATCTTAATTCAATAAATCCATCTAAAAATATTTTCATAATACTTGTATCAATAAAAATTCCTTTCTTTATATATGGAAGAATATGTTTTATATAATCTGTGTGAATGTTATTTATATCAAGAAGCATAATTACTCCTCATTATCTTTTTTTTCAATTATTTTAAATTTTCTTGTTTTTTCTCCATTAGTATCACCTTTAATTGCTATTATACTAACTAAGTTTTCTTTTAAATTTACATTTGCTTCATAAACTGTTGGTTCTTGGCTTGAGAAGGTTTTATAAAAACTACATACTACAATCCACTTATCTGAATCTTTACCATTTCCATTATTTGGTTCTAATTTTTCTAAACTAAATTTTAAAAGACCTAAATTACCATGAATAGATTCAAATAAACTTTTTACTAATTCAATTGCTTGTATTTGCTTTGGTTTTTTTTCAGTCATTTAATTCACCTCTTTTTTAAAGTAATGCAATTCAACTTATAAATTTTTATGTAAAAGTTAATTTATATATCATCTATTCAACATTCTAAGCTTCCTGTTTCTCCTTCTGTATAGAAACCAATGCCGCTGTTAAGGTCGATACAATATGAATCAGGATGTTTAGGTTGTCCAGAAGAGCCAGAAGAATCTTGGTCTTCAATTATTTTGACGCATGCTTGGTTGAACCTGCATTCATCGACTTCATCACAGTTATACACCATATCATCGCCTGCGTAATGCGCTACTTTAACACCTTTATGGCCTAAGACACCTTCTTCTCTCCAGCCTTTTACAACTGTTTTCTGTTCAGCAGCTGATGTGGATGCAGATGATTTGCCTTCAAAATAATCTTTCCAGCTAAATTTTGTTGTTTTAGATTCCCCGCCTGTTGTTCCAAAATCAAATGATTTCTTGCCAGTACAGGTATTTTGAAGATAAATCACATAATGCATCTGCCCAATCAATTTTACAGTGAATGCATACCTATAGACTGATTCAGTAATCTGCTCTTTCTCACCGCCAATGTTGACTATAAACAAATCCCTTGTTCCATCCATGTCATATTGAAATGTCGGAACATCAACCTTTGCACCAAGAAGCAATGGCTGTTCTGCATCATCACCCTGATAATATTTGATCTTGCACATGCTTGAATAGATTGAATGCTCTAATCTTGAGCCAAGCCATCCATCTGTCCATTTCTCAAACAATGTAGCAAAGATAGGTTCAACCTGCGACCTGAATTCAAAATCAAGCCTGTCATATAATTTTGTAAATAATGCAGCAGTTCCTGTACATTGCGCTGATTTTATATTGTCGCCTTTTCCACATTCAATTATTATCTCTTCTTGTGTATCTTCTGGTGATTTTTTCGCATTAATATCAAATACCTGCCCTGATTTAGCATCTCTTGACCTATCGATAATCTGCCATTTATCTCCTGCTTTCTTAACTTCACAAGCAACGCATAATTCTTTTTCGCCTGTTTTTGGATTTAGTTTGTAGAGCTCATCTTTGAACAGGCCTGCATCTCTGAAGAAATAAACACCAACTTCTTTTCCATTTTGTTTAAGTTGTATTCTAAGATCTCCGTCATTGTCAAGATTATCATAACCTACTGTAATTGGCTTTTCTTGTTTTTGTTCTGGTTGTGTTTCTGGTTTAGCTGGCGCATTTTGAGTTTGTGGTTGCTGTTCACCAGATGGTTTAGCTGCTGTCATTTTCACACCAAATATAGAAACATCTTTGCCTGACTCATACAAACACTTCCCAGTTGCGCAGTTTTTGTCTTTGAACAGATTAATCATCTCATCTGTTGTCAGTGTTTTCACTTTATCTTTGTCTGTTGCACCTTTGTATGGCTGTCCATCTTTATAGACTGTCCATCTATTCTTGCCGTCAGACTTGAAAGAATATCCACCTTGTGTCAGCAAAGTTGCATCTTTTGTCTTTCCTAATTCTTTTACTTTGGCAGCAGCAGCTTTGTATCCATGAGATGAAGGTGTTAATTGTTTTGCAGCTGTTACACTACCAGCACCACCACCTGCAACTCCGCTTGCTGATGCTTTAGGTTTTACTATTGGCGTTATCTTTGCATTTGTAGGCAAATCTTCTCTTCTTACTTCAGTGGATGTGTCAATAACTTGTTGTGTAGGATTAAGAAGTTCTTGAACACTTATGCCTTCATCATCTTTAATGTCATCAGGAGTATCATGAACATGAAGATATGGATCGTTTGGATTTATATAAACATCACTTTCTGTTTCACCTTTTCCTATACTCAAAAGATTGGTTATCGGTGCTGCAAGCTCTTTACTTATCTTATTAAGAATTTTTGATTTGGAAAGATCAACTTGTCCGTCTTCATTCTTGAGGTTAGTAGCCAGCATAGAAATAGTGAATATAGCTATGATTAGACTTATGAATATCAATGACTTCCTAAAATGATGTTTAGGATGGTGTTTATTATTCTTTTTACTCATATATTACAACTCTTTTTTATTATTCATTTATTTGTTTATATATAAAGTTTACCAAAAGTCATAATTATTTAATCTATTGCTATTCTAATTGAAAGTCCTAACCATAGGAAATATTTACCTTAAACTGCGTACAGGACGAAGATATATTTTATCATAATAATAATCAGAAATATCATCTTCACACCACATCTCATGATGTACTCTATGGGATTGAGTTGCTGGATAATGTCTACCTTTTAGTATCTCTTTTATCTGGCATTCCCCATCCTTTACAGGTAGCTTTTCTCTTTCTCTCAAATATTCTTTTATACCTGAAGTTGTATTCATAGCTTTTATTCTATACTTAGAAGGTATCCTAAATCCAGGATTTGCTAGTCCATCATTTATTGTTATTGTAGCATAATTCGTATGAATGTTCCTAATCCCAGCAGAAAACAAAATAGAGTAAACTTCATCTAATCCATAAAAACGTGAAAGAGCATTGCAATAGGCTGCTGCTTCACGGAAAGTGAGCTTTTTATTTTCATTCATTTCAGAAAAATCAATATAATCCTGTCCAGAAAATGTCACTAAGTCTTCTCCCATCATAATCTTCCATTGAACTGTCGTAACATACCTTGTCTGTATTTCAAATGGGTCCAATATTACTTCGTTTGTGTTGGTATATATTCCTGTAGCCATATTTCTAACAAACAACATTATTCTTGCAGGAACAATCTCAAACTTTGGCAGAAATCCAGAAAGATTTTTTCCTAAACTATCAACAAGAATATATTTTTCTCTACTTACTAATCTTGTTAATGAAACTGGTCTATCATTGAACCAAAACCACCCGCGTTTTAAGAAATTAACAGTATATTCTTGACTTTTTCTATTTCTATTATATCTGGATTTAGTTAATTTATTTCTTTGCTTAACATGTTCATTAATAAAATCATAAAGAACTGCCTCATCTCTGTCAATCTGTTCTGGGTCAGGAACTTCCAAGACAAAATTAACAGCTAAAGATCTAACAACCTTTTTTTGTTCTTCCCATTCAGTCAAAGATTTCCAGCCCAAAATACTCACATTGAACAGTTCAGCTAATTTTCTGTAATTATTCAAATTTTTCCGACGAGAAAAGTTCATGTTTCTTTTACTTTTTTAATTGTAGTTACCTGATTAATATAATAATTAATTATTTATATACTCAAAAACAACAA
>JBDRKY010000036.1:0-2963 GCA_043813525.1 Candidatus Woesearchaeota archaeon
GAGCATGCCACCGGCGTTAAATGCGTAGCATTTATGGCTTTACATACTTTGACTGGTGGTGGTCGAATTTATTTGACAATTTGTATTTGTTTAGTGTGGTAATAAGTATACAGATATATAAATCTTTTGTTAAAAAGTGTATAAAAAATATGTAACAAGATATTTCACATAATAAGATAATAATAAGTTCAAAAGAAAAAAATTATAATCTATTTATACATTCTGTTCAATTCTCTCCTAAAATCATCAGCCAAATTATTTATGTTTGAATCATCTAAAGGACCGCCTTTTAACTGGTCTACAATATGACCATCCCTAAAAAAATTCACTTGTGGCATATCACTTACATTAAACCTATCCATCAATCCTTGATATCCTTGATAACCTAATGAAGGATCACAATCATATCTATATTTCAAAAAAGTAATTTTATCTTTAAACTCTGGATTGACTATCCTAAGCACTTGCGCTAATCTGCCTGAAGCATTGTCTATTCCATCATCATCATCATAAAAAAACACAATTACATCCCCATATCTTACTTGATTATAATAATCATTTGAACAAACATCATCAAAAGAAGTTCCATTAAGTATATGATTTACTGTTTTTTGTTCTTTATCATTGGACTTACGTTTGGCTTTGTCACTCGCACTAACAGAAGCAATCAATTCTAATCCATTATCAGCAATTTTAGGTGAAATAACAGCTATTAACCCACCTAAAAATATTTGACCAAATCTTCTTCTATCCATATTATAGTATAGGATTATTCACTTATATATAAATATTACTACTTTATGGAAGTTAAATTAGTAGGATAGCCCAATATCAGAATAATAGAAGAAATAAGAAAAAAGAAATAAATACATTTATTGCTGCCCTACACCTTTAGCCATTGATGAACCAGTTGCACTTGTCTTTCCTGTCTGTTCAAAACCCTTGCTTATTGCTTGAGATGTACTCATTGTATTAGTTGCCTGTTCAGATAACAAACCTTCCTGCATAGTTGCTGACATCTGTGTACCGCTCATTTTCATCATTGGACTTGGATCTGTAAAGAACAGACCAGTATTTGCAAGTTCCAATGCTTTGCCTTTATTTCCACCACAAGCAGCAGTCAATGATTCCTGAGGCATATCAACTGGAGCACCTTGTCCCATCGGACCAGCCATCTTTATCCCAGTCAATGAAAGACAACCGCATTCACTTTTCAAACCATCTATATCAAAAACAGTTAGCATATTTTCAAATCCTGGAGGACTACCTTCATTTATATTGATTTTACTACTAAATCCTGTCATAATATCTATAGCAGTGCAACCCATATTACCACTCTTACTTTCAAAGCAATCAGCTACAGATTGACCGCAATTAGAATCTACACCTTCAGGATTATAACCTTTAGAACCACCTGACTCTTTTGATTCTGATGTTTGTTTATTTGGGTCTCCTTTATCTTTTGGTGGTGATGGTTTGGGTTTCGGATCAATACAAGCCCCAGTACAAGATGCTTTCGCTTCTTTATTCGCTTCACGCATTGCTGCTTTCATATCTTTATTATTTTGAGTTGAATCTAATGTTTTTGTTTTAAATGATTTAGGTTTTCCTCCTGGTTTTTGAACTGTTAATTTACCTTCAATACTCCCATCAGAATTAACTTTTGTTGCAGTAAATTCTATACTCCATTGTTTACCTTTCCAACCTGAAGAAACTTTCCAACTATGATCCTTTGGATTTTTTGATTGTTCATACCAAACACCTGTTTCCCCACCACAAATATTGCTCATGTCAACACCTGAGGTTGGACCTTCTCCATATCCTTCATGTCCACCACCTTGTGCAAACAATCCTCCTGAAGTTCCTTTAGCTCCACCAAAACCACCTGCTTCCCCAGACATACCTACGCCAGGATTTATTGTACCACCTGCACCACCTGGTGTACCAGGGGCACCACCTGTACCATGCAATTTCTCTGAAACACATGCTGCAAATGATTGGGGTGATTTCTTATTTGTATCTTCTTCTTTTGAACCTGGCACTGACATCCCTCCTCTTCCACCTGACATAGAACCTGATAATCCACTATTATCTTTACCTTTTCCATCTTTGCCTTTGAATATTCCTTCCATATTAGAACCAAAAGGCATTTTTAATGTTGAAAGGGTATTTAATGATAAGCCAAATACATTTGATTTATACATATCTTCATTAGCTACTAAAAAAGCTGTATTCTTAATAGTTTGTGATTGGCTTCCAGAATATATTTTAAACAATGACGCTGCAACTTCTTGTTTGAATTTTTCAGCTTGTTGATTATATGATCTTAATTTTTGTCTTTCTGAACTAGAAAGTGTACTCTTAGCATTCAATACATCAATCTTCTTTTGTATGTTAACTAATTGAACTGCAGGATATATTAAATTGACATCTTCATTTGTATTTAGGTAGTCTGCCCTAATTCCTATCATAATATCTGAATATATGATATCGCTTCTTGCAATCCTCTTTATCATCTCATTCTCATCTAAACCCTGTTCTGCAAACTCAGTTTTCATTGTGTCATAAACAGATGTATCTATTTTTAATCTATATGCCTGCCCAGTTAAATCCTCTTCAGAGAAAATATCTCCACTTGTTGTAACAACCTTACCACCAGAAATCATAATAACCAACCCAACAACTGCAACAATTGCCACAATCGCAACTATATATATACAATATTTATTTTCTTTTTTTTTCATATTACCACCTTCTTTTTTATAATCTTTTTTTCCACCAATGTATCTCATTGGTGGTTTACAACAATAATCTTTGGTGGAAAAAAAGGGTCGTAAATTCGACCCGAGCGAAGCGAGCATGCCACCGGCGTTAAATGCGTAGCATTTATGGCTTTACATACTTTGACTGGTGGTGGTCGAATTTATTTGACAATTTGTATTTGTTTAGTGTGGTAATAAGTA
>JBDRKY010000037.1:0-4633 GCA_043813525.1 Candidatus Woesearchaeota archaeon
TATTGCAGCCAGTTTTCATCATGGAAATCTTACAATTAAAATCATAAAGGAGCTCCATACCTTAATGTCTCACGACCTGTATTGTGATAAAAACAAACATAAGGCGGCAATAATATTCTAAAAAGGAAACTTTTTACATACTTTTTATAGAAACCTTTAAATAAAATATAATAAATAAATAGTATATGGAAGAAAAAGATTGGGATCAATTAGCTGAGAGATATCATGATGAAGTTGTAAGTCCATTTTTTGGTGATGTTGACAATCCATTGCTTGATGAGATTAAAAAGATTGAAGACAAAAAAGAGAAAACAGTTGCAGAGTTTGGTTGTGGCTTATTTTATTTAGGAGAAATTTTATCAAAGCAGTTCAAAGAAGTGCATGCTTCTGATTTTTCTCAGGGAATGGTAGATAAAGCTATTGAAAGAAATAAAGAATTAATCAATAACAAAGATAATAAATCTGGGAATATCACAATAAAACAAGAAGATCTTACTAAAATAAAATACAAGAATAAGTTTGATGTCATTATCTCTGTCAATTCCATAATCATGCCTTCATTCAGAAAGATAAGAAAAGCATTTGATAATATATACAGAGCATTAAAACAAGATGGAACTTGTTTTTTTATCATCCCTTCAATGGAATCTGTACTGCATCATGGTAATCTTATACTGCATCAACAGCTTGACAAGCATGGTGAAAAAGAGCATATCGCAAAAAGAATCGCTAAGATAAAAGCAGAAAAAAAGAAATATGATTTCTTCTTTGGCTATTATAAAGATGGAAAAGATAAACAGAAATTCTATTATAAACATGAAATAAGATATTTATTGAAAAAAGCAGGGTTTGATACATCTAAAGAAGGGGGGAAAATAACAATCAATAAAGTTGAATACCCTTGGGGCAAAGACATTAGCGATTATGAAGATTTTCCTGATGAAAATAAGCTATGGGATTGGTTTATCAGAGTTGAGAAGTGAATATTTTGTCATAAATTTTACTAATATTTAAATACATATCAATACCATTACCTGTTATTGTGTTTAAAATTAATCTGAATTATCTAAAGAAATACCAAAATCTTCAGTATCTATAATAAAATTAACTTGTGGTTCGAAGTTTGACAACTGTCAAACTGAGGTTATAAGGAAATAAGTTAGTTATTATATAAAATAAATTTAAAAAAAGTATGATAAAGTATGATAAAATTTAAATAGGACTTATTATTAAACTATTAGTTTATGAAATGGACATATTTTAATAATGAGATAAAGGAATTATCTGCTAAGATAAACTACATACCAGATATGATATTATGTATAATCAGAGGTGGAGTTATCCCAGGAACTTGTTTATCTGAAATACTTGGAATTAAAGATTTTCATACAATAAAAGTCACGAGAAAGTTTGATGGAAGATCAGATACAAATAAAAATGATCCTTGGCAGAGAGAAGTTGAAAACATTGCATTGGATGTATGGGATAAAGAAATTCTGCTTGTTGAAGATATGCTTGAAACAGGCAAAGGAATGATCGCTGTCAAGGAATTTCTTGAATCAAGGGGAGCTAAAGTAAAGACAGCCTGCCTGTATATCATGCCAAAAACATTAATTGAGCCTGATTTCTATCTGAGAAAGATAACTGAAGTAGAGATGTTTCCATGGGAACAGGCAGCTGAATTAAAACAAGATAACAAATTAGAGATATTCTCACTTAAGAAAGATGAAGATGATAGTAAAAAAACAGAAAATAACAAAGAGTTCATCATATTGAACTATGAAGATAGAGAAGAAGAAAAACAAGAAATATTCTCAAGAGAACATGATATAAAGATTGATAAAATAAAAAAAGAAAGAAAAAACTAATACTCAATCTTATCAAGGAATTGTGCTACAAAATCAGCGCTTGGCAATCTACTGATATCATAATCATCCATTCCATCTGCCTTTACACTGTGCGGAGTATGGAATGATAAGCTTAGCATCCTATTGCCGTCACTGCTTTTCATAAATGCATAAGCATGGAAGTTCCATACATTTTCTGAAGCACTGCTGTATCCTGTGCAGATTTGAGTAAAAGTCAACTGTGCAAAAGTGTTTCCAGCAGGATAACTTTTTGATTCCAATGTAGGTTCAGTAAGAACACATGTACCTTTATAATTAGTATCAACATGCTGTTTCATCACGTCATATACTGCCTGAGCAAACTGCTCAGCTGTCATTGATTTCTCAGCTCCTTCTAATTCTCCGTCCAGAAAATCAATTCTGTCCATGTTAAGTGCAGGTTTTCCTTTGTTCAGTTCTGCATTCTCCACTTTTGCTTCATCAGAGAACATCTCAAACCTGAAAGATTTAGTATATGTGCCAAAAGCATTATTTGCGCTGTATATCATTCCTGCAAATCCTGATGGAGGAGCATATATCGCTTTTAAGTTTGGCATATTCTCTATATTTGAATATTTAACCCATCCATCTTCATCAAACATGCTTGTATCATGCTTAGTCTCGCCGCAGCCATAAGTAATTGTAAACAAAGCACCGCCAGCATATCCCCTGTCATATCCAAGCTTATAACCTTCATCATAATATTTCTCATCATTGCTTGACGGAACACTTGGTGGTGTCTCATCATATGCTGTCTTAGGAAATGTGTTTGCATGATTATTTCCAGTATTATAGCCGTCATAAAAACCATTTTCCCAGGAAAGACCTTTGCTTCCGACCAAAGTTCTTGTTGAATCCTTGCATGTCAGATGCTGTCTGCTTTCAGTTTTCATCCTGAATCTGTATGTCCCATCACCAGCAGGTTCTTCATATTTATCTTGGCCATACCATCCTTCTAATACCATGCCTTCTGGAGCTGGAAAAGAACCTTCATAATTAGCACCATCAAATTCATCAGCTGATTTTTGTTCTATATCTGCTGATACCTGTTCTTTATCTGATACCTGTTCTGCTTTTTTCTCAGAATATTCTGATGCGATAGCTGTATTTTCTTCTGTATCAACAGTTTGTGCTGAAGAATCCATGCCAGAATCAACATTATCAGAAGGAGAAGGAGCTACAGCATCATCAGAAGCATCTGCAAAATCTGCAGAATTCTGCATATTTTGAGTATTATCAGCTGTTCTTTCTCCACAGCCATATATTCCGATTACAACTAACAACAAAAACAATATTATAAACATCTTTTTCATTTTTTCACCTATTATTTCAATTTTATAATTATTTATTTATTTATTTATTTACTCAATCAAACTCATCAAGTTCTATTCCAGCTACTGCATCTTCTGCATCCATATCTGCCAATAAAGCATCTAAATCCTCTGTTGATAAATCACCTTCCCCTGCTAATAAAGCATCAACCTCTTCGTCTGTAAGCTCAGCTTCAGGTACAACACCATTATCAGCAATTTCATCAGTTCCCAATGCTGTATCTACAGCACTATCTCCTGCAGCTGCTTGTAAAACACTATCTGAAACAATTTTATCATCTGTTTCTCCTTTGCAGCCAATAAAACTAATAACAATAGACAACATCAGCAAAACAACTAAAATTTTTTTCATTTTATCACCTCTTTTCTTATTGTCCCTTCAGAACAATCTCACCATCTATTTTATTTATTTCAACTGAAAAAGCATAATTCTCACTTAAGCATTCATTTGTGCAGTATTCGTGGACAGCTGTAAAATAAGCAAAATATAATTCATCATTATCTAATTCTTGTTTAAGACAAATAGTAGCGCCAAGATGCCAATAAGTACTGATCTTCTCTGAATTAATCAAATTTTTAATTATCTCTTTTGGAGAAATTTTTGTCAAAGCCTCTAATTTAATCACTCCAACCACTTGAACTTCAGTTTTCTTAACTCCTGTTGCATCTGTAGTGTTTAATATTTCAAAATAGTCTTCAAAATTTTCAGTTGGTATAAATTCAGTCTGTTTATTTGTAACACCAACATCTTGGATTACAGCCATGTTGATATCTCTGCTAACAAGATAAATCTCAGTACATTTTTTATTTTCATCTTTTACATCCCTGTTATCAACTATTTCAGAATTACAGCCTGTGATTAATATCACTAAAATTGATATTATCATTATAAGAATCAGAAAAATAAAAAAATTAAAATAATTTTTATTTATCATTGTATTTATCTTATCTGCGTCTTTTGCTTTTAGCTTTGCTACTGCAACATTTGAGGTCTCCAACCACAAGCCATCTGTATGTCAGCCAGAATACTGCAGAAAATAGAAAAGCACCGCCTGCAATAAACAGAAGCTTATACAACAAAAAACCAAATACACCATAATTAGTCATCATATGGCTATATTTAGTTGCAACCTGAGATTCAGCTAACACTAAAGGTATTGCTGCAAGTCCAGACAACAAAAATACTATTTTTTTCATTTTACCACCTTCTTTTTTATAATCTTTTTTTCCACCAATGTATCTCATTGGTGGTTTACAACAATAATCTTTGGTGGGAAAAAAGGGTCGTAAATTCGACCCGAGCGAAGCGAGCATGCCACCGGCGTTAAATGCGTAGCATTTATGGCTTTACATACTTTGACTGGTGGTGGTCGAATTTATTTGACAATTTGTATTTGTTTAGTGTGGTAATAAGTA
>JBDRKY010000038.1:0-4662 GCA_043813525.1 Candidatus Woesearchaeota archaeon
GAGCAGATGTTGAGAGAAATGTAGAGCAGATAGTTGCTGAATATTTGAGTGATGAAGCATCAGGAGTTATTGTAGATGCTAAAGATCCTTTAATCACAACAGGAGTAACTATTGACGAAGAAACAGGCAATATTATAATCATTGTTGATAAGACAGCACCACAAAACGAAGGATTAGCAAAAGGAACTCCATTGGAAGACCTGCAAAATGTTATTGAAAAAGGTGTTGAAACTGCATTAAAAGGACAGGGTGTTAATGTTGTCAATGCAAAGGAAGCAGAAGGATCTCTTGATTCTGCACATAGAATAAAGACTATTGAAGAATTAACTTATGGCAGTACAAAACCTGATTATTTGGGCAGAACAGTTACTGCTTATACAGAAATTCAACCTAACAATGTTGATAATGTGTTCAGTTATCATGTTGGTTCTTTTGATGACAAAACTAACGTTGTTAAAGGAGCTAAAGCAATGGTATTTATGAAAAATGATGGGAGTTATCTTGTTGTTTTTAGCGGTGATAATGATTTGCCAGATCATTTAGATCTTGAAAGGATTGCTGCTGAAAATGAAGGTGATGCTGTCTCTGGCAGAGTATCTGAAACATTTGGCTACCAGCTGCAATTAGATCCTAACACAGGTATGATCATTGGGATACAGATGGATTCTACACTAACTACTCAGCAAAGAACATTACAGGTTGCAATTAATAAAAATGTAATTGATGCTGCAAATAAAGCATTAATGGAAAGTATTGATCCTTCATTGTTAGAATCTGAATTTGTTCAAAATTATTTAAGTCATGGAATACAACGAGAAGCAGTTAAATTAAATATTGTTGATGATGAAGAGCTTAGTTCTTATATCACAGACATAAATGATATTGAAGTTAGCCAGAAAACTACTGATTTTATAAAGGAAAATAAATTTGATAGATATGATATTTCCTATGAAATCCCAGGAACAGACTTAAAAATAATAGTTCGTTTCAACATAAAACATTTGGATGCTGGAAATACTTATTGGATCGTTTTAGATGGCAAAGTTTATAGTTATAATGCAGATTCAGATGAAATAGCTTTAGAAAAAGCAAAAAGATATGTCCAGATATATTCATCATTAAAACAGCTTGGAGTTGAAAAATCACTGCAGATTGCATATCAATATTTTGATTCTAAATTTGAGCAATTAAAAGAAAAAGATACATTTACTGCAATTAGAGAAGCACAGGTTGTATATAATGAATTTTTACAAAGGTTTAAAGGATTGAGTAAGAGAGAACAAGAAATATATTCTATTATGTTATTATATGGAAATAATGATGAAGCTAAAGCAATAGTGTCTGCGCCAAAACATCCTTTCAAAAGAAATATAGTTGAACTTCTGATGAAAACCTATTTTTTGAATGATTACTGGCCGATTAGAGAAACATTTGCGGAGTTAGGATATCCTGAATTAACATATCAGCTTTATTTAGATCTTATTGAAGGAAAAATTACAAAAGCAGATATCTGGAGAGCAGCATACAAGAAATATAATGGTTATAGTGAAGAAAAAGTTAACATCAGAAATTATATTAGAAAAACAATATCTTACTTGCCTATTTCAAAAGATTTGTCTGATTATGAACAAATGACAGATAAGCAGAAGGATAGTGCAATTGATCTGTTTAGGAAATTAAATCAGGTATTAGAAGATTCTGCTGCTGAATATGCAAAGACTAAGCAAGGGAAAGAAGATGAATCTGCTGTTGGATTCCTTGATGTAAGAAAGCTTGTTAAAGGAACATCTATAGAAGCAAGATACCAGAAAATAATGGATAGATTAGTCAGATTAGCAAGAGAAACAGGTGATGAAACATTTATACAGGGTGTTCGTGCATTAAGGGATTTAAATGTAAATGATTATACTATGCTTGAAGTTGTTAATAATTATCTATTTGATTTTTTCAAAGCAAATGAGTTGTATTTCAAGATTGGGCTTAAATCCAGAGAAAATGATAGGATTGTCGAGATTGGGAAATTCTTAAAACAGCCAGAGCCAGCTACTTTAAACTTATTCTTAGCTGACATATTAGAAAATGGGCTTATTGAAGTAACTTACAAAGGTATAAGCTATACAATTTATCTTGTTCATGATCCTGATGCAAAATGGGGAGGTTATTCTGAATACTCACAATTTGTTGATGAAAAACAGGATGGAAAAAATATTGTTGTATATATTAATGATCCTGATAATTTTAATGCTGATAAAGTTATTTCAATATTGATTCATGAGATTAAACATAAAGAAGATTCAATTGATAGCATTGCTCTTGCTATCCATGATCTTGAAGCAAGAGCTTATCTTGCTGAAGTTATGTATAGCTTGGAACCTTTAATGAAATTACAAAGTTATCTTAATGAGTATGGCATGGTAAATGTTGACAGTGAGCCTCATCAGTATGGATATAATTATGCAATCCTTACTTTCTTAAGGGCATTTAGGGATTATCCTAAATTTGTTGATGAGCTTAGAAGTGAATTTAATATTGAAGATATAAAATTAGATCCAGAAACTGCAACTATTGATGAAATTGTTGAAGTATTAAGGCCTGGTGTCATACAGGAATTTGCCAGAATGATATTAATCAGCCTTCAAGGTGATATTTCTAGAGGTCAATTATCTAATTTAGATGTTGCATTAAAAATGAAACAGGCATATGCTTCTTTTGATACAAGAACAAATGACCTATCTGCAGCAAAAGGACTGAATCTGGGAAAGGAATTAAAGGATCGTGGTTATAGATTATCTCATATTGAATATATCAAACTGGACAGAGATAATGAACAGATCAATGTTGGTAGTGATATTGATAAAGAGCTTGAAACAGAAAGCCCTGATTTTGAGGAAAGGCATAGAAGAATATATAGTATAGTAGAAGAAGTAAAGAATCCAAGCCTTCTTTCAAATCTTAAGAAATTAATGGGAAAAGATAATCCTAATGCAGTTTCTGCAGTCACGGCAATGATAAATACATTACAGCTTGAAGGCGCTAAAGAGAGATTAGGTAAAGATAACTATAATTATTATATGTCTCTTTTATTTGAATTATCACAGTCAGAAGATCATCCTGCAAAAGACATAATTGTTGAAAAGATTGGAACAGCAGTATTGAACAGGATGAAGATTGAACAACAGATTGATGTTATAGAGATTGCCTTAAACAGGATCAAATATTCATATGATGATCTGGAAAAAACAGATTATATGGGAATGATAGAATTAGGATTGAGAACATCAAGAAGAAACAGGGTTGTACATATCAAAATCACACCTATTGATGATCTCTTAGCTATGCCTGAATTGACAGATCAACAAAGAGCAAAGCTTTTAGATATAAAAGAAGAATTAGCTAAGGAAAAAGCTGAGATTAAAGCAAGAGAAGAATTTGTTGAATTTAGTTTTGGTAGACCTTATTCATATACATCTATTGGAGAAAAAGAAACAAATCCTAATGTTGTTCAGCCAGCACAACAAAGATTATCTGATGAACTTGGTAATGAAAATACTATACCACCAATAACTGAAGATATTGCTTCAGAGCCTAAATTAGATGAGCTTTCACCTGAAGAGATTGAGCAGATGGTAAGAAGAGGAATTGTAACTACAACTGGTATTGACGGAAAGATAAACTTATTTGTTCATATTGAGATTGACCTTACAGCAGACCAGAGAAAAGCAATTGAAAAAGCTGTAAATGAGTATATAGATGATTATGAAAGTTTAATTCACAGGATAATTGAAGTGATAATTGGTGATGATTTCAAATGTGAACAAGGAAGCTGTATTGCAAAAATTGTAATTCCTAACAACGTTCATGGCACAGATGCTAAAATAGAAACTAATCTGGAAGAAGCAGTTGCTGATGTATTAGTAAATGATGTTTATGATTTCAAAGCAGATGCTATTACACAATTAGATCCAAAAAATGCAAATGAATTTTTCTTAAGAAATAATTTTGCAGGTGCAATGATCTCTGAGAATAAAAAATTAACAGAAGCAGAACTTCAGGTATTAATTGCCTTACAAACAGGCGCAGAGAGATTAGATTATCTATTATCTTTGAACAAAGGCTATACTTCTACTAATATAGCTGTATTGCTAATGGGTGGGATGAGTGATATAAGTGAAATGAATGATGATGATGAAGCACAAAGAATTTCTAAATTGATTACACAATTAGGAGATAAGAATCCTAATGTTAGGTCTTCTGCTGTAAATGCATTAGATCAACTTGCAGATACGATTCCAGATAAAAGTAAATTAGAGTCAGCAATTCCAGCATTAATCACAGCATTAGGGGATAAGTATAGTGGTGTTAAGGAATATGCTAAAGATGTTTTAGTTAAAATAGGTATGCCAGCAATTCCAGCATTGATCACATTATTAAGGGATGAAAGTAGTTTTGTTAAGATAGATATTGCAGATGCATTAGTTAAAATAGGTGAACCAGCAATTCCAGCATTGATCACAGCATTAAGGGATAAGAATAGTGGTGTTAGGAAATATGCTGTATATGCATTAGTTAAACTTATAGATATGATTCCAGATAAAACTAGATTAGAGCCAGTAATCCCAGCATTAGTCACAGCATTAAGGGATAAGGATAATTATGTTAAGG
>JBDRKY010000039.1:0-38547 GCA_043813525.1 Candidatus Woesearchaeota archaeon
TATTATTATTATTATATTTTTTGCATGATCTCATATATATTGTCCAGATTGTTCTTTGATCTTTGTTTAATAATTTCGCAATTTGGCTAAACTTAAGATTATAACTTTCTTTCAGATATTTGACTAAATGCTCCATCATACTTAAGCTTCTGCTTCTGAAAAGAACCAAAGGAACTTTTATTGAATGTAAAGATTTGGTACTATATATATTATTTAGGCAAGATTTATCTTCTGTTTTTTTCTTTGAATTATATGCTTTTGTTACTATTTTAATATTCCTATTCAGTAATAATGATATTTCATCAAATGAATAATCAAGTGAATCAACTAAATAACATGACAATGATTCAAGTAAATTTCTGCCTGAAACAAATACATCAAAAGGAATAGAAACATCCTTATCCAAAATATTGATAACATCGTCAAATTCAGACTTATATTTATCTTTAAGAGATTTGTATGAATTAACCAATTTAATCATATCTTTATCTAAATTAAGATACAGGGATTCTCTCCCACTTTTTGACTCTTGGTCATTCATTTTTCTTATTTTCATTTTTTAATCTTCAAACGGATCTGAAACTGCAAGGATATTGACATGACCGCTGCATTCTCCACCTGCACCGCTGCTTGGAGCACCTAAACCCCAATAAAGTGTTGAAGCTGGCCAATTAAACACTCCAGCAATGCTGCCTTCATACTTCTGAATATCAGCATCAATCTCTACTGCAGAATCAGTTATGTTAGAAACATACTCATTATCACCATACTCAAATGGCCCTGTCAGATTATATTTTAATCTGGATAAGCTAAGATTACCATTAGTGCATACAAATGAAGTGTTATCTCCGTCTGCAGCACCATAAGCATCTAATGTGAAATCAAGGATAGTATTGCCTGTATTATTGACAATAGTAGTTATGTTCTCGACTATATCCCCTAAACTAAGTGTTCCAAAATTAATAGATGAATTAAAATCAAATGAAAGTAAAGATTCCATCTCTATTGTGTCATTAGCTTCAGTGCCGTTGTCGACTGAATTTTCTGGAATAATAGAACATGTCCAGTTTGTGTTTTCATATTTTGAGCCTGCATCTGTTGGCTCAGCAAACTGATATACTTGGAATGTACAGTTGTATATTGCAGAAGTATCTACACCGCCGTCACAAGGATTGACTTGAGTATCAACAACACATGATTGGTTTGCATAAAGATTAGAAGCATTTTCTAAAGAAAGATAAGAGCTTGAAAGATTAGATTTATATAAAAAGCCATATACATTATCAATATTACTGCATCCGCCTGCATCAATTATAGTAGCATAACATTTAACTTCTGTTGGCTGTCCAGAACCACCTAAAGTAACAGATGCAGCACTATTATCTATGACAACAGATGATGCAGACGGCGCATTACTTTGTAGGATAGTGACATTATTGCTTAATGATTTAACACCATCACTGCTTCCATCATTAGGTGTAACTTCAACTGACCAGTTATCTCCAATGTTTGTCTCATCTGCAACAATGATGTCTGTTTTGTTTTCGTATAGTGCAAGGATTTGTTCTGGTGATAATGTTCTGTTCCATATATTTATTTCATCGATTGAACCATTATAATATAATCCCCATATACCCAAATCAATAGTACCAATTCCTAATGGTTCATTCTGATCTATCAAACCATCAAATGAGTCCTGATTCTTATATATACCATCAACATATATCTTACAAAGCTTGGTATTAGAATCTATAGTAATAACTCCTAAATGCCATTGATTATCATTTAGACTACTACCACCATATAAATCAATACTATCTATAGAAGCTCTATGATTAATATGAAATGAAGAAGAATATACCCTAATCTGCCATCCTTTTCCTGGCGTACCTCCTATTTGATGATCTATCATATAATTACTTACTACCCCCAAATTTGGCACTTTAAACCAGACAGATAATGTGATATCCTTATTAGCAAAATCAAAATCATTAGAATCAGTAACTGAAATATAACCATCTATTCCATCAAACTCATAACTTCCATTACCATCAAAGCCGCCAGTTGCATTCCACACAACATCACCAGTATCTGTCCCATGATGATCTTTGCCGGAATAATCATGTGAATTGTTTGTATCTGTATTATTTATCTTCTCAAAAGGCATGTTCAATAATGCAATACTAGTTCCATTTGCCAGCCAGTTGTAGATTGGCTTGACAGTATCGCCATTTGCATCTGATGTAGTTACATAAGCAGTAACATTTTGGTTAGTATCATTATTTGTTGTATCAGTTGTATTGACAACAACACTAGAAATAATTGGAACAATATTTTCTATGATTGTAACATTATTGCTTAATGATTTAACACCATCAACTGTACCATCATTAGGTGTAACTTCAACTGACCAGTTATCTCCAATGTTTGTCTCATCTGCAACAATGATGTCTGTTTTGTTTTCGTATAGTGCAAGGATTTGTTCTGGTGATAAAGATTTATTATAAAATACAACATCATCAATGCTTCCATTAAAGTATGTAGCAGAACCATAATAATATCCTATACTTACGCCGTTATCAGTATAAGTTATTGAACCATTCTGATCTGATGAGCTGTTTAACAATCCATTAATGTATATTTTTTGTCTTGCGCCATCATAGGTTGCTGCAATATGGTACCATTGATTTTCAGATAAAACACCGACTGAATACAATTCTTCATAACCATTTGCTTTCACATCTAGTTTTGCCAAGTCAGATGTTATAGACAAACCTACAGAAATCCCATCAATCATAAATACATAACCTCCTTCATCTTTATATTTGACCCATGTGCTTATTGTAAATTCATTAGCAGGGTGAAGAGATGCTGTATTAGGCAGTTTAATATAACCATCAATACTATCAAACTCATAACTTCCATTACCATCAAAGCCGCCTGTCGCATTCCATACAATATTACCAGTATCTGTTCCATGATGGTCTTTGCCAGAATAATCATGTGAATTGTTTGTATCTGTATTATTTATTTTCTCAAAAGGCATATTCAACAATGCAATACTAGTTCCATTTACCAGCCAGTTGTAGATTGGCTTGACAGTATCGCCATCTGCGTCTGAATAACTAATATTTACAGTTAAATTTTGGTTTGAATCATTTGAAGCTATATTTGTTGTGTTCAGCATAAATTCAGTTACAACAGGGGGATTTGTTGCATCATTATTTGCATATATTGTATAATTCCCAAATGTAAATTCAATATGATGCTCTCCTGCTGTATGAACACTGCTAGTTTCATAGCTTGTTGCTTCATCACAGCTATAGTTTTCAACAAATACACTTCTGTTTAAACTACCATTATATCCAAAGTCAACCCATGTATAATTTACAAATTCACCGCCACAGGTTAGATTTAGAAATTTAAGGTCATAGCTTTCATTCTCATTGCTCCATAAAGTTCCGTTAGAAGCAGTTATTGTAAGATTAGCTATTCCTGTTGTATTAAATTCAACTGTCCAGTTCCCACCTACAGTTGGATAACTTTGCACATTTAGAATTACAATTTCAATTTCATAGGTTTGGTTGCTAAGATAAGGAACAACCCACCTGATCATATCTATGTAATTATTATTATCTTGATCGATATATTCTATATTACTTACAAGTAATTTAGTATTATTAACAATCAGATAGAGTTTGATTGCATTTTCATTTCCAACATGAACAAGTTCTGTTATGTTAGTATAAGAAAGAACATCCTGATAATATACATCATCAGGTCCTGAGATAACCACTTTTTTTTTGAAATCATTTATTTTCTGCTCTTTTATCTGCGGTGCTTCTGTTTCATATTCAATCTCAATCTCTTCTGCTGTTTCCTTTACCATAATTTGTTTTTTCTTAATTTTTATATTAGTATTTTTTTCTGTATTGTCATTGGATTTCTTAACAGTCATACCTGTTATACCATGTTTAAATAAGTTTATTATCCAATTAAAAGCTTTTTCAGCTGTATTCTGATTATAGCTAATATCACCAGCAATGGAATTATTAATATTAACATCAGAATCAAAGTTAGGATTATTGTAAAAAGCAGCAGTAACCAACCCAGTGATTGCATTACCCATGCTATTATTTTGAGTATTGTAATTATTTTCTTCATTTTTCATATTATTATCTTGTTCTTTATTAATGGATTTGATTAGTTCAGCATCAATTGATTCTATCTTTTCTTCAAGAACAATATCTTCATCTGTTAAATCAATAAGATTAACACCAAGATTTTGATATTTTATATTTGATTTTTTATTATTCTTTACTTTTTGGATATCAATAGACTCTGCCTTTTCAGGAAGATTGAATACAAAATTTGAAGATGAGATATTCTTGATGATTTTTTTCCACTTAACAGGTTTTCCAATCTCAGCGCCATACTGAATTAATGTTTCATTCTCATTTATTGATTCTATTATAATATCTTTTATCTGAATTAAGTTAGAATCCATAGATGTATTATTATAAGAAAGAAGTTTCCCATCGCAGGTGACGTTGTATGTAAAACTACCTGCTTCTTCAAAAGCTCTTTCATAAGAATAAAGCTGATATGCGCCAATAAAACCCATTATATCAGAGTTACCATCGCTGAAGTTGATTATGCATGCAACACCTGTTCCATCAAATTCAGCTCCGATAGAACTGCCATTTTCCATGCTGTAATTCGCGAAGAATTCAATTGTGTCATTTGCATAAGCATCGATGCCGCCATGAAAAACATTGCTGTCAGCATTGTTCCATACAGCAAGGCTGGAATTATTGCTTACATCTGCGCCACTGCCAGCATATCCTGCAAAACTATCAACAGCAAAAGTGATTGTATCGCCGTTATCTGAAAAAGATATGTCTGCATCATACCACCCATTAGAATCAGAGCATTTAAAATGATCAATATCAAAATTATCGCATTTAAGAATGCTGTCTACAAAACCAGTTTTAGGAAGAGTTATTGCCGCATTATCCATATCAACAGAATCAGCAGCAAAAATTGCAGTTTTAATAAGACCATATTCTAAATCATCTATGTCAAGAGTATCAATGACTGCTTTGAATTCCATACTTTGGTTGTGATTATCAATCCCTTTTATCTCGACAATAGCTTCAGGCAGTTCATCAACATGCACAAGATCAGGGATACCTGGAGAGCTGCTTAATGTCACATCAAAAAGATTATCTTCTCTTTTAGTTACATCATTATGTCCTGTCAAATAACCATAACGGTTTATAAGATCAACATCAATCACAATAACATCAACATCAGGATTAAGGTCAAGGAATGCAAAACCTGTAGCACCTTTACCTATAAAAGACAGATGAAGAAACATCGCGCTAAATAACACTACAAAGATCATAATAATTGAAAATTGCTGTAATTCTTTGTATTTCATTATATTTTTATTTTATTTTATTTTTAGTTTCAGATCTTCTTTTCAAGACTGACCTATTGTAGATTGTCCAGATTGTTCTTTGATCTCTGTGCAGATGTTTAGCAATATCAGTAAATTTCAGATCAAGCTCTTCTTTGAGAAATGTTACAAGAGATTCCAGCATACTAAGTTGTAATGTTCTGAATATGCTCAAAGGAATTACTATTGAATTTTTAGCAGAATCTGATAAATCAATAATTTCAAATTGTTGAGGCTTTTTTTTTTTAGAATTTGAGTAACTTATCCTTACATTTGCTTCAGTTCTGCCAAGCTTTTTTGAGATGTCTGAAAAACTCAATCCTAAATTTTCTCTCAAATATTTTACAATTGCTTCTAATGATCCAAGTTCTGGGACAAAAATCAGGATAGGGATCAAGATGTCTTTGAACAAAGAATGAATTATTTCTTTTGGAACTTGACTGAATTTATTCCTTATCTTATGATAAGTATGAATAAATGAAGCTAATTCTTTATCCTTAAAAATTCCAGAATTAATTAAATCTTTATGCGCCATTTGTTGTTCTTAATTATGAAACCTGCGCAAGGTTTGTCAAATTTAGCATTGTCAAACATTCAAATAACAAAATAAAACCATTGATTTGTGCTTTTTTTCCGGAAAAAAGCACATTAAAACCACAATTTAAGCATAAAGACTCTGCAGAAGCCCTTATACATTGTTTATTGGTTCCAAACATCTTTTTCTCACCTTTTTTATTTTATATTTATATATTGATACATCAATATTGTAAATTATGTAAGTAATCCTTTATATAATTTATTATATAATACTTACAAAAGTTAGTGATAAAATAATAATAATAAGTAAAAAACACATACTAAAATAACCACATATCATAAACTATGTAAGTAATTATTTATATAATTTGTTATAAAATACTTACAAAAGTTACAAATGCAAAAACAAAAACTAGATAGAAAACTAAAATAAACCAAGAAAAAAGAGATATAAAAATAATCATTCAATATATTTATTTTTTATTCCAGAAGTATTAAACACAGAATGACCATGTTCATAAAGATGTACTTGAGGGTTGATTATAGATTTATCATTGAGATATGATTCTCTAAAATCAGAATTTATTTGCATTAATTTCTCAAGTATGATATTATGATATAGGATCCTTAAATTTTCACTTGCTTTAAGCCCTTTTTTAAGCTCAATCCTTATGTTGAAATTAACATTTTTATTTTTATCAAACTCAGCACCTATCCTAAAAGTTTTTGTTGAATCAAGAAGTTTTTTATTTGAATGGATGCACATCTCAATCTGATGCGGATAGACATTTGCGCCGTCAAAAGATACAGTGCCGTCACTTCTTCCGACGACATACAAGAAAGGTAATTTCAGCACATCATTGGCATCAACACCATCCTTAAGAGCTTTATTCTGCTTAAGTCTTTTTGCATATTTAGGCTCAAATTTCTCAAGATACATAACCACATCTTTGTACCTTAATACTCCGCCTTCGTCATTAAGATTATATTTTATTTTAGGGCTGGCTACATTCTTGTCGAGCAGGCTTATCTGATATTCCTGTTTTCCCTGTTTATTTATGTGATTGGTTATATAATGAAGACATGGATTATATTGAAAAAGCATAGGTAATCTCTCATGATGCCCAAATAATGCTTCCCTTAATTTTTTATTTTTCGAGCATAATCTCCTTATTGACATGGATAAAGGAGTTTCGAAACCTATACCTATGTCGACATCACTTGCGCCATAAGAGCTGATGATTTTAGCACCTTTTTTCAGGTGCCTAACAATATAATCTTCCCAGCTGAGTATGATCCCTTCACCGCCAGTGACGATATTAATGTTGTAATCCTTCCAGTTGATCTTTTTCTTTCCCTCATCTATGAGATGTTTGATGAATGGTGGATATCCTGCAATTATGTAATTTTGTTTTTTTCCAAATGTTTTCAGGGTATTAATGATATTATCAATATTTGTGTCAGTATTTTTCACAAGACAGAAGTGTTCTACAATAGTGCAGAATTTTACCCCTGTTGCCCATGGTCCTGTCGACCACGCACTTAAAACGATATAATCTTTGTTATCAGAATCAAATATATAGTTGAATTCAAATTTAGCAGCCTTGAACAGTAAATTTTCTTCTTTCACTGACCTTATCCAGTTTGTTGGCTTTCCTGAGCTGCCAGAGCTCTCGTCGATATTTCCTTTGAAAGGCAGTTTTCCGTCAACACATCTGCTATCATAACTATATTTAAGAATATAATTCTTTTTGTTTGTTTCAGGGATCAAGGTATTGTATAGATCTATTGAGCTAATATCATCAGCATTGATCTTATTTTTCTCGAGAAAATCTCTGTATGCAGGGACATTTTTAGCTGCATGTTTAAATATGTCCATCATTTTTTTTCTTGAGATATCTTCAAATACATCAGGATCAGATTTAGTCACAAAAAATTTTGCGCGCTTGAAATCATTTAACAGGAAAGATTCTACAGCAGACAAAAAAGATGCAGGCAGAATTTGTATTAGTCTTTTCATAAGTTATTTTATCTATCTATTCTTATTTAAATATTATGTTTATTTATATGAATATATGATAAGATATATATTATCAATATTGAAAATAATTATAAATCACAACAATGTTTAAAAACTAAAAAGAATATCATTGAAATATAGTTACCATTATAGTGTGATTAATAAAATAAGGGTTAAATAATTGCGTCTAAACATAAAAACAGTATTGGTTAAAAAAATCGCAGAGACAAATATGGGTATTGATTTTTCAAGGATTGAAAGGTTAGATGAGATTGAAGCAAAAGATGTCAGCGTAAGCTATGTTGCAGCTATGCACGAGATATTCAGAGAGAGAAAAAGCGATAATGAGCTTGAAAGATTAGTTAAAGAATTATATGGTAAATTTGTTAATCCAGATGCAATGGATTTTAAAGATTTTAAAGATTTTTTAGAAAACCCAAACAATTCAATCAATGGGTTACTTTATCATATTTGTGGTGAACATTTTAGAGAACATTTGATGATGGAAAGAAAAGAATTCTATTTAGATGTTGGCCAGGTAGGTGTTACTTACGATGCAAGATTTGTAAAGTGGATACATAGAATTACAGTTGATATGATCACAGGAAGTGTTTCTAATGTCAACAGCAATAAAAATGGAGTTACTGACATGCAGCAAGTAGCAACCCTTGTCAGCAAAAAAGATAGGCAAAAATATATTACAAGATTGATTGAAAGAGTTGTAACACCTGCTTATTACGAATTGCTCAGAACACATTTTTCAATGCAGGATGTAAACATACTTCTTGAAAATGATTGGACAGTCACAAGAGGTGTTTATGTTATGGTTGGAAACGAGAAAAATGTTAATGTAACCATTGAAGCTCCTTTACCATATGAGCATCAATTAACAAGATATAGATCAGGAAGAATTGTTAAACCAAATAAATCATCATTATTACTCGAAACACCATATGACACAGAGATGCATAAATATGCAGGAAATCCACAAGAATTGACAATCCCATTGTATATGAAATTCACAGTATATCATGAAAGAGGAGGTTGGTTAAGATTAATAAGAGAATGGTGGGAAAACAGAAGAAAAAGTGATAATAAAAAAGCAGAGAGTATGAGACTTAGAGTTATACATGATGAAAGATATGTAGGAGCATCTAAAAAAGCAACAAAGGAAGCGATAGCAAGAGCTGATGCAGAAAGAGATAGAGCAAAAACAGCAGAACAATTAGCAGAAGAGCAAAGAGCAAGAGCTGATGAAGCTGAAGCAAATGCAAGAGAACAAACAAAATTAAGAACAGACGCAGAAAGAGCAAGAGATGAAGCATTAGAAGCAAAGACAGATGCTGAGCATGCAAGAAGAGAAGCAGAGATGATGTTAAAAAGATTTACACATGATATAGGAAATAGTTTGGGAAGGCTTGCTTATGTTACAGATAATCTGAGAATAAGATCAGAGAATGCAAAAGCCATTGATAGTCTTGAACAATTCCATGCATACCAAGGAAAACACACAGAAGCTTTGACTGATCTTGCAACATTGACAAAAATAACAAATAATATGGGCAAAGCTACTTTTCTATTTTTGGATAAGGCTTATGATAGGATAAAACAAGAATCAAAGGAAATAGATTTAGAAGAATTTTGCAGAGCATTTTTAGGACTTACTATTGGTGTTGAAAATAATTTAACCACTGGTTATGGAGAAAAAAAAGATTATAATAGAACAGAGATAGTACATTTAGATTTTCAATTTAAACAAGGTGATTATAGAACAACAATGCATGAAGCAATATTTAGCAGTTTTTTGTATAATCTTCTTAGAAACTCACTTTATGCAACAGAAGGAAATAAAGAAAGGAGAATAAGATTATACGGTGAAGATTTAAATGACAAGAACAGATTAATTTTTGAAGACAATGGATGTGGAATGGAAGAAACTATTAGACAAACTCTTTTGACAGAGAATAAACGAGTTGTATCTGCAGAAGGAACTGGTTTAGGATTTATAACAATAAGAGAATTTGTAAAATATCATAAAGGGTCTTATGAAATTGACACAAAAACAGGTGAAGGGTCTTATACAAGAATTGTGTTTGATATTCCAAAGGATAAAATAAATGAAACATCTTCAAGAAGTAAAAGAAGTAAAAGATATACAGTTGGATAATTAGAATTATGGAGGGTAATTAAAAATGGCAGATCAAAAAGAAGCAGATGGAAGAAGAACTACATTTGATATAGATGATAGAGAACTGGAAAGCTTATTAAAAACAAGGCAAAAATTGTTTGAAAAAAAAAAAACTGAAAAAGGAAGTATAGCAATAATAGATGATAACAAAGGATTTGGTGAAGCTGTTGCAGAATCATTGAATCATTATAGTTATGAAGGGCATTTTGTTCATATACAAAGAGACAGGAATGGCATAGCAAAAACTATTAGACTGCTAAAAAATAATTCAATCGATGTTTTATTAGTTGATGTTGATATGCCAGCCCCTAATAATGGTCCTGCTATTGCCATGGTATTAGATAGATTAATGAAGCTTGGAGATCTGCCATATAGTAGAATTACATTTTATACAGGAGCAAAAGACCCTGCTAAAGTAGGTAATATGTTAGGAAGATATAAATTTGTTAAACCAGCCGTAGTACTGCCAAAATCAGAAGTTACATCAATAGGAGACATTGATGAAGATCTTTCTGATTGGGTTGGACAAGCCAGAGAAAAAAGAGAAGATATGTTCCAGATTGTAAGATTGGCTGATTCATGCGATATAATTTACCTGTTAAATAGAAGATTGCTTAATAAATTAGGATCACACCCTAATATTAGAAGCAATCAAGGAATAGTAAGTATGCTAAAATCATATAACGGAGCTCTTAATACAGCATATAGTGGAGAAATAGTAAAAGATTATTCAGTAGAGAGATTTATTCTTGCATTAAATAGTTTGGAGTTTGATAGGGCTGACAACAATTTAACAACAAATGAGCCAGTTAATTGCAGAATCATGACAGATGGCATAGAGACAAAAGGATTCTATTTAGACCCTAGTCTGAAAAGATTGCCTGATGTATTAGGTGCAATTGGGCAGACAATGGCAATGTATACGCAGAAAGGTACAGATTACAGAATGCATTTGATTGGTTTTGAAAATGAAGGTATTTTGAGAGTTAATTTTGAGGCAACTTTAAGAGATGATATAGAATTAGAAGGTGTTTCGAAAAGCCTTATTGATGGTATGAAAGATGACTTATATTACATGAAATTTGTAGGAGCTAATATGAAACCAGATTCTAAAGGGAACATATTTAGATTCAGTTTGGTAATACCAAGTGTCTATTACAAAAAAACACAGCAAAATTAAAATCTATATCCAGTCCCTGCTGTGCAATACATACCCAATATATGCGCCTAAAATAAACAAAACTAGGATATATTTTGTTTTTCCGTAAAAACTTCCAAGCACAAAACCTATAAGATAAGCGATAATAATCATGAAATAATAGAATTTGTGTGAATATTTCCTTGACATAAGACCTCTGCCACTGATCACACCAGACAATAAGATGACCATATATGTAACAACAGCGCTTCTTGACCATAATGCCACGATAAAGCCAACTATAAGTAAGAAAATGGATGTAATCTCAACCCATCTTTCCTGCAAGTCAAAGAAATTTGCTTTTTTTTGCTTTAACATATCCATCATCATTACCATATATCATCCAAATGTCCATGCATCTCTTTCAAATGCTATATAATATATAAGCCAGACAAATAATCCAACAAATGCTGCAAATATGAGTGAATAAAATCTGAACTTGTAAAGGAATATATAACCTACCAGGAAAAATAATATTATTACAAACCAGTTTCTGTTTGCAAAATAAAGCCATGCACCATCAAGCCTTGGTAAAGGAAGCATTGCAAAGATTGCGAAATATAATGAGAGGAATGTTACTTGATCAAAAAAGACAGGCATAACACCCCATAATGCAAGTGTCTTAAAGAATGTAGCGAACAGCAGCAGAGCTAAAGGTCCTGCAGCTGCAAGAAAACCAGTTGTGAAATAATTCAAACCATATCTAAAATGCCCAAGTCTTGCGATAACAAGATGATGAAATACAATACCACCAGGTAGTATGATATAAATTCTTCCCCCTGAAACAATCGCAATAATGACACCTATAAGAAGACCAACAGACCAGATCCTGTATTCAGCCTGAAGATTCATATAGATAGAAGATATCCTGTGTCCAAGGTCATATATCGCAACAATACCAAAGACAATGATAATATGCTTGACATAATTAAACAGCCAATAATTAAGTACAAAAGTCGGCTGTTTATCATCATAAGCAAATATGAACGCAACAATTAGCACAGTTATAAGAAGATCTCTTAATTCTCTTGCACTCCATCTCATATGCCTTTTAAGTTTCCACAAAAATTGACCCATAGATATATCTATTAGATATAGGTTTTATATATTTTTCTATATGCCATAATAATCTTCAAGAACAATCTTATCAATCTCTTTCACATCCTTGACAACATAAAGCTTGCCAGAACCAATCTCAACAATCTTCTTTGCCAGCTTCTCACCTTTTTTGTTCATGTTGATACCGACAATAGAGATTGTTATCCCATGTGATGCTGCGATTGCTGCTGCTGTGATGGTCTCTTCTTCTGGGTTAATTCCTAATCTATCTGAATTGAAACTGATTGATCTTATCCCATTGCTTCCCATGCCATTGTTTTCAATCTGTCCTATTTCATTGCCATCAACCTGTCCTGTTCCAATCCTTGCTGCAAAAGTAGGCAATGCATCTGTCAATAACAGCAGATGTTTAGTCACATCGATGTTAGGAAACATATCTATTGATTCTTTTATTGTTGAAGCAAGATTAGTCTCAGATGATGCTCTTATGGTTGCCATCTCTCTAAGCAGCAGCATAAAATCATCAGTTGGCATAACTTTTTGCCTAACTTTTTTTCCAAATACAATAAGGCCAACCTGATCTTTTTCTTCAATTGCTTTGAATGCCAATGCAGCACCTGCTTTCTTGCACATAGCGATCTTATCACCTTTCATGCTTCCGCTGCTGTCTAAGGCATAGACTATGTAGATTTTACCTTTTGCTTCTCTTTCAAAACTTTTCAGGTCTTCAATGTGTAATTTATCATGACCACGTCTGATAGAGCTCTTGATGGATTTTCTGAGAGCAATATCCTTATATCTGTCTTTCTTCTTAAAATCCTTGACATCAGTCTTTTCACCATAAATATAATTCTTCTTATGGAATTTATCTCCAAGGATACCTTTTGGCGTTAAATTGCTAATCTCTTCAGTATAAAGTATTAAACTAGCAAGTTCTATTCCCTGTTCGGTTATTGAATTATCTTTGCCCAGAAGACCTTCTGCTTTAAGGTCAAGTATCTTCTCCTTCACTTTTCCCATTATCTCTCGTTGAAATTCCGGAATATTTATGTTCTTTTCAATATAACGGGGATCATAGCCACTAAGATACCTCAGTAAAGATTCGCCATAAATCTGTTTTGCCAGTTTATAGTTTTCAACAAACTTTTCCATCATAAGATCTGGTGTGAATCCTTTGACACCATAATCAAGACAGCATTTTAGCAATTTACCATTATCAATTGTTTTCTTGTCTGCTTTTGCCAAAGAATTCATAAGTTTATTAGAGCCTTTTTTTGATTTTTCTACAGTATCTAATTCAGAAAACTCATTTAATTTCTTTTTCTTATCTTTTTTTTCAGCTTCAGCCTTATTCTCTTCGTTACCCTGACACCCCGCCTTTCTTCTCTCTTTTGGAAGAAAGACTGGGATTTTGTTCAGCAAATTTTTCAAACTCCTCTTTGATAAACTTTTCAGGATCCTGAAGATATTTAACAGATGGCTTTAATTTGATTCTGTGTGCAAGAACAGATTCTATAACATCTTTGATGTCATCAAAGTTGACTTTCTTGTTGCCTTTCAGCTTTGCATTTGCCTGTGACCGTTCATATAAGCCAAGAGTTGCTCTGACACTTGGTTTCTGCTCAAGATTATCATTCTGTCTCAGCTCATGGATAAAAGAGACACAATACTGCAGCAATTCTTCTGGAAAAGAAATACCTATATCCATCCCTTTCATCATCACAATATTCTTCTCTACATCAATTGATTCAGGATAAGACATATAGACAATATCAAACCTGTCCAAGAGAACATTGCTAAGCCTTTCTGTTGAACTATCTTGTGGATTCATTGTAGCGATAAGTACAAAATCAGTCTGAATATCAACATCATAGCTTCCTATTGTTGCTTTTTTCTCCTCTAAAACCTGTAATAATGCATTTTGCAGTTTTTCTGGACATCTATTTAATTCATCAAAGAACAGCACACCATTGTTTGCCTTGAATATCTTTCCTGGTGTAAAAGCTTCCATTGACAATGGACCGAATTTCATCGCTTTGAGAGGATCAATATCTCCTATTAGATCTTCAGCTGTAAGATCTGGACTTCCCTGTACACGTATGAATCTCTGCATACCGCTTATCGTCTTTGTTTTTACTTTTGTCTTTTTGGTGTTACTTAGATGATCAGAGAAACAAGAAGGACATAAAGGATTATCAGGCAGACAGTTATAACCGCAGTCATTAACTTTCAGGTCAGGCAGTAATTTAGCAACATTCTTAGCCAATGTTGTCTTACCTATGCCTGGCTGTCCTACAATGATAATATGCCTCCCGCACAACAATGCTGATTTCAGCTGATGTTTGACATTTTCCTGCCCAAGTATATCTCCAAGCAAATCTTTCTCCAATAATTTTGATTTAAGTTCATCTGATATCATATTATTCACCTATGCATATTAAGTGTAAAAAAGATAATATATATCTATATAAACCTTTGCCCAAAGGTTTAAATATAAAGAAGACATACTGCCTGATTTTTTTCTCATTATTCAATTAATCTTTTTTAACCAAAAAATACATAAATAAAGAAGATTATACGATAAATATAAGAGAATTAGATTAAGACAAAAAAGGTAAATACAATGAAACTAGCAGAAAAAATTGCATGGGGTATTGGTGTGACAGCATTTATATTGGTTATACTGAGAGTTTTAGGAATCATATAAGATGTCCAGAAAAGTTAGTAGTGCAAGATTATTCTTGTTTTTTGCAGGATTCACATGGTTATTATTATTGTTTGGAAAAGACTGGGATACAAATTGTTTTTCTCTTTTAGAAGGGTATATGACTGTGTTTTTATTTTTTGCAAATAGTGTTTTAGATTTTTTTATAGAAAAATAATTATTATCCTATCAATAAACTATTTAAAAGACTAAACAAATCAACAATCTATGGATATAATAGTTTCATTAATACTTGTATTTCTTACTGGCGTTGCAGGTGCTTTTATAGGTTCTATGGTTGGTGGCGGTGGTTTGCTAACAATACCAGTTTTAATATTTTTAGGATTGAGGATTTGTATTATCTGTTGTTGTAATCATATCTGCAGTTAAATTGATATTCTTTTAGATTTTAAAAACAAATTATATAAATAGATACTTTATAATAAGTATTTTAATATGTAAAGGTGATAAATATCAGGGAAAAAACAAAAAAGAGGAAAACATCAAACAAGACATCAAGTATAGAAAATATAAAGATAGATAATGAAGATGAAAGGACACAATTAGCAGAGGAAAGAACTTTGCTGAGTTACATAAGAACAGCTTTAGCAATTTTAGGAGTTGGTCTTATCATTGCAAAGATGTATATTGATGGCTGGTGGTTGATCATGATCATTACCATATTATTGTTTGCAATAAGTATAATAATTATATATGAAGAGGTTATAAGAATAAAGCATTTAAGAAAACACAGGTTTGAAAAATTAAAAAGAACCAGTCAAATAAGATGAAGTTAAGCCCAGAACAGCAAAAAGCATTGGAAGCACAGAAAGAGCAGTGTCCTTTTTGTAAGATTATAAAAGGAGAGATACCAAGCAAGAAGGTTTTCGAGGATGATAAGGTCATTGCTATCCTTGACATAAATCCTGCTAACAAAGGTCATCTTCTGGTCATGCCTAAGGAACATTATCCAATAATGCCTCTTATACCTCCAGAAACATTTGAATATCTTTCTATTAAAGTTAAACAATTGAGCAAAGCAGTAAAAGAAAGTATGCTTGTGTTTGGCACTAATATTTTCATTGCAAATGGTGCAGCAGCTGGCCAGCAGTCACAGCATTTCATGCTGCATATCATCCCAAGGGAAGAAAATGACGGAATTTCTATGTTTGATTTTGAAAAGATTGAGATTGATGCAGCAAAAGAAGCTGAAGCATACAAGATTCTCAGCAATAATCTGCCAAGGATGTTGAAAGAAGTCTACAAGAGATTCCCATTGCAAAGAGAGACAGCAGGAGCTCTTGGAAATAGAAGTAGAACAGCAGGTTCAAGTGGATTTAATGCTGGAGCAAAGATAGGATATAATAAAGAAGAGCTTCTGAAGATTATTGATATGAATCCTCAGCTTAAGCAAGCAATCATGAAAAATCCTATGCAATTCAGGCAGATGATTCCGCAGAATCCACAGCTTAAGCAATTATTTGAGAATATTGATGTGAATGAGATAATTGAAACTGTGTCTGGGAAAAAGATGGCAGATGCAATTGATTCTGAGTTTGATGCACCTCAGGCAGATAGTTCTTTTGAACATGATATTAGACATGATGACAAATTCAAGCAGATACAAGATATTATTGATATAAATAAACAGACAAGAACAGCTGATGAAAGATCATATCCAGAAGATGAAGAAAATGAAGCAGCTAATGATAATGATAAACAAAATGATGAAGATTATGATATCTTTGATGTCATCGATGGAAACCCAAAATTAAAATTATTATTGATTGAAAGTCCAGATGTGTTAAAAAATAAGATAGAAGAACTGTCTGCATTAAAAGAGACTTTTGGTGATATTGACATAGATGATTTAAGAGAACAAGTTATCCAAAGAGATAAAAGAAGAAAAAACAGGCAAGAAAATGTTGATGAAGATAATGAAAAAAAGGAAAAATCAGATGACATTGAAGGTTTGTTAGGATAATGTTGTAGCTCATCATTATATGATTTTATAAAGATAATAAGTTAAATAAAATGGCTGAATGTAAAATATGTAATATAATCAACAAAAAGGTTGAAGCAAAGATTATCTATGAAGATAGCGCAGTCATGGCTGTATTATCAGATGAGCCTACGATATTTGGCCATATATTGATATTTCCCAAAAAACATCATCTGACTCTTGAAGAGATTGATGATAAGATAGTAACACAATTATTTTATGTTGCAAGTTATACAGCAACTGCGATATTTGAAGGGTTGGGGGCTGAAGGGACTAATATAATAATATGCAATGGAAAAGATTCATCAAATAGGTATCCACATTTAGTGGTTGATGTTCTTCCTCGAAAAACAAATGACGGCATTGATACAAAATGGGAGCCTAAGAAGATTACTCCAGAAGATATGGATTCTGTTCATGGCAGAATAAAAGATAAAGCAGATATTATTAATCTATCAGAAGATGAGAAAAAACAGACAAATAGCCCACAACAAAAACAGCTTAGTTCAGCAGATGAACTTGTATATGAAGAAGATAATTATTTAGTAAGACATTTAAACAGAATACCATAAAAAAGTTATAAGATATTTATTTATTGAACAGAATATACACATATACCGCCTAAGCAACCATTTTCACATTGAACTTTAGTATATCCAATTGTACCGCTTTCACCACAGAAATATTCTTGAAGTGTTGTGCTGTCTTCACATCTGTCTGATTGTCTTATGGCAGAACCGCCTTGCCCACCATCTACTATTCCTTTAATAAAAATCATATTCTTGCCGCCGTCACTGTCTGTACATTTTATTTTTTGGCATGCGCCTTCTATGCAGCCATATTCGCATTGCTCAATCCTGCTTTTTATAAAACCTTTATCACAGTAATATTCATTAATCTTATTAGGAGAAGCACATTCATCTTTTTTATCAATTCTCACTCCTTTAAAATCCTGCCCTTTGATTGTGCTCATTTCAAATATGTTATAGCCTCTATCATTCTCTACACATATATCTTCCTTACATACATTAAGATTATCATCACAACCTTTATGGCATCTTTGCAGTTTGTATGCTTTGCTGCTGCAGTCTGAGAACTGGTAGCGATGATACTGGAAATCTTTAGTGTTAATATTATTTTTGTCTCCACATGTTATACTATCAGGAAGATAACCGCTGTTGCAATTTCCTTTATCACTTATATATATTTCACATCCCTCAAACCCACCGATTATACAATCACAATATCTATCCTGATGTCCATATATATGTGCAGGATATTCAAATTCAGCTGAAGCTATACAGGCTTTGTAATCATCTATATCATCATTTGACAGATCAGCCACACTATACCCTTGTATAGCTAATGATGCTTTGCCTGCAAAAGCATCATCTGTCGCTAAAAGAGCTGTAACTAAGACAACTACTATAACTGATAGAACAATCATAAAGATGTTTTCATAATTAATGGTTTTTTTCATGTATATTACCTATTTTAGGAGATATTAATACTTAGGAAGTAATAATATTTAAATATATTGAATTTAATCAGACAAAACAATGAGAATATTAGCTATATCAGACATACATGGGAGCCATAAGGCATTGAAAAAGCTGAAGATTTCAGCAAAAAAAGCTGATTTAGTTATAATTGCCGGTGATTTCACTATTTTCCAGAACCATATTGAACAGATCATGAAGAACATAAATTCATGGAAAAAGAAGGTATTGTTGATCACAGGCAATCATGAGAATCATAATACAGTCAAAAGATTATGTCAAAATTATAGTAATATTTATTTCATGAATAATAAGATTATGAAGATTAATAATAACAGCAACACTATGCTAATTTATGGTTATGATACAGATGGATTTAATTTTAGGGATAAGTTGTTTGAAAGAGATAGTTTAAAATTTGTGAAAGCAATCAAAAAAATAAATCAATCAAAAAAAGCAGCAAGAAACATAAGAGCTAAAGAATCAAAGACAATCCTTATTAGCCATGCACCTGTTTATGGTACAAAGACAGACAAAGTAATGGATGAACATTGCGGTAATAAATCAGTCAAAGAATTCTGTATAAAGAACAAGATAAATTATTGTTTTTGCGGCCATATACATGAAGCATCCCATACAATTGACAGACTTGGCAAAACAATAGTTGTAAATCCAGGACCATATGGTATGATGTTTGAGATTTAATCAAACTTCATTATCCTGCTTTCAAAGTCTTCTTTCATAAGCAGAACAACTCTGCTTTCTTTTTTCTCATCGATTATTTTATATCTTATTTTTTCAGAATCACCAGTATATTTACATATATTTTTAGAAAATTCAACAATCTCATCATGCAATGGCATATACTTTAACCCTAATCTTTTTCTGGAATAGCCGACAGCCATATAAGCTTTCACTTCGATAAATAAAGGTTCACTTATTTTTATTATTTCCGCCCATTGTTCTGGCAGACAATCATTCATCCCCTTTATTATTGTAAATCTTAATGTTGTTCTTGTTTTGTTATATGTTGTTTTATAGTTTTCTTTAATTTTCAGATTAGGTAAAAGCTTTAGAGTTTTCATCAGTCTTTTCCAGCCATCTTTCAATAAAGGATTATCTATCTTATTGAACAGCTCTTCATTTGGCGCATCAACAGAAACATATAGTTGAGTAGGCAATGCATTCTCTTTTTCTAATTTCAGCAAAACATCTGGCTGAAGACCATTAGTCACAAGAAATGAAGTAAAACCAAGAGAATGGATCTCTTTGATAAGTTGTCCTAATTTAAGGTATAGAGTTGGTTCACCTGTCAAACTGATTGCAAAATGTTTTGGCAAAGCAGCCTGCTTTAGTTTTTTCATATTTGTTTTATCATATCCGCCTAAACCAGACAGCAATTTTTTCTGCATCTTGAAGCAGCCATGGATTATATCTTTAGGTTCATCTAATTCATGCCTTACTTTAATAGAATTATGTGCAGAAGTATCTCGCCAGCAAAAGACGCAGCGATTGTTGCAGATCATGATAGGAGTCATCTGACAGCATAGATGGCATCTGATTCCATAAAATTGCTCTTTATAGCAGACATCTTCATCTTTGATAGATTTTTTGGTATAAGTACAAATTTTGCAGGAACTATGCTTTCCTACAAAACCATAATGCTGTTTCTCAAGGTTTTTTTTAACTTCTTGTTCTTTATTCATTTGATGTTCTTTGCTTAATCCTTGATTCTTGCCGGTATGTTGATTTTCTGCGCTCATATGGTAAAGAATCACAATTTTATTTAAAAACCTTTTTATATTAAGAATACTTATATAAGCTTTAAGAATTAAAAAGGTGAAAATATAAAATGGTATGAAACATTGATGTGGATTCTCCTATCAATAGCTGGACTTTTATTGACAGTTGGTATAATTAAAACATTCTATTAAACCAAAATTTGACACTTTATATAAAAATTAAATGTAACTATCAGTTTTATCCATAAATATCTAATAAAAAAATGACAAATGTCAAACTAAGGTTATTACAAAAATAGTTGAAATCATGTATTTAACCAATTATAAGAAAATAAAACATAACAAAAAATATAAACAACCGCTAATTTAAATATATCATGAAAAAGTTCATAAAAAATAATATTAAATTATTCTACAACATTCTTGTATTTTCTAAGAGGACATTAAGCTTAAAGGACAGATTTTTCCTGTTCAGGCAGCTCAATAAATTATGGGATAAGATGAGTGAAAACCCACATTTGAATTTCCTGTCTCAACTGAAAGATTATCAGATTGTGGGAGATGTGTTGGATGGTGATATTGAGCATTTTTACAGGACAAGGAATGCATTATGGTTCAAAAATTATTTTGAAGACAGAGATTTATATAATATAGTGAAAAAAGATATTGAGGATCTTTATCCAAATTATAAGCATATAAGAGTAACAATAACACATAAAGGCATCTTAGTCTATGAAAATTACAAGAAAAATCAGTTTAATACATTATTGCTTACTGTCCATAACGGCACTTGGGTTGATAAAGATATCAAAAAGAATATGATTATCACAGATAAAAGAAGGCTTATGGATGAAGATTTAGGGTCTGGCAGGCTTTATTCAAGAATTGTCCTTGAAGAAGGTGGCATATGGATAGACAGCAAACAATCCAGATTCATGTGTGATTTCAACAGAAGCTATGCAAGAGCCATCTATGCAAACAATCAGGAGAAGATGCTTAAGAAGGTATGGAAACAGGAATTAGATCAGCATCAGAAAGATATCATCCTTGATTCATACAGGCATTTTTATTATTTGTTATCGAGATTGATTGATACCTATAAATTCAATATTATATTTGACGGACATACTATGCGTGGCTTTGAAGGCAGGCCAAACATCAGTTTTGGCACCAATTATATACCTGGATTTTATATACCTATTGTCAATGCATTCATACAAAGACTGCGTAATTTAGGATATAAGGAAATAAAAGTCAATGTGCCATATAAAGGCGGTTACATCTTAAAATTCTTATCAAGAAAATTTCCAAATATGTTTATCTTTTCAATGGAAATAAACAAAAAACTTTATATAAAAGCTGATGAGATTACATTGATTGACAAGGATATTGAAAAGATATCAAAAGATCTTATAACAATGTTAAAGATTGAAAATGAAGATAAAGATGCAGAAGCAGATGAATCATCAAAAGATTAAAAGGTTATAAGTAGATAAAATATATAATATGGTGAAACAGATGGGGTACAAAGAGATAATAAAAAAAGCAGAATTAACTGAAGAGTTTAAAGAATTCAAAAAAAAGCATCCTGAAAGTTATTTAGTTCACATATTTGAGATGTCTGATGCAACACCACAGATAGGCTACTATTCTAAAAAAACAAAGATGGTCACCACATTTGAATTAGGAGAGCAGATAAAAGTTAATGAAGAATCACCTTTCCAAGAGGAAGAGCATGATGTCAAAGCTTTAGAATTTGATAAGATAAGTATCGATATTGATGATGCAGTAAAGTTAGCAAATGATGTAAAAAAAGAAAATTATCCACAAGAACTGACAAATAAGGATATAATCATTCTGCAGAATATAAAATCAGGACAGATGTTTAATATAACTTTTATCACACAAGCATTCAGGACATTGAATGTAAAGATAAATGCAGAGACAGGTGAAGTGATAAGCCATAATCTGGCTAATCTAATTGGGCTGTAAATATCCCATCTAATGATAGATAGATAACTATTAAATGGAAGTATCATAACAAAAAATGATAGAAAAAAATATAGGATTGATGGTATTTTATGATGATACAGGAAAGATTCTTCTTCAGAAAAGAACTTTGATGAGTAAACATGGTGAGGATTGGGGTTATTTTGGCGGAAGATTTGAGAAAGGAGAGACACCAGAACAGGCTATGAGACGGGAGATAAAAGAAGAACTTGAATTTGATGTCAAAGAATATTCATTTCTTGGGAAATACAAGGGAATAGCAAAAAGAATCAAGCCACCATACAAAATAGTTAATGTCATCCAGCATGTTTTCATAACAAAGATTACTACAAACGAATTTGAAAGCATGACATTGCATGAAGGTGATGATATACAGTGGTTTAGTCTGGAAAAAGCTAAAAAATTAAATATGATTCCTTTGGATCCTAAGATAATTGATGATGCTGAAATATATATTAAGAAAAATAGATAAAAAAGATTATTTATTTTTCTCTTTAACAAACAGATACAATAATATGATAAGTACAGCAACAACACATAGATTAAATAAGCCACTTCCTTTTATGTTCTTGTTATAAGCAATGCTCATTCCTGTGATTAGGTTTGATAATTTAGTTTTATCATTATCATCTAAATTAATCAGTTTATTAAGTTCAATACTACCATTTGAATTATTTAAACTACCTGAATCAACAAAATAATATTCAACAGCATTGATATCATGCGTAATATTTAATATTGCCATGACACCGATATTATTCTTAAAATTGGATTTTTTGTTCTTAAAAGCACTTATTAAAATTATATCTTCATAAATTCCTTTGCTAAAATCAAGAGTAGGATTAATAAAAACAATTATTTGTTGATTAGAATTTTTCTTTATCTTACCATCTGAAGAAGAGAAGCTGACAAAACCATTCATTGAGTTCAAGCTAAAGAACATATCTTCTTCATTTGAATTAAAGATAAAGATAGATTGATTTAATGTATCATGAACAGTTTCAAGATAAATCTTAGCAGGGCTAACTCCAATACTTGCAGCTATTGCTGCTGATGCGCATATTGACAATATTATCAAGATTGTTAAAAGAATAAATAAAAAAAAGATAAAGAATTTTACTAATTTCATGATGCAACACCTACTAAATTAAGATTTGCCAGATATATATCTGGTTTAAGATACTTATCTAAGGACAATTTAAGACCAAAAGACATCAATTGTTCATTACCAAACATCAATGATTCATTCCCATTCAAAGCACCAGCAAGATTTGAGCTAATATTATAATAATCATTATTAAATTTGTATTGTAAGATATTATCGTTCAGAGCAAGATTATCACCATATACACCAAGATTTAAGTTGGTATTACCTAAATTCTTGATAGTGGGTTTTGTTTTTGTAGTGAAATCAACATCACCATTAATCTCAGCAACATCTTTATTCTTGACACTATCAAAGACAAGCTCATCTGAATCAATATCAAATGCGACCAAGCTTAGATACTCAAAATCAAAATTTTCCTCTGAATTTTCATTGCTTGAATCAGATGCAGTCATTAAGATATTATATTGGCCGGCAGTATCATAATAGAACATACTCAGATTCCCAGCAAAAGTAGCTGAATCATCATCAACTTTTGTCTTATCAAGAATAATTTCTTTTACAAATCCAGGAGCACTGATAAGAGCTTTCACAGATAAGACATCTTCACCTTTATCATTATCTTTCACCACAACATTGATAGAGAAATTCTTTTCTTTCCCTGGCTCTGGCAATATTTGATATTTTTGACTGGCATCACCAGTATTATCAGTATCAATGATATCATCAACACTTAGATTATAGCTATATATAATAGGGAGAGAATTAGTGAGATTAATGATTAATGGCAGTGATTGTTCTGTTGAACTATCATCACTGCTATTATTTTCATCCCCACTGCTCCCTTGATCATCATCTCCATCATCATCTCCATCATCATCTCCATTATCAGATCCATCTTCATCAGGATTGTTTGGATCATTTTGTGGATCTTCAGCTTCAAAAGTTGAATTATGAAAGTTTGGCAATACTGCAACAAAATCATTGCTGTTATCATCAGTATCTGCAAAACCAATCCTCATCAGGACATTGCCAGTAGAGGGGAGGTTGGCTGGAGATGTTTCAAACAATCCTGTTTCAATACCATCACTATTACCCCAGCCAACTGCATCGACAACATTGTCTTGAGCATCAGCAAGTGCGATCCCGGAATCTGTATTATACATAGTCAAGGCTTCTTCATGATCTGCATCTGGCCATGATTCATTATCTTTCAGTATGCTCCAACCATTGTCAGCAATAAGATAGTAACTGTTTGCAGGAATAATTACTCCGTTATTTATGGTTACATCACTATTACTGCTTTCAGTTTTAATTTTATAACCGCTTATATCAACATCAGCATCTGTTGGGTTGTATAATTCTATCGCTTCACCGCCTGCTTCTGTATCAAGAGGATCAGGATATACTTGGTTAATAATGATGTGATCTAAAGCATTTACACTTAGGCCACATAATATACAATTCACAATTACAACAAACATAATAATAATCATTTTATTTTTCATCTTCTACCACCTTCCTATTATTTCCAATCTTGCTCATTTTATTTACTCATGATTATTTCAAAGCACGCGCATTAAAACAATAAAACATTAGAATCTAGCAAATTAAAATGTTTAACTGCATTTTTTCCACAAATCTTGCGGTGAGAAACAACAAAAAGAATCAATTTCCGAAAACCATATTTAAGAGAAAAAAATAGACCAAAAATCTTCCATAAAAACTGAAAATATTCTGACAAAAAAACACATAAAAAAGAAGAAATAAGTTAGAGATTAAAAAATCAATAGATTGCCGGAAATTTCAACAGTTATTTCAGAAAATTATTATTGTTTAGTATATCCTAAGAGATAAATCAAACATTCATATTTTTCAGTTTATTTATCCTTTCTTTCATTGGTGGATGTGTACTAAGAAGATTGACTAAAGCTCCGCCTCTGAAAGGGTTCACAATAAACAATGAAGATGTGCTTGGGCTGCCTAATCTTAAAGGATGATTTTTTGCATCATGTTCGAGTTTTTCAAGTGCATTTGCCAGCCCATGTGGATTATGTAATATTCTTGCAGCGCTTTCATCAGCAAGATATTCTCTGCTTCTGGAAATTGCAAGTTGGATAAGCATAGCGATGATTGGTGTTATTATTGCTAAAACCAATAAGCTAATCAGATTATTATCTCTGTCTCTCCCGCCAAAACTGCCAAATATAGCTGACCATCTAGCCATCATTGCTACATATGAGATGACACCTGCGATTGTAGCTGCAACTGTCTGAATAAGAATATCTCTATTTTTGATATGGCTAATTTCATGAGCAATAACACCTTTTAGTTCATCTTTGCTTAGCAGATTCATTATACCTTGTGTACATGCAACAACACCATTTTGTGGATTTCTTCCTGTTGCAAATGCATTTGAACCTTCACTTGGGATAATATACACTTTAGGCATTGGTATTCCTGCAAGATGAGAAACTTCTCTTACAATCTTTATAAGTTCAGGATGTATTTTTTCATTGGTTTCTTTAGCTCTGTACATTGCAAGCACAATCTTATGTGAAAAAAAATATGTAACAATGTTCATTCCAACAACAAATATGCCTGCTATAACCAAGCCACCATAACCACCTACCATATTACCTACAAAAAGCAATAATGCAGTCAAAGATGCTAATAAGATAAATGTCTTTATTTGATTATTTATCATTGTTTTACCATGTATAAATTCTAAAAGTCATCAACAGTCATTATGCATACAAATGAGCTTACCTTTGACTTTGCACCCATTGCAACTAAAAATTTCACATCTGATTTTTCTGCAGTTAAGACTATATTATTATCAATCTCACCATCAAATACAACAGCATAGATTCCTGAAGTCAGGCTTTGCAGTGTTGTTATCAGTTCACTCAAAGGCACCTTGCCAAGTATATTCAGCTTATCATCTAAGATATAAGCACCTCTTGTGCCTATAAGATCCTCGAGAAATTTACCAAATTTCTTTTTTTCTTCTGATGAAGCCTTTGCCATCTTTTTTGCTGATGATGGTGGTTGTCTTGACTGACTATATTGTGGTGGCCTGGATGATTGTGATGATTGATTATTCCTATTTGGCCTTCTATCATTCCTGTCTGAACCACTATTTGTCTCATACCTGTCGTTCCTATCATTTTTATCAGATTTATCATTAGCATCAGACCTGTCTTGCCTGTCATTCCTAATGTTTTTATCAGGTCTTTTATCACTTCTGCTGATTTCCCCTTTCACCTGCTCAGGGCTTACTTTACTCCTTATTGCTTTGTGTATCTCTTTCTTAGTAAGCTCTTCAACTTCTTTTCCATCTGGAGCTTTTGTAACAAAGTCAATCTCTGCGATGGTTGTAAGCTCTTTGATAATAAGATCTCCACCCCTATCACCATCAACAAAAGCAGTAAGTATCTTTTTCTTTGACAACTCTACTATTGTGTGTGGAACAGAAGTACCGTTTATCGCTATGGCATTTTTGAATCCGTGTTTTAGAAGATTAAGAACATCAGCTCTTCCCTCTACAATAATAACTTCATCAGACTCATCAACTGCAGGTCCGGCAGGTAATCTTTCTTTTCCATATTCAGTAATTTCCATCACTCTGACTGAATATGCAACTTCATCTGCTAATTCTTGGCTGTCTGGCATTGATGTATCAATAAGATTTCTAAGAAGCTCTTTTGCTCTTTCTATAACAAACAATCTTTTGCTGACTCTTACATCTTCAATCTTGCCAACTTTGATCTTAGCATTGCATGGTCCAATTCTTTGGATAACTTCTAGAGCTGCACCAACAATAGCTGTTTCAGCCTTATCAAGGCTTGAAGGTATTATGATTGAACCTACTGATTTTCCAGTCTTGGTCTCAACATTAACCTCAATCCTCCCAATTCTGCCTGATCTTTGAAGTTCTCTTAGTTCAAGATCAGCTCCTAAAAGACCTTCTGTCTGGCCAAAAATTGCACCAATCACATCTGGCCTATCTACTATTCCTCCTATTTCTATACTTGCATGAACAATATATTTTGAACTTACTGGGCTAATTTTTCCCATTTTCTGTACCTCCAATTTAGAAAGAGCAATTATATTCAATGCTATGTATAATAATGTTATATATTGTTAAATCCTGATAAACCTGTTATAAATTTTATACATTGCATGTTTTGCTTGTCTAATAAAAGCGAAATTATGAATATGAAACATCTGCTCTTCTCCTTTGATTATTTTGTTTTTATTACTAATCTTATAATGGGTTTAGAACAAACTAGGGGTATATTAAATTTATCAAACTTAAATCTCAATTTGATATTATCCTTACCCTTAGGAAAAACCTACTATTTTCTCTCTTTTACTCAATCTACTTGTTTTTCCAATATCAAATTAAATAATGAAACTGATAAATGATGATTAGCTTGTTCTAAGCCTTAATAAGCGTGATTTAAGCTTTAATAACTTAAATAAGGTTTTGTTGCCCGAAACACTAACCCCTAAAGCTCATAGCTTGCATTTAGCGACAGCTCCTTTAGGTACTCTCGTGTCGGGCTGGTATACGCAAGAGTGGCTCAAATTCACAGCTGAAACACCTGTTTCTGCTCATATGAGGACCAATTTGCATACGAATAGTATATAACTACTTATGCCTATCTTGTATATAAATATAGGTGTTTTATTTAAAGTTTGCTATTTTAAAGTAGTTATTGATGAAAAGGTTTATAAAAGGTTTAGAATTACAGGAATTATGAAAAAAGATGAATTGTGTGAATTAGTTTGCAGATATATGGATGAAAATAGTATAACATGCAAAGAAGCAGCTGAAAGAGGATATAGAAAATTAGGTTATGAGAAACCTGAAAATTGTGGAGGTTATATTAGTAATATAAAGAATTGGAGAGTTATAAGCAACCCAGATATAACAAATTGTAATCAAGCATTAAGAATATTATTTCATCACACACTCAAATTATCACATCTGCTTTATCATGGATTAAATGTTCCTGTGAATCATGAGATCATTGAAAGAATAAAAGCATTAAGGTTCATGGTTCCGATAAAAGGGAAAGATCAGCAAGAAGTTGGTTTAGATGAAATATTTCAATATCCGCCAAAAAGAGCATATTCAAGAACAATGACATTTGAAAAAGATATTGAAAGAATTACAGGAATAAAAACAACAACAAGAAAAGCAGATACAAAGCAAAAAGATAATAAAAAAGAAAAAATTCAAGCAAGAGTAAGAAAATTAGTAAATAGATTCCAAAGCCAGACAGCATTATTAATCATAGGTATGCAGTATGATCTATGCCATGAAAATGGTAAGTTAGCACAGCAAGGTGCGAATTTAAGCAAAATACAAGCAATGGCCTTTAGATTATGCCACTATATTGAAAGAGCGAGAGAAGAAAGATATCATATCATATATTCGATACAGGTAGGTTATCCAGGTATCACATTAGAAAATCATCTTCAATTAGCAAGAGATGGTAATATTCAACTGATCTGTAGTCCTAAAACAAAAGGAGTTGAATTATATATTGTTAAACCAATAGATGATGAAGAGATTATAGAGATAAGAACATTCGACCCATTTTCAGAGCCAAGATTAGAAGAATATCTTAATGCCAATGATATTAAAAGATTAATAATTGCAGGAGTTAACACTGAAGTTGCTGTTGAATCTGCTGTAAGGACTGCAAACAGGAAAGGTTATGAAGTCTTAATACCATCAGATTTAGTAGCATCAAATAATCAAGAACAGCACATATTAGCTTTTGAAAGATTTAAATATTTTGGAACAATAACAACATCAGAAGATATAAGATAATTAAAATTGGAGATAATTAGCAACCCACGGAAAAAACTGAAAATGGCAAACATAACTGAATTTGAATCAGATGGAAATGAAACAGTAGAGATAGGAACACCTAAAGCAAATATAGTTGGAACTTTTTATGATAATTTACAATCCAGCAAAGGAATTATTTTGTTGCCAGGTATTACTGAACACAGAAGTTCTCTTGAATCATTGGCAGAGATATTAAACATAGAATTCAAAGTTTGGACTTTTGATATAAACTCTCAAGGTGATTCTACTGGAAACTGGAATTTGGCAGAGATGGTTGAAAGTTTTGGTGTTGTCACAGAGATGCTTAAAGCAAGATATGGCCTGACAGAGATAGGAGCACATGGAAACAGCACTGGTGCGATGGCAGTAGGGATTGCAGCAGCAAAAGGCACTAGTTTAGATGCATTATGTTTGAGCGGTGCACCTGCTGGTCTGCAAGATACAGTTGCACCATGGATCAGAGAGGTAAGTTTAGTCATCCCACAAAGAGCAGTAAGATGGTTCACTAAATTAGTTGATTGGTATTGGGCAAAAACAAATGAGAATTATAGAAACAAAAGCCATCAATTATTTTTACAAGAGGATGAAAAAGATTATAATACACCTTATGCACAATTTGGAGCTACAAAGATACCAAGCTTAAGAAAACTGATTGAATGGTTAGAAGTAGCACCAAGATTAGATATATATACAACAAGAATAAAACAACCAACTTTATTTATATATGGTGGTGAAGACAAAGTGAATGGTATAAAAGGATGTAATCTGCCTGAAAAAATACAAGCAATGATTAACAACATTAATCTGCGAAGAAGAGCTGTTAAGATTTATCAAGGAGCAGATCATTGCCTCAATGGAAAAACAAATGTTGAAGACGATTATAATCAAGATTCTGTATATCAACATGTAAAGATAGATATACTGGAACATTTTGCGAGGTATTTGTTGTAAAGATAATATAAACAGGTTTGAGATATAAAATAATTAAATGAAAAGTAAAAACAGCAATATTTAATAACTCAAACAGCTATTTCTAATAACAATGCCTAAAAAACGCAAAGAAGAATGGAAAGTATGGGGAAATGTGTTTGATAATTACACCAATCGTAATCTGTTCAAGTTAAAATCACAGGGTTATTTTGAGAGATTAGAAAGTCCAATTTCTGTTGGCAAAGAAGCAAATATATTCACTGCTGAGACAAAAGAAGAGAAAGATACAAAAGACAGCAAAGGAAAGAATAAGAAAAAGCTGGTCATTGTTAAGATCTATAGGTTAGAGACATGCAATTTCAATAAGATGTATGATTATATCAAGCAGGATCCAAGATATGCAGGCATGAAAAAGCAAAGAAGAAAAATTATATTTTCATGGACACAGAGAGAATACAGAAACCTGCTGAAAGCAAGAGAAGTTGGTGTAAGAGTGCCCCTCCCATTGACACAGCTTGACAATATATTAGTATTAGAATATATGGGAGATGACTACATTGCTCTTCAGCTAAAGAATCATCAGCCTAAGAATAAAGCTAAATTTCTGAATAGTATAATAGGATATATGCGATTATTATGGAAAAAAGCAAATCTTGTGCATGGTGATCTGAGCTGTTTCAATATATTAAATTATAATGAGAATCCTGTGTTCATAGACTTTTCACAGACAACAGACATCAAGTCAGGCAATGCAAAAGAATTGTTAGAGAGAGATATAAAAAATGTATGCACTTTCTTCAGAAAGATAGGTCTGAAAAATCTTGATGAAAAAAAGATTATGAAAAAGATTGTCAAGTAGAAAGATAAATATAAATATATGAATATAATCATTATGAATATGTTCATACAAAAATTTGTGAATAGGAAGCATGAAATAGCTTTCTTAGAAAACGAATACATGAAAAATAAACCATTTTTTATAGTGTTATATGGTAGAAGAAGAGTAGGAAAAACAGAGTTAATAAAACAGTTTACCAAAGATAAGAATATTGTATATTTGAGATTGACTAACACAAGTATCATATCCTTTATTAATACAATATTCTTGACCATTTTTATTCTCAAATTCATTCTTATTTAAAAGTGGAACATGTTCACAAACAATTTTATCTTTTCCAAGAACATTAATCTTTTGTTCAATCATTTTCTCAACATCTTTTTCTGTTAAAGAACTGCTTGAAGAAGTTTTCACAGTATTACAACTTGCAATACATTCTTTATATTTTTGATAATATTTAGATTTTAATGCAGAATTTGTACCTGCTGATTTAATTGCATTATTGTAATCTGCATAACAAACTGTATGACAAGTTGCCTGCCCAGCCATATCCCTTTCTTCACTAACAACATCAGCACCTATTGTAACAGATTTATTTCCACCAAAAAGCATTACAACAACACCAACTACTGCAATAATCGCAACTAATGCAACTATGTACAATGCATAATTCTTATCTTTTTTTGCCATTTTATCACCTTTTTATTAAATTAATAATATACTTTATTTCAGATTAATTTAGTTTGAAGTTTATAAACATTTACCACCCCAACATAGAGATTAAAAAATATAGTTTTGAGAATATATATTTGAATTTATTAATCAATTTATGGAAATAGTTTATTTATCGACGAGAAATTTTCAGATGATTTGATATAATATAAATTATATGATGTATAACATTAACCAGACCATATTTCTTTTATAATATGTTTTATTTTATACTTTTTTAAGATATCTTTAATGATAAGCCATTCTTCAAAATTTATCAGTAATGAACCAGGGTTTAATTTTTCAGCATTTATTGAATGAATCATACCTTTCTGCACATATGTTTTTGATTCCTTTCTTAAGGTATAGCCATACATTTTTCTCAAAAAAGACATCTTATTTTTTTGGGATAATTTTTTAATATCATAAATGACTAATATTTTATGCCTCTTACCTTCATACGATTGTTTAAATTTGCCAAATATTGTAATGCCATAAGCAGAGACTTCTTCTTTCAGTTCTTTCCATTTTTCTTTTTCAATGTCATCAACTATAACCCTTATAGGTAAGTCAATCCCGCGCAAATGCCAATCTTTTTCAGCTTTTGACTCAAATTTATTTATCTCTTTTTTTATTAAAATGTTAATCCTGCTTGCTTCATTCACGGGATAAATATCAATAAATAAATCAATATCACTCTTTTTTATAAAATCTCCTCTGACAACGCTACCAAATAATATTATCTTCCTAATAGAATCAAAAATCACTTTTTGATCTAATATTTGTGAAACAAAATCATAAACATAAGAAAATAATTCATTCTGCTTCATATTTTCTCACCTAACTCTGTCTCAATTATTTCCTTAATCTTTATCAGAATACTGATAGCTTCCCTAATCAATTCTTCTTTTTTCTCTTTTCCATAACATAACAAACATCTTGATTCATCAATCATGACCATGAGATCTATAATTTCTTTCTTGTTTGGAAATTCAAAATCCAAATAACGTTCAGCTCTTCTCTCTGAAGCAAAATAATTATGATTTATCCTGAACCCAGAAGTAATAATATTTTTTTTATGTAAAAAATATTCTAATAAATTCGTTGAAGCTTCAGATACTGAAAAGCCTATGATTTTCTGCCTTTCTACAAGCAGATTTGCTCTTATCTTTTCATTTATATCATCCAAAAAATGCAGTATTATTATTTTATGTTCTTCTGCTGATGTCATATAATATAACTAAAATAATCCTAATATTTAAATGTTGTGTTATGTGTAACATAAATTATGTTATGTATAACATTTAAATTAGTTTGACTTTTAAAAAAATAATAAATGAATGAATAAAGCCCCTGATGAGATTTGCACTCATGACCTGCTGATATCCCTTAAATAATATTTAACTCTCTTATTGGTACGAGTCAGCTGCAATTTATAGGATATAAAAATATATATCTAACTACTATGCTACAGGGGCATATTTATACAAAAAACAGCTTTACTTAAAAAAGTTTTAGGAAATTAAAGATTAATAGATTAGAAGAATTAAAGTATTTGTTTAGCTGTCTTTAAAGGGGATGGTTTTTGTGTTGCCAGCATCAAGCATCGAAAACTGATTAAATTATTTGTTAAAAGACCAAACACTTTAATCTATAGGTTTCCGATACCATAATGTTTTACAATGTAAAATGTGCTTGATGCAATAATCACGGCAGCATAAAAACCACCCTATAAATAGACAGCTAAACAAATACGAATTAAATAAAAAATAGTCACATAGAACTGAGCATATTTGCTTTGTCATTCTTGAAATTGGACTGGCATTCAAAGCATATTATTTTTTTCTTATGCTTTTCATCATAGATATAAGTACCTAATGGCTTGTTAAGAAAGGTTTCTCCCATCTTTTTCTTGCAAAGACCGCATTTCATTTTTCAATGAATGAATAACAACAATATTTATATATATTTCCCTTTTAGTTCATTTTAATGGTAAGAATAGCTATAATCAAGAAAGATAAATGCAATCCACGTGAATGCGGAGATTATCTATGTAAAAGAGTCTGCCCTGTAAACAGGCAAGGAAAAGACTGCATAGTTACAGCTCCTTTTGACAGTAAAGCACAGATAAATGAAGAATTATGTATAGGTTGTGGCATATGTGTCAAGAAATGCCCATTTGAAGCAATCGATGTAATCAATCTACCAGAATCACTAAAAGAAGATCCAATCCAAAGATTTGGAGATAATGGTTTTGCATTGTTCTCATTACCTACACCAATCATGGGTAAAGTAGTTGGAATTATTGGAAGAAATGGAATTGGAAAATCTACTGCAATAAAAATATTAGCAGGGGTTGAGAAACCTAATTTTGGGAAGAATGATTATGTATCAAAAAATGAAGAAGAAAAGGTAGATAATAACAATGACAAGTATGAAGAGATTATTGAATTTTTTAAAGGTACAGAAACACAGGCTTACTTTGAAAAAGTCAAAAAAGGTGAAATTGTAATTAGCTATAAACCGCAGAATGTTGACTTGATACCAAAAAAAGCAAAAGGAAAAGTAGGAAATCTTCTCAAAAAAGTAGATGAAAAAGAAAAGATGGATGAAATTGTTGAACTATTTGACATCAAAAATATAATGGACAGCGACATAAAAGATATTTCTGGGGGCGAACTGCAAAGAGTAGCAATAGCAGCAACAATCCTGAAAAAAGCAAACCTGTACATATTTGATGAGCCTACTTCTTATCTTGATATCAAACAGAGACTGAAGATTGCCAAATATATTAGAGAAATGGCTGATGATAAAACAGCTGTGCTTGTGATAGAGCATGATCTTATCGCATTAGATTATATGACCGACATAATACATATTATGTATGGTAAACCAGGATGTTTTGGTATTGTTGCACTGCCAAGAGCAACAAAGACAGGCATAAACACTTATCTGGAAGGTTTCCTTAAAGATGAAAATGTAAGATTCAGAAGTAAAAAAATTGAGTTTGAAGTGAAATCTCCTATCGAAACTAAAAAATCAAATGAACTTACAACATGGCCAAAGTTCAACAAGAAATTAGGAAGATTCAAGCTTGAAGTTAATGAAGGAACAATAATGAGAAAAGATATTATAGGTATCTTAGGAGAAAATGGGATTGGTAAAACAAGCTTTGTCAAATTGCTGGCAGGAGTTGAAAAACCTGACAATACAAAGATTGACCTTAAAGTAAAGGTAAGCTATAAACCACAATATATAAATTCTGAATCTGATGAATTAGTCATGACTGTGTTGATGGATGCACTAAAAAGACATAAAAATGATGTCATCAAACCATTGGAGATAGAACCTTTGCTTGAGAAACAAATCAACCAATTATCAGGTGGGGAATTGCAGAGAGTGGCTATAGCAGAAGCATTAGGTAAAGACTGCAATCTTGTTTTATTAGATGAGCCATCTGCCTATTTAGATGTTGAACAAAGATTGATATTGTCTAAGATTATTTCTGATATAGCTTATTTAAGAGGATTAAGCATCTTAGTTGTTGACCATGATCTATTATTCTTAGATTACTTAAGTGAAAAGCTGATGGTATTCAACGGAGAGCCAGCAATCCATGGTATTGCAGAAGGTCCTTTTGTTATGGAAAAAGGCATGAACAAATTATTGAAAGAAGTGAATATCACTATGAGAAGAGATGAATTTTCTGGAAGACCACGTATAAATAAAGAAAATAGTGTTAAAGACAGGGAACAAAAGAATAAGGATAAATATTATTATAGTTAGTTTATTGTAAAATTATATTTTAAATAAAAATGGATGAAAAAAGAAAAGAGCTGATAATATTAATTGTCCTGACATTTGTATTAGTCAATCTGGTATTTCTTTTCAGCTATAAATATGTGTTGTATAGTAAAAGTTTCCATGTGGAAGAGTTTGAGAAGAATGGAGTTTATTCTAAGTTCAACCAAACTTCTGTTGATGATGAGCATGATAATATTATGGAATATCTGCTGACAGGCAGAACCTCAGTAATAAGTGAAAGATTATCTGAACAGGATAAATTACATCTGAAAGATGTGAAACAATTAATGAAGAATGTTGATTATTATTCTTATGTGACAGTAGGATTTATATTTTTACTGTTCTGGTTTTTGCATTTCAGACATAAAAAGCTGATTGATAAATTGTTTTCAAAGGCAATATTTATTACTGGTATCGTAAATGTAGTCTTGTTGTTCATACTTTATCTGTTAAGTAGAAATTTTAATTTGTTCTTTATTAAATTCCATGAAATTACTTTTAACAATGACCTATGGATGATGAATCCTAATGTTGATCTGCTTGTCCAATTATATCCACAACAATTCTGGATAGATGCTTTTTCTAAGATTATGTTTATGTCTATGACCATATCTGTCATGTTTATAGTGATTGGTGGATTAGGATGGTATTTTATCAATAAAAAGATGAAGAAATTACCAGAATAAAAATTAATATGATTAATTTAACCCAAACAGCCTCTTGGGAAATAATTGATTGTTTCATCTTTGAACAATGGAAATGACTCAAAACCATTAATTATATCTTTAAATTTACTTCTAATAGCTACAAATATGTTTTGGAAATCTTCAACTGTCTTTGTTTCAACCTCCATGCCTATTCTCCACTTACCAATATGCTTAACAATAAAAGTGATGTAAGGGATTGTCGCAAGATAATTATAGAATTCTTTTTCTCTCTCAAGATTTAATTTTGTTATTTCGAAAAATAATATATGGTTTTGCATCCCAAAAACTCTAGGATTGATAAACATCCTATAACCAAGCAAAAGATTGCTTTTTCTCATCTCATCAATCCTGTTTTTTATTGTATTTGCTGAAACATTATATTTTTGTGCAATCTCTAAATTGCTGATTAATGCATCATTGCCAAGTTCATGAATAATGTTTTTATCTAATTCATCTAATTTATAGTTAGACAATTCTTTCATCTGATGATAAAATTCTTGCCTAACCTGTTGAAGATTATTATTTTCACCTAAGATATATGCTCTTGATTGGTCATGCACATCAATATAAATCAAGATTTCATAATCCATAATTGTATTTCCAAAATCAGAGATGATTGTTTCAAAGATTTTATTAAATTCATAATGGTCTTTACAGATAAAGTTCATAATCAGATCCCAATTGCCACCAGTTTCACCCAGCCAAAATAGTTTATGTTGGTTATGCAGAAAATTAACAAGTTCATCTTTTTTTTCTTGAGTTATATCTGCCAGCCTAAACAAAACCCTATACCATTTCTGGCCAACAACAACACTGTCAAACACACCTTTTGCTCCAAAAATAACATTTTCTTTCTTTAACCTGTTAAGTCTATATTCAACTACTTGCCTGCTTAACCCTACTTTTTTTGCTAATATTGTAATAGGCATTCTTGCATCCATATCTAAAGCAGCCAATATTCTTCTGTCTTTAAGGTCAATTTTAGGTGTTTTCATAGTATTTTCTGGCATTTTCTATAAAGTATGCATAATTAGTATATAAATCTTGCGAATATGCAAAAAAATAAATGGAATATTTTAAGTATAATTGAATAACTATTAAGGAGTAGTAAGAACAAATAGTAGTCAACGCGACAAGTAATTGGACGGATTAAACATAAAAAAAGTGTTATCTAAGAACATCTCAATACCATATTTCAGAGTCTCAATTGACTTGAAGAAGTTTGAGCTTGTTACATCATGCCTTACAATTTTCCAACATGTTTCAATACAGTTTAATTGTGGTGAATATGGTGGTAAAAACTCAATGAAAATATTTTGTGAAATAGATTCTATGAAATTTTTAGTCATTTTTGCTCTATGTGCTGGAGCATTATCCAAAATAAATACATATTTTTTATCCTTGTTTAATGTAAGAATAAATTTTTTCAAGAACTCAACAAAACAATGAGCATTTAACCGATCATACCAATCGTAAAACATTTTTTTGCCGTCAACAAGAGCACCTATAATGTTCGCTTTTGTTGAACTAAACCAAAAAGGAAGTTGTGGTTTTGAACCTTTTTTAGCCCATATTTTTTGTTTTACAGGAACTAATCTGAAGGTTGCTTCATCGAAATTAACGATGGAGCAATCCATATATTCATTTTCGAGTTTTTTTTAAACTCGTCACGAAATACATTTCGTGCAAGCTTACTCCCAGAATAAGCTTCAGAACGAGGAGTAATCAAATTCAATCCAAATTTATGAAACAATTCCTGCATTCTTCGCATACTATATGTTACTTTAAATTTATTTTTGACAAAATCAATAGCCATTTTAGTTGTCCAACCTAAAGATTCTCCACCATATCTTTCAGGGGCATAATCAAGTAGATGCTTTTTTAAATCTTTCAAATCTGCCTTTGTTAGAAAGGCAGGATGTCCACTTTTTGGCAAATCTTCAAAAGATCCTGTCTTTTCATATCTAATTTTCCAATAGGAAACAGTAGATTTCCCAACATCTAATAAATAAGCAATCTCACGAACAGATTTCTTCTTTTTAATTAAAGAAATCATTTTTTTTCTGATAGCAATTTTTTCAGAAGACAAATGTATCACCTCAAAATGGATTAAGATTAACTTATTTATATATTTTGTCCTAAATTATGTCGCGTTGACTAAAT
>JBDRKY010000040.1:0-17953 GCA_043813525.1 Candidatus Woesearchaeota archaeon
AAAGTCTCCTTTTTAGAATATTATTGCTGCCTTATGTTTGTTTTTATCACAATACAGGTCGTGAGACATTAAGGTATGGAGCTCCTTTATGATTTTAATTGTAAGATTTCCATGATGAAAACTGGCTGCAATAATATTCCTTATTAGGAGACTTTTTACATACTTTTCTTTCTCTTCTTTTAAAATAGAGTTTTCTTTTTCAAGTTCTTTAATCCTCTTCTTTAAATCTTCAACACAGCTCATTTTTCAACCAACACCACTTTTAGTTTTTTACCAGCCCAATGCTTAGGAACATAAACTTGTGCACCATTACCGCTAAGTTTAGCAATTTTCTCAACAACTTCATATCCTTCTATTTGCATTTTAATTGAATTCTTCATGTAGCTACATTGTAGCTATACGACTATATAAAAATTTCTATACTCAATCATATAAATCAAGAAAATCGCTTCATGTTGCTAAAGAATTACATAAATCTTCAATATGGCATATGATATACTACTTCATAAATCATCAAGAATGGGAAGTTTCTCCTAATAAAATATATAAATCCATATCTATATTCTCAATTAATCATGAAAAAATCAACATCATCTATAGAGTTAGCATGTTTAGCCAAAGAGTTTCAGTCTATAATAGATGCAAAAGTAAATAAGATTTGGTTAATGGGTAAAAAAGATGATAAAGAACTTCTCATACAGCTTCATTTGCCAAGTGTTGGCAAAAAGTTTCTAAAAATCAAGGCACCTGATATGGCTTATTTAACTGATCACAAGTTAGAAACACCTGATAAGCCGCATGGTTTTTGTATGTTTTTGCGGAAGAGGCTTAATAATGCAAGAATTAGGTTAATTGAACAGATTGATTTTGAGAGAATCCTCAAAATAGTATTTGAAACAAAAGATGCTAAATATAATTTTTATATAGAGTTATTTACACCAGGTAATTTTATTTTAGCAGATGAAAACAATAAGATTATTTCAGCTTTAGATACACAGAAGTGGAAAGACAGGGAAATCAGAAAAGGTTTAGATTATATTTGTCCTAAATTGAAATATAATTTTTTGAAATTGAAGAAAGAAGAACTAACTGAATTAATTAAATCATCAGACAAAGAAAACATTGTGAAAACATTAGCAATTGAGCTTGGTTTAGGTGGAATGTATGCAGAGGAGTTATTATTCAAGGCAGGGATTGATAAAAACAAAACAAAGCTTAGTGATAAAGATATTTCTTCTTTATTTGATATAATTAAGGATTTTAGAAAACTAAAATTAGATCCTATATTAGTTGGATCTGAGATTTTACCATTTAATATTCAATCTTTTAAGGATATTGATAGTATTGAGAAAAAATCATTCAAAACTTTTAACGAAGCTCTCGATAAGACATTAACAGAACATACAATTACAGAAAAGCATGAAGATGAGAAAAAAGAAGCTATAAAATTCATTAACAAGGAAGAGAGGATAGTTGAGAACCAGGAAGAACACATTAAAAAATTGAAGAAACAGGCAGATGATAACCAAAAGATTGGTGAAGCGATTTACCATAATTATCAATTGATTGATAATCTTCTGAAAGAGCTTAAGATAGCAAGACAAAAACATAGCTGGAAAGAGATTAAGAAAATTCTAAAAGAAAAAGGTCATAAAATTATAAAGGAGATTAATGAGAGGAATAATGAAGTTGTTATTGAGATATAAGAATAAATAATTTAAAAATAATATTTCACTTCAGTTCCAATAATTCCATCAGCTCATTTATCATCTCATACGCTGTTTCTATCTCTTCCCATGGGTCGTAAATTGCATTATATACATCACCTAATTCATTTTTGTCATAATTGTTTATTGCAACATTTGCATCAAATTCTAATATTTTGACCCAATTGTCTGTTTCATAGATTTTATTGTATAGTTTTGTTAGTTTTGTATAAACTGTTTTTTTTTCAGATGATGTCATACTTTTACTTTTCTTTAATGCCATATATCTCAATCTGCTATAAAGTTGATAAAGGATTTTCACTTCTTTATTTTGTGCATATGTTACATCATATATATTACCAACTAATTTATTGCATTCATCATCTTTGTAGCATATATCTGCATTATCTGTTGCAGATGCTGAACTACTCAACAAACTTACTATGCTAAATACGCTTAATATACTAAACATACTGAACAATACAGCTACCGCTACTTTGTTTATTTTTTTCATAAGATCACCTTTTGTTTTTTCTTGTGTTTTCAGATATAGTCTTGATGTTTTACACTTTTCTATATCTTAGGATTCTATAATACTTTAGTTTTAATAACATTTTGTTAAAGAAATCCGAATATTTTTTTGAGATTTCGTATTGTTTTCGGAATATGTAGAATTTATTTATTAATAATTATCAATCTTGCATTTATTTTTCGAACTTGCCGAAACTATTCTGGTGTTTTTGCTCTCAAAAGTATAATTTTATGTGTAATCAATCAAATTTAGAAAAATAAGGTATGAACAGCTATCCACTTTTTCCGTACGCGAGTACAGTACTCAATGGAACGTGGGCTTTCTTGACTGCCGTGTTCGAGATGGGAACGGGTAGAACCAAGCCGCTATGGCCGTTCATATTATACAGAATCTGCTTTTTATTTATAAATATTGTGTTTTTTAAGATATAACTGATTCTGTGTTTAATAATCTATTTAAATGGTGCTTTTTCTGTGATTTTTATGGTTTTAATGATACTATTTGTGGTTAAGGTATGTAATAAGTCTTATTTAAATGGCAATACTGCCGCCCCTTATTGTTACCATCACATTTTAATTCGTTAGATGCGAGAAAGCGAAAACCATTGACGACAAAGTCATTTTAAGTTTTTGCTGATGGTAACTGGCAGCAGTATTGCCATATTATTAGACTTATTACATACTGGTTAAGTGAGGTGTTATTATGAGAATTACTATGGTTGGGACAGGTTATGTTGGTTTAACAACAGGCGCTTGTCTGGCAAATCTTGGAAATGATGTTATTTGTCTGGATATTGATGAGAAAAAGATTGCTATGCTTAATAAAGGTGAAATGCCTATCTATGAGCCAGGACTTAAGGATCTTGTTCTGAGGAATGTTGAAGAAGGCAGATTAAGATTTACAACAGATACTAAATATGCCATAGAAAGCTCAGATATCATATTTATTGCAGTTGGTACTCCAGAAGGAGAGGATGGTGGTGCTGATCTTAAATATGTATTAGGTGTTGCTGAATCCATTGGAAAGAATATGAATGGTTATAAATTGATTGTGAATAAGAGCACTGTTCCTGTTGGTACAGCAGATAAAGTTAGAGACACAATCAAACACCATACCAAGCTTGATTTTGATGTTTGCAGTAACCCTGAATTTCTAAGAGAAGGTAATGCAATTATGGATTTTTTAAGTCCAGACAGGGTAGTTATTGGTGTTGATAACTGCAAGGCAAAGGATGCAATGATAAAAATCTATAAAGGTATAGAAAGAACAGGCAATCCTATCATGGTTACAGACATCAAGAGCGCAGAGATGATAAAGTATGCTAGTAATGCAATGCTTGCTGCCAGAATCAGTTTTATGAACCAATTATCTCCATTATGTGAAAAGATGGGTGCAAATATCAAAGAGGTTGCAAAAGGTATGGGTCTTGACAAGAGGATTGGTCCTAGATTTTTACAGGCTGGTGTAGGTTATGGCGGCAGCTGTTTTCCAAAGGATGTCAAGGCATTGATGGAGACTCTTAAACAAAATGATTGTGATTCTTCTATCCTTGATGCAGTAGATAATGTTAATGATAAGCAAAAATTATATGTTATCCCAAAGATACAATCTATGCTTGGCGATATTAAAGGGAAGAAAATAGCTTTATGGGGTTTGGCATTTAAGCCTAAAACTGATGATATGAGAGAAGCACCCAGTATAGTTATTATTAAAGAACTCCAAAAGCTTGGCGCAAATATAAGAGCATTTGATCCTGTTGCACAGAAAGAATCAAAAAAACATCTTAGCAATATTGAATATGCTAAAACACCTTATGAGGCAGTTGAATGTGCTGATTGTTTGGTTGTTGTAACAGAATGGAATGAATTCAGGCATCTTGATTTTAATAAGATTAAATCTGCTATGGCACAACCTAATATAGTAGATGGCAGGAATATCTATGAGCCAAGAGAGATGAGAGAATTAGGATTTAATTATAATAGTGTGGGGAGAATTTAATTATTTATAATTTAATTGTTTAAATTGAAATTGATAAAATGGTAAACATACTTGTTACAGGCGGTGCTGGTTTTATAGGAAGTCATCTTTGTGAAGCTCTTCTTATTAAAGGGCATAAAGTGGTTTGTGTAGATAATCTTAATGATTATTATAATCCTGATATTAAGAGGAATAATATTGCAGGAATAATTGGGCATCCTAATTTTATTTTCTATCAGATTGATATAATGGATGATATTAAGATGCTTGAATTGTTTAATAATGAAAAAATTGAGAAAGTTGTTCATCTTGCTGCAATGGCAGGTATTAGATATTCAATCAAGAATCCTAAGCTTTATTATGATACCAATGTATTAGCGACTTCAAATCTATTAAGGCTTAGTGTAGAATTTAATGTAAATAAATTTATATTTGGGTCATCTTCAAGTGTTTATGGTAATAATAAAGAGATTCCTTTTAATGAATCTTATTCTTTATCTCCGCTTAGTCCATATGCTTCGACAAAGAAATTAGCAGAGGATTTATGTAAATTTTATAGTGATTATTATTCATTAAATATAATCTGTTTGAGATTTTTTACAGTTTATGGGCCAAGAGGCAGACCAGATATGGCTGTTTACAAATTTGTCAAGGCAATTATGTCTGACGAAGAGATTACTGTTTTTGGAGATGGTATTTTAAGCAGGGATTTTACTTATGTTGGTGATATAATCAATGGTATCATTGCTTCTCTTGATCTGGATAGAAAGTTTGAAATAATCAATCTTGCTAAAGGTGAGAATATTAAAGTTAATGAGATTATTTCAATAATTGAAAATCATATAGGTAAGAAACCAATTATTATATCTCATCCTTTAAATAAAGGTGAAGCAAACCATACTCTTGCTGATATTTCAAAAGCTAAAGAGCTATTAGGTTTTATTCCTCAGGTTTCTATTGATGATGGTATAGCAAAATTTATAGGCTGGTATAATAGCAATGTGAAAAAAAATGAAGAAGAAAAACAGCAAATTAAATAATAGTAAATTAAGGGATGAGTATGCAAAACGTGCATTATCACAGATTCCACGATTATTGACATTATTGGATAGAAATGAGTTCTCTAAAACTTATGGTTCTTTTCAGAGGACTTTTTGGTTGGATAAGAGTGATGATTTTGTCAATGCACTGCCCCAATATGGTGTAATCTCTTTAGCTTTAGTATATAATTTTGAGATGCCGGGCAATATTTATTATCATAGCACAAAAATTAGGAGATGGGCTATTGCTGCAATGATGTATTGGACAAAAGTTCAGCATAAGGATGGATCTTTTGATGAGTTCTATCCAAATGAGAGAGGTTGGGCAGGGCCAACAGGTTTTTTACTGTTTAGCATGGCTGAAGCTTTTAAGATATTTAAAGAATCAATGACAAAAAAAGAGATATTTTTATTCTTGAAAGCATGTAAAAAGGCAGCAATATTTTTAGGGAAATATGATGAATCAGGTGTCTTAGCAAATCATAATGCAATTGCTTTGTTAGGTATATATGAAGCTTATACAATATTAGGTGATCATTATATCATGAGACTTTTCAATAAACAGATTAAAGTTTTCTATAGTTTGGTTTCTAAAGAAGGCTGGTCATTAGAATATGATGGTCCTGATATTGGTTATTTATCAGCAACAGTAAGTTTTTTATCACGAATATACAAATTAGGGTATAGGGATAATAAGATATTGAAAGTAATAGAAGAATCTATTAATTTTTCCAGTTATTTCGTGTATCCTAATAATTATTATGCTGGTAGCTTAGGTAGTAGACAGACTTTGCACTTTTACCCTCATGGTTATGAAATTATGGCTGACAGGTTTCCTTTAGCAGGAAGAATCGCAGACAGGATGTTGATGGGGATAAGGGATGGTAAGCTTGTCTCTCCTGAGATACAGGCAGACAGGTATTTTCTTTATAGGATTCCTGAATTTTTACTTTCTTATTTAGATTATAATCATGAAAGAAAATCAAATAAAGCACTTTTGCCATTTGAGAAAGATGATTTTTCACATTATTATAAACATGCTGGTATCTATATAAGAAAAACAAGAAGAATATATTTCCTCTGTAATCTAAATAAGGGTGGTGTGATTAAAGCATTTAACTTAGAGAATAACAAACTTATTTTTAATGATGATTGCATTGTTGGTATGTCTATAGATGGTGATGTATTGACTTCTCAATGGATTGATACTCATTATAGGATCTCCGTCAATGATAATTCAATATCTGTGGAGGGAAAAATGAATTATTTACCTCAGAAAGTGTTCACACCATTTAAAGGATTAATATTTAGAACCATAATTTTATTGTTAGGATGGAATACTTTTTTAGCTTATCATCTTAAAGGGATTATAAGGAAGATGATTATTTTTGGAAAAAACCGTTCTAATGTATCTTTTATTAGGCAAGTTTTTTTTGGTGATTATATTGAAGTAAAGGATCATATAATAAATAATTCAGGGATTATGTTTAATTTTCTTAAGATTGGCGGATGTACTTATTTAAGATATGTTCCACAATCAAGATTTTTTCAGCCTATAGAATTAGATATTGATGATTTGTTTTTAGATAAAGATGAGTTAAATAAATTTAATGATGCCGGTGTTTATCGTCTAACTAGGAAAATTAATATATGATTATTACTTTTTAGCGATTATTAATATATAAAATCCAATTAATTGTATATTGTCAAACATTTTTAATAATGGCACTAAGATTTTAGGTGTTTTGTTAGGTACAATCGCACCTGTTGTTTTACTATATACTATTCTTAATTTTGCTTTTCTACATAGTTTTTCCACATATTTTCTTGAGAATTTGATTGCTCCTCTCTCTTCTTTTTTTAATAATGAAAATAAGAACATCAATGGATTATTTCTGTTTGGTTCTGATAATATCACATATTTTCTACTGACTCTTTTCATCTCATTAATGGCTCTTAATGGTTTATTTAAGTGGTGCAATAGATTTGAACAGAATACAGCATCAAATGATTCATCTTTTTCTTTTAGATTATTTGCATTTTGCACTTCACAGTTTTCTACAGGATTCAATTTAACCATCCTTTCTGAGAAATCTACACCTTTAACATTAAATAGTTTTGATAAAGGCACTGTAAAAAAACCATTCCCGCATCCTACTTCTAACAAGCTTAATTTTTTTTCAGATCTAATTTTTCGAGATATTATTCTTATTTTTGGATAAGTAAATGCTTTTACAGCAGGGTGATTGTAATTTCTCCTTGTTTTTAATTCGTTTCTTTCCCAATATTTTTTTTGAGCTTTTTCTATCATTTTTTTACCCAATATTTTGATATCATATGTGCAATTATTCCAAATAAAAATATTTGCAGTCCAGATAGTAATAATAATAATACTGTTACATCCATTAATCTTCCTAAAATTTGATAACTATACACTGTTATAACCAATCCTGCTAAAAACAAAAGAATACTGATTGTACTGAATATTTTCAATGGATTGAATAATAATGTTAATCTTAATAAGAGCTGAATAAAATTATAGAAATCAAATGGACTTATCGTTGATTTCCCTTTTCTCTTAAAATATTTTATAGGTATATATTTTACCTTATATCCATTACATATGAATGACATTGTAATTGTTGATGTGAAAGAAAATTTATTAGGATATAAATTCCAAAACTCCAAACATTTTTCTTTATTGAATATTCTCATCCCACAATTTAAATCCGGAATCTTTTTGCCTGCAAGATAACTAGCGCAATTATTTAAAAAAAATTTTGCAGGTCTTCTCATCATTGGAACATTTGCTGCTGATTTTCTTCTGTCTCCTATGACCATATCATAATTATCAATAAGTTTTATGAATCGAGGAATATCTTTTAAGGGATATGTTCCGTCTGCATCTAATATCATGATATTATTGCCCTTTGATGCTTTTATTCCTGTTTTTAAGGCTGCACCATAACCTCTGTTTATATTATGGTGTATTACTTTTATTCCTTTGATAGAATTGAGGATTTTTCCTGAATTATCTATTGAGCAATCATTAACAATTAAGATTTCAATCTTTTTATCTAATTTTTTAGATACTTCCTTAATTCCTAATATTGTATTCCTAACTGATCTCTCTTCATTATAGACTGGAATTACTATTGAAATATCATCTTGCATTTTAGTGGTCATTATTGTCTGTTTTATCAAATTTGCTATTATTTTGCTTTTTTTAACATATTTTACCTTATTTATAATAGAAGAATAGAGTTTCATTTATATTGTTTATTAATTCATAATCTATTTATATATCACATTAATTTTAAATTATTATGGATTCAAGAAAAGTTTGTATTGTTGGCTTAGGTTATGTTGGACTGCCTTTGGCATGTTTATGCGCTGAAAAAGGATATTCTACAATTGGTTATGATATTAATTCCAAAATTATAGAACATCTAAAAGATGGCATTACAATTATTGAAGATAAAATTCTTAAAAACAAGATAAAAAACTTTAGCGATAAGATTGTTTATTCATTTGATCCAAAAATAATACAATCAGCTGATATAATCATAATATGTGTTCCTACACCTATCAAAACAGATTATAAGCCTAATTTGGACCCCTTGATCAGTGCAGTTAATACTATTAAACATAATCTCAAATATGGTGCATTAGTGATTATTGAATCAACCATCTATCCCGGAACTTCTGAAGAGATAGTTCTGCCAATATTTGCTAATCTAAAATGTGGTAAAGATTATTTTTTAGCACATTGTCCTGAAAGGATTGATCCGGGTAATGCTGAATGGGACGTGAGTAATATTCCAAGGGTAATAGGTGGTGTTACTGAACAATGTGCAGATCTTGCTATAGATTTTTATAGATCAATCATTAGTGCTGATATTTTAAGACTTAACTCTATCAAGGCAGTAGAAGCAACAAAAGTCATGGAAAATTCATTTAGGGACATTAATATCGCTTTTATGAATGAGATGGCAAAATCTTTTGATAAGATGGGTATAGATATTATGGATGTTATCAGAGCAGCTTCGACAAAGCCTTTTTCTTTTTTGCCACATTATCCTGGTTGTGGTGTTGGTGGCCATTGTATTCCTGTAGACCCTTATTATCTTATTGAAAAAGCAAAAGAGACTGGTTTTGAACATAAGTTTCTTATGTTGGCAAGAGAGATAAATAATTCTATGCCACTTTACACTACTGAATTGGTTGTAGATGCTCTTAATGAATTAGGTCTATCAGTAAAAGATACTAAAATTAGTATACTTGGTTTAGCTTATAAGCCAGATGTCAATGATATAAGGGAATCACCATCTTTTAAGATAATAAATTTTTTAAGAAAGAAGGGTGCAAATTTGTTAATTTATGATCCTTTTATTCCTGATCAATCTAATGTATCAACTATTTATGAAGCTTTAGATTGTGATTGTCTTGTGCTTGTTACTTCTCATTCTGAGTTTAAAGATATTTCACCACAACTTTTGAAAGATAAAAGAGTTCGTGCTGTAATTGATGGTAGAAATTTGTTTGATAAGAATGATATTATTGCTCATGGCATAATCTATAAAGGTATTGGGAGATAAGATAATGATAATTCTTATATCTTTACCACTGTTTTGTTACTAATATAATTAAAAAGATAAATAGTACTTCATAACCTTTATAAATTAGTTTTTTTTGCTTGATAACATCAAAAATATAAACATTTGATTAATCTTGATAATAAAATGAAAATACTTTTTATTAATCCACCTTTCACTTGTTATGGAAGAGGTATAAAAGGGTATGGTGGTCAGTCAATGCCTATTAATCTGGCATATCTTGCTTCTTTTCTAATTAGTAAAGGTTATATTCAAACAAAGATATTTGATGCAGAGGCCTTTGGTTTGACTTATAAAGAAATTCTTTTGCACATAAGGAAGGTTAATCCAGATATTATAGGATTCACTTCTCCAACACCTGCTTTTCAGCAAGTTGTTGATTTGTCTAAGCTGATAAAAAAACAAAGTCCACATATTAAGATTATTGTTGGTGGTGTTCATCCGTCTGCTATGCCTTTTGAAACAATGAATGAAGGATGTTTTGATTTTGTCTGCTTTGGTGAAGGTGAGATAACTACGCTTGAACTTCTTAAATCAATTGAGAAAGGCAGTAAGGATTATAGCAAGATTGATGGGCTTTTGTATCATGATGGGGAAAAAGTGGTTCAGAATAAGCCTAGGAAGCTTATAGAAGATCTTGATATTCTGCCTTTACCAGCCAGGCATCTTTTACCTCTTGAATTGTATTATACATCTCCTGCGAAGAGTGTTAGTAATAAGAATTGCACTTCACTTGTGACTTCACGTGGATGTCCATTCAACTGCACTTATTGTGTTGCAAAGGTTGTATGGACAAGAAGAGTTAGATTCAGGTCTCCTAAAAATGTTGTTGATGAGATGGAAGAATGTGTTAAAAGATATAATTTAGGTGAGTTTAATCTCCATGATGAGCTTTTTACTGCTTCAGAAAAGAGGGTTATAGAAATATGTAAAGAGATAATGAGAAGAAAGCTTGATATTGCTTGGGTTTGTATGGCAAGAGTTGATACAATACATTCTGAAAAGATGCTTAGATACATGAAAAAAGCAGGTTGTGGGAAAATAGTGTTTGGTTTTGAATCTGGATCTCAAAAAGTTTTGGATCTTATGAAAAAAGGAACAACTATTAAGCAGGCAATAAATGCAGTAAATAAGGTAAAAAAGGTAGGGATAAAGACTGCAGGTAATTTCATGCTTGGTAATATAGGTGAGACTAAGAAGACTATGAGGCAGACAATTAATCTGGCAAAGAGATTAAATCCAGATACTATTACTTTTTTTCAAACTAGTCCCTATCCAGGAACACAGGTATATTATACTGCATTAGAAAAAGGTTATTTGAGAGAAGGTTTAAAATGGAGAGATTTTGCTTTATTATCAAAGAATCCTCCTGTGTTGAACCTGCCTAATCTGCCACCACATGTTGTGAAACAATGGATTAAGAAGGCATATCGTGAATTTTACTTGCGTCCAAGTTATCTTTTCAATCAATTAGCTGGTATAAGAAATATGCGCGATATCAAGAGGATGTGGAAAGGTATAAAATTATTGGCACAGGTAAGCTAATGATATTATAGCAGATTTAATTATGAGCTATATGTTTTCTTATAGGTTTTATCAAGAATAATATTAGGCCTGGTATTCCCATGATTAGGTTTATTATAAATATTAACAATGAAAAAGCAATAGTTGTTTCTTTGCTTATTCCTATTTGCGAGAATAATATAAGTAGGGTTGCATCTCTTGTTCCAAGTCCATTAAAGCTTATTGGTATTAATGTAATTAATGACGTTATTGATATGCTTGCAGCTAAGTAATAATAGCTGATATCAACATTGATTGATAATGCAATAAAATAAATTAATGTAAAATATATAATCCATGAGATAAAGGTAAGCGCAAACTGATTAATGTAATCAATAGGTTTTATTGATTTTATTGAACAGATTAATTCCATATAAATATCTTTAGATTTATTCTTAATCTTCTTTGGGATTATAAATCTGTATATAAATCTCAATATTTTTTTCCATAGAAATGTCAATATTACCACTATGATTATACTCATAATTATAATTATTGTTAAGAAATTCACATATTCTTTAAAGAATTTTGAGATGAAAAATAGGCTTATATATCCAATTATTATCAATGTAAAAAGATCATATAATCTATCAATGATTGTTGATATAAATGATTTTATTATTGAATTTTCTTTGTTGTTGATATACATTGCTTTTAATAGTTCCCCTAATTTCCCTGGTGTAAGGTTACCAAAATATATCCCTATGTTATACAAATAAAAACATTTGAAAAAACTGATATTTTTAAGTTTGAGTGATTTTATTATTAACAACCATCTATATGATTTAATAATTATCAGCAAAATTATAAGGGCAAATCCCGTTAATAAGTAATTGATGTTGATAGTGCTTAATATTGAGATAAATTTTTTATAGTCTATATTTAAGAATATTATTATGAATATGATTAAACCTATTGTTTTTACTATACTTGATAATTTAATTTTCATCTTAGATTAGAAACTCTCATACTTCTATTTATATTTTTAATGCATTTTGTAAAACTTTATTAATTGGGTTGTAATTCTATTGGTTTAATAATCTATTAATCAACTAATTAATCTGGCTGATTCAAAAATGCAGAAAATCAATGGAAAATTAAAAAAGGAATTTATTATCATAGTATTTTTATTTTTCTTTGCATTATCTTCTAAATTAATCACATTATGGTATCCTATTCCTAGTGATAGTATTGTTTTTGCAGATATAGCTGAGAAATTTCATGATAATTCTTATGTGAGTGGTATTTCTGAATCAAGCCTGACAAAAGTTCCACCATTATACCCTTTAATTGCTTCTGTTTTTATGTATTTTACTAATGCGCCTGATGCAATAAGGATATTGAGTATATTATCCAGTAGTTTAACAATTCTTATAATTTATTTATTTGCAAGAATAATGAAGCTATCTAAATTTGTAAGTATTCTTGCTGCATTATTGGTATTATTTAATCCATGGTATTTTTATTATACTGCAACTTTACCATTGACAGAAAGTTTATCTGTATTTTTTGTCTTGCTTGCTTTTCTCTTATATTATCTAAAATATCGATATTTGGCTGCAATATTCTTTAGTTTGGCAGTTATAACTAGATATACAAATGCTTTGTTTGTTGTTCCTATTTGTTTTTTATATTTGATTGATATTTTCCACCATTATAAATCTAGAAAATTAAGAGGATTTAATGGTATGTACCACAAGATTAAGACTTTGTTAATCTTTAGTTTGATTGTGTTTTCACCATTTGTTCTATGGACATGTTTTAATACCTATAATCAGGTAAATATTCAAGATACTGATTATATAGGTCATATAGAGAATAATCCAAATAAAGGATTGGCAATTATTCCAGTCTTTTTTAATGTTCTTGTCGAATACATTTTTAAGGCACTTCCTATCATGTTTATTTTTTTGTTGCCTCTTATTATAATTAATTATTTTATTATATCAAACTATAAAAAATATTCTAATTTCCAAAAATACAAATTAACAAATCAAGAACGTAAATTCTGGAATGTAATATTTATTGCATTTATTCTGCATTTATTATTTTATACATGGTGGGTCGCTATAATGGTTGATCAATTTTTTCCACTGGTTTGGGAGAAGATTAGATATCTTGTGCTTTTTGTTCCTTTATTCACATTGATGGCAGTTCGTTTTGATTTAAGAATCTTTGTTTTTAATTTTTATAAAAAAATTAATTATAAAATTAAGAAAATTTATAACTTTATTTTTGATAGAAAAATATTAAGTGTTTTAATCTTATTAATATTCATATTTTTGTCTGGTTTTGTTAATTTTGGTTTTGTTAAAGATCAAGTAGATAAGGTTATACCATCAAATAGTATTTATGCACAACGTTCATGGCATCAGCATCAGGTGATTTCTTTATTTGATGATTATTTAGATGAGCAGAATATTCATGATGATATTGTTGTTATTGGTGTGTTAAGTCATGAATCAGAGTTGGGGCATATCAATTATTATATGGGTGATTATCTCAATTTTGGTACAGTAAAAATAGATTATATTGCCTTAAATACTAAAGACAAATTAACTAAAAAAGAATTAAATTTAACTATTGAAGAGAATGTGAATTATTTTAATGATAAGCTTGTATTTATTTTTTCAGAATTTAATGAAGAAGATACTGTTGATCGTCTAAGGGAATATTCTTTAATTGAGGATATTAAGATAAACAAAATCATGCAAAATAATAATCTGCCTCATGTATATATTTTTGAAGTGGCTTGGCTTAATATAAATAATAATTCATAATACCAATAATTCAATGTTTTTTGAACAAATTTCTTAAGAAACTTTTAAGAAGTACATTTCCAGTGCTAAAAGCTTCTACTTTAGAATCTCCTTCTATTCTTCTTTTATACTTGACAGGGATTTCTATAATTCTTAATTTATTTCTTGAAGCTTCAAATAATAATTCAAGGTCTGGCCATTCTTTTTCATATAATTTACCTGCTAGTTTAGTTCTAATAAATGCTTTACATCCGCAGAATACGTCTGTAAACCATTTTTTTAATACTATTGAAGTCATAAGAGCAAAAGCTTTATTTCCTATTTTGTTTGTAAAACTCATAGCGCCTTTTTCCATTGGATATACAAATCTGCTTCCATTGACAAAATCAGCTTCTCCATTAAATATGGGTTTTACTAATGGGATAATTTCTTCACCAGAAATTGTTAAGTCTCCATCCATAATAATAACAACATTTCCTTTTGCTTTTTCCAGTCCAGACAAAAAAGCACCACCTTTTCCTCTTTTTATAGAAGAATGATGAACAAATACATTTCCTAATTCATTTCCAATTTTTTTAGCAATCTCTGTGGTTTTATCTTTTCCATCATCCATTACAAGAATTTCCACATCCCATTCCATTTTAGGAATTTCTCTTATGCATTTTTCAATATTTGCTTCTTCATTATATGTAGGAATAATTATTGATAAAGAATTAAGTTTCCTATCATTAAGTTTTAAGTTCTTATTCATTTGATCTAAATTTTCCATTTTAATTTATTTGTGATAGGTCATTTATTAATTTTGCTGTGTTCCATCTTCTCTGAATAAGTCCGGGTTTTCAGGATCAAATGGACTTGATAATAAAACAACTAATTCTAAATCTGTTAATGCTTCAACAATATGTATCTCATATGGCTCTATTATGAAACAATCTCCTCTTTTCATTATTGCAATTCTTTGTTCTTTTGTATTGATATTCCTTATAGTTATTTTTAGTTCACCATCAATTATATAAAAAAATTCATGGCAATATTTATGATAATGGTTACCTCTTTTATTCCCTTTTTTTGTGAATGAATGATTTATCTGTTTCCATAGACCATTTTGCATGATTTCTATTAAGTAACCTCTTTCATCGCTTAATTTGTTTACTGGTTTTATTATTTTCATTTTATCCATCTACTTTATTTAAAATCTCATCAGAGATTTTATGTGGGTTTAATACCCCATCCTTTAGGACGAACTAAAAGGAACAAATTTTGTTTATTATTCAATTAGCAAATTTAAGTTTTTTTTAAATTATTATTATGCTAAACTCAGATTTTCTGGTTTAACATATTCTCTGACTATAAAATAAGGATTATCTTTTGCCAGACCTGTTTTTTCTGTGACATCAATTGTATTTTGCATTATCCATTCATATTGTTCAGGGTGAGATTTTGATATGTCTGATTGAGTTTCAAGACCAACCCCTACAACTCTTTGATAAATATTGAATACAAAGTATTTTACATCACCTTTTTCAACTTGTTCTTCAATCCAACTAACATTAATATGTGCATAGTTTGCAGTTTTTCTTTGTGTATAATATAAAATCGATTTATCTTCATAATGGATTACTGTAACATATTCTAATCCTTTTGTGTTCTCATCAAGAAAATCAGATATTATCTTTATGGCATCAGGTCTTTTATATATTCCAATTCCATAAATTACAAGTATAGATGCTGTTAATATGTTTATCAAAAGAAATAAAGCAATAATTAAATCTGCCCCATTTTTTAGTCTTTTCTTATCCCATTTTATTAGTTTTATTATCATGATTGATGCAATAGTGAATAATGATATAACTAAAATTATGATAAGATAATATTCTCTGGCAATATTCAATAAATGTGATATGAATCCATTAGTTATTTTAAGGTTAAATAGTTTTGGGAACATGTAGAGCATGATTATGCTGTATATTGCTGATAAACCCCATAGTAAGGGAAATGCCATACTTTTATTTTTGATAAATTTTGTGTAGGTTATATATATGCCGATTCCAGCCAGGACAGCATATGATGGTGTGAACACAGTTTGTCTTTGTAAGTATGGTTGTTTGTTTATGTAAAAGAGTATTGATATTGATATATATGTTAACCATAAGATATATTCTGATTTTTTAATTCCTTTTATTATTCTTTTTATTGAAAATAAAATTCCATAAAGTATTGATATAAATATTAATCCAATAAATGGTGTTAATATCAGATGTTTTCCCATTATTATTATATTCTCACTAAAAGACATATATCCATGGTAGTTCTTGTCTAATCCAAGGCTGTGTACAGTAACATATGCTATCCACTTAAGATGTGATGTATCATTCCATAATATTGCTGGTATTATCATATATACTAAATAAAGGATGCATACAATTGACCATGCAATGATATATTGTTTATATCTCACTATGAAATATTTGATTATTTTAAGAAATTTTAATTTTCTTATATTTTCAAGGTCATTATTTTTGATGAATAGGTATGGTATCAGGCATAAAAGTGGTAATATACCTCTAAAATCTGTTGTGAGTATATTTATCAAAAACATCATTGCTGCTAGATAGACATATATTTTCTTCTTATCTTCAACAGCTTTAACAACAAAAAAGATTGTTAGGACAATATAGAATGTTAATACACTATGCAAAAAACCTCCTCTTGAGAATAGTATATGAAATGGTGAGAATGCAAATAATATTGATGCAATATATGCGATTTTTGTATTAAATTGTCTTTTTAAGAGATAAAATAAAGGGATTAATGTGAGAACTGCAAATATTATGCTTGGCATTTTGACAGCAGTGCTCGTATAACCAAGTAATAATACAAATGGTACTATTGGTGTTGCTGCAAATGGTCTGTTATATTTTAGATTGTTAAGAGATGTAAGGTCAGCAGGAAAAGCAGGATATATGGCTTTTATTGGATCTTTTATGATATAACCAGCCATAGTTCCATATTGTGAATCATCTCCTCCACTCAGTTCTCCTGTATTATGAAATCTTATGGCAAAAGCTAGTGCCATTAATAGTATAAGAAAAATAATCTCTTTTTTACAGTTTTTTTTATTTTCTCTTCTTGGCTTACTCATTTATTGGTGCCTCTCATATAAAAAATGAACCCTATTTGGTTTATATATTTTATTGATTAATAATCTATATAATATATCTATTTTTAAATCTTATAATCTTTTTTCCACCAATGTATCTCATTGGTGGTTTACAACAATAATCTTTGGTGGAAAATAATCAAAATTAATAAATTTTGAATCTTTCAAATTAAAATTTGAAAAAAGGGTCGTAAATTCGACCCGAGCGAAGCGAGCATGCCACCGGCGTTAAATGCGTAGCATTTATGGCTCTACATACTTTGACTGGTGGTGGTCGAATTTATTTGACAGTTTCAAATTTTGGATTAATATATAAAAACATCAGAATTCCTGTTATGTCCTTTTCCCATACGCAGTGCGGGAAAATTTCGACCGAAAAGTAAAATTTGAGTTCCCAATAAATTCGACCGAAGGGAGTGTAACTGTCCGTAGGACAAGAGGGGAATTTTCGTTCTATCCAGCGAACACAGTGAGGTGTGCCCAGCCAAGCTGATACAAACTTGCAGGTGAAAGTCCTGTCATGGTAAAACCAGAGAGCCATGTAGCATATACCCATCTGCAACAGTAATGTTGTATGGTGAAGCGGTATGTAAAACGTTA
>JBDRKY010000041.1:0-4230 GCA_043813525.1 Candidatus Woesearchaeota archaeon
AATTTATAAATAGTTTTATTATACCTAATTAATAATTAATATAATCTATAGATATATAATCATATTAACACAAAAATAAACTATAAGATTTAAAATCTGATTAAAATGACTGACAAAACAAGGTAAAAAATGTCAAACATAAAAATCAATGGAACAGTTGCTTCAGAAGGAGCAGAACAGATTGAATCAATTGCTGGTGTTGCCAAGCTTGTTTTTAGCAAAGAAGATATTGATAAAGTGCAGTTTGGTGATGTTATAGTTATGGATAGATTAACTCCAGAATTTGCTGCAGTGCTGAAAAAAGCAAAAGCAATCATCACAGAGATAGGTGGTGCTGGAAGCCATGCTGTATTGCTCAGCAGAGAGCATGGATTGCCTTGTATAATGGATGTTATTGATGCGACTGTCATGCTAAAGGATGGAGATCTTGTCGAACTGAATGTGAAAAAAGCAACAGTCAGAAGGATTGACAGGCTTGAATTTGATCTTTTACTTCAGAATGAAAAAGATATGCTCCATAAAGAAGTTGATGAAACAGAAGAAAAGATAAAGGAAGTTACTGAAAAGGAGCTTGTCACAAAACCATATCCTGTTTTATGGTTTAATGTCGTTAACAAGAATGATATTGGTATAGTAGGGGGAAAAGGTGCTTCACTTGGTGAGATGTTCAGTAAATTCCCTATACCAAATGGTTTTTGTATCTCTGCACAAGCATATGAAAAAGAAGTAGAAAATATAATACAGCAGATTCATAAAGTGCTAAAGATTGACATCAACGACAGCGAAGCTCTTGCTAAAGCATCAAAAGATATAGAGAAGATGATTTTGGCTTTAGATATGGGTAACGAATTAAAGGTTGAGATAGTGAAAAACTATGAGAAATTATGCAGTGATGCAAATGGCGGTTTTGTTGCTGTCAGAAGCAGCGCTACTGCAGAAGACCTTCCTGAAGCAAGTTTTGCAGGACAGCAGGCAACTCTTCTCAATGTAAAAGGCAGTAAAGCTTTGTTGAAGGCTGTCAAAGAATGTTGGGCATCTTTGTTCACAGAAAGAGCGATATATTACAGAGAAATAAATAATTTTAAACATGAAGATGTCTTGATATCTGTTGTTGTGCAGGAGATGGTTGACAGTGAAAAAGCAGGTGTCATGTTCACAGTAAATCCAGTCACAAAGAATTATGATGAAGTTTTAATTGAGGGTAATTTTGGTTTAGGTGAAACTGTAGTTTCAGGTGAAGTAACTCCAGATTCATATTTCATTGACAAGAACACATACAAAATAAATCAGAAACATGTTTCAGAAAAGACATGGGGTCTGTTTAGAGGAGTTGATAGTGAAACTAATCAAGTTGGAAATGTAAAAAAACAAGTTGATGATATTCCTGGAATTGAACCTAATGATCAATTACTAAGCGATGAAGATTTAAAAGAATTAACAGAGATTGGTAAGAACATAGAAAAACATTATGACAAACCAATGGACATCGAATGGGCATGGTATAAAGGTAAATTTTATATCTTGCAAGCAAGGCCAATAACTACGTTGTAAATAAATCTCAACAAAATCAAATCCCAATGACCAAATCCCAAACTCCAAAAAGGAGCTACGCTCTATATTCTTTTTGTTTTTGGGATTTAATTTGTTGGGATTTGGTTTTTTTGGGATTTGGGATTTAATTTGTTGGGATTTATGATATTAATACCTATAAGTCCAAACTCAGACCAACCCAATTTTCCCACAACATTTTTAAATAATTAAATCTACAGATTACAATATATGGCATTAGGTACTCAAATATTTATATTAATCATTTTATTAGGATTATCTGGGTTTTTCTCAGGTGCAGAGGTTGCATTGGTCAGTCTTAGGAAACACAAGATAGAGGTAATGATCAAGAAAGGCAGACCAGGTTCAATATTTGTGAAAAAACTAACAGACAAACCACAAAGGATGTTAACTACAATATTGATTGGGAATAATTTTGTCAACATTGGTGCTTCTGCATATGCAACTACTATTGTTATGAACTTGTTTCAGAGCTATGCTGTTGCAATTGCTACAGGAGTAATGACATTTTTCATATTAATATTTGGAGAGATCACACCAAAAACAATTGCAGTCGGCAATAATGAAAAATTCGCATTGTTCTCAGCGCCATTTATCTGGTATTTGGGAATTCTTCTAAGGCCTATATCTGTCATTCTTGAAAAATTCATCCAGAAATTCATGGGTTTTATAGGGATAAGGGCAAAAAAGCAATTGATTACAGAAGAAGAGATAATAAGTATTGTTGACACTGCTGAGAAACAGGGTTCAATAAAACAGATTGAGAAGAAGCTGATAAAAAACATATTCAGGTTTGATGAGATGGATGCATATACAATAGGTACACCTAAGACAGATATGGTAGTTGTTGAGGAAAGAACAAAAGTGAAAGATCTTGTAAATCTGATGCTTAAGAAAGGCCATTCAAGGATTCCTATCTATAAGAAAGATAAAGATAATATAGTTGGTATAATCCATATAAAAGATATAATAATTCATATTGAGGGGAAAGACAAGTTTAGTTCAGTCAGCAAATATATGAAAAAGCCATTCTTTGTTCCTGATGTGATAAAGGTCAGCAAATTATTGAGAGAATTTCAGAGAAGAAAAGGACATATGGCAGTCATGGTTGATGAACATGGTGCTGTTACAGGATTAGTGACATTAGAGGATGTTCTTGAAGAGATTGTTGGAGAGATAATTGACGAAACAGATCAAGATATTCCAAATATAAAAAAGACAGGAAATAATATATGGATTGTCAAAGGCAAGGCAGAGATTTATGATATCAACAGGAAAATAGGAATGAGAATACCTAAAAAAGATAATTATGATACATTTGGTGGCTTCATTCTTAACAGATTAGGCAGAATACCAAAAATAGGTGATAGATTAACACATAATAAGTTTAGTATAAGGATTGAAGAGAAGATTGGCCAAAGGATTTCTAGGATAAGAATTAGTAAATGATAGATATAATACAATTACATTTTCACAATATAAGGATATAAATTAATCAGTAAATTTTATTAACTAAGTTACTAATTCTTATCAAATGGTCAACAATAAACTCAAAGAATGGTTTAAAAGATACGCAGCCGCTGAAGTGATTGGTCTTTTGTCTGGAATTGTTTTTGCAAATATCTCGATGTTTGTGTTTGGTAATATGATAGGCTCTGCTTTTATTGCAACATGGGCAGAGAATTTCGGTTTTTACGGCACTATCCTCTATAAAGATGGAAAACAAAGAAAAAATAAGCATGGAAACATAGGGTTCAAAGGATTTTTGATAATGCTGAAAAACACAATCATTGAATTTGGTCCTGCAGAATATTTAGACTCATTCCTGATAAGGCCTTTTTATCTAGCTGTATTTCCACATTTCATCCAAAACTATTCACTAGCAATCATTCTTGGATCATTAGCAACTAATATAACATATTACATTCCAACAATATTAAGCTATGAATTCAGAAAGAAAGTGTTTAAAGAATAAAAAACAAATTAAAACAATCCTATCCTAAAGCACTCAATGATACTATAAAACCAAAGTATGCAATGAATAATAATATTCCTGAAACTAAGACAATACCTGCTTTAATGCCGACAAACCATCCTGCTGTTCTTTTTGGAAGTTTGTGTACTATAACTAAACTTTTGTAAAGCATTGCAAAATCCCATATTGTATATATTTGAGCAATAAGATTCAATATTGGCACTAATGCGATTGCATTCCTCAATGGTCTTGGATAATGATATGCTTTATAAAAATCCCAGAAACTATTTGCTTTACCACCTAACAAGACTGCGATGAAATGATTCACCAATCCACTGAACATATCCAATAATAGTAAAATCCATGGCAAGATCAATAATCCTAAAAACATAAACAATAATATAAGCAAAACACTATTACCAACACCTGCTGCTAAAGAGAATATCGCTACAAAAATTCCAATAATTGACATGAGCAAAAACATGAGTACATACATCACAAGCACATAATATTTTATATATTTCTTAAGTGCATATTTATCATTAGCTGTTTTCTTGAAAGCAGCATCTTTCAGCTGAATAAGTTCCCATACATCGTTTAGATATTGCATTTAAATTACCTCCTAAATATTCTTTTTATTTTTTTAATTATAAATTTTAATTAATGTATAAATTATTTATTTACTT
>JBDRKY010000042.1:0-5238 GCA_043813525.1 Candidatus Woesearchaeota archaeon
ATAAGAAATGCTGCTGATAGCGCTTATGTAAGGATTGCAAAAGGTGTTGTTGGTGTTGCATTGATTGCTTCTTTGATTATTCCTGCGCTTGCGCCTGCTGTTGCTGAAGCACAAGCACCACCTCAAGGCTCAGATGTTGAAGATATAAATGCTTTCAGGGAAAATAGTATTGGTCCTGATGAGGCAAATGCATTATTGGACGAGTATGGATTAGATGAATCTGTGAGAGTGCATGCAGAACAGGAAGAAATAGCTGGGTTTGGCGCAGCAGCAGTTTCATTAAATACAATACTTTCACCTGAAGTGATTAAAGACACAGCCGTTGATGCAGGAGTGATGACTGAAGTTAGAGATGAGGACATGGCTGATGCATTGGCTGCAGATGGTGTTGCTGAGGATGTTGCAGAAGCCATGAGGGATTTCAGTTTGTGTTCTGTATGTGCATTAGAGATTCCAAATCAGAGAATTAAACTAAGAAAATTATTAGAAAGTAAATTGCCGGGAAGAGAATTTTCAGATTCAGAATTAGATGGTTTCCTTGATGCTGCTGTTGATTATGATACAGCAGGAGATGAAACAGCTCTTGTGCAGAGAGGATTAGATCTATTATTTAGTGATCCAGCTGAAAATCCAAATAGACTTTTACTTGCAGTTGAAGCATATAAATTATTTGATAAATATGTTCAGACTGGGGATAGTGAATATAGAAAAGAAGCATTATTTTATAGCGGAATAACTTTGATGCAGATTGGAAAATATGATTCTGCTTTAGAAGCATTTGCAAAGTTACATGCTGAATATTCTGATTTGGTTGATGCAGAGATCATAAATGCTTTAGAACATCAGTCAAGAATTGGAGAATTTGTTCAGGGAGAATTAAGAGAATTCCTTACTGATGATCTTACAGACTTAACAAGAACATATGTTATTGATAGAGCAAGGGAATTAGATGTTGAAGATAAAGTATCAACTTTATTAGGCTTAGCTGAAAGTGGCAGGCCATTTTCTTACAGAGCTGGATTTTTAGGTGGATTGCTTGTAACAGTAAGAAGACTTACCCCTGATAGTGTAGTTAGATTTACAGCATCTTTAGTTGCAAAAGAAAAAACATTGAGTGATGCGGATAAAAGAATAACCAAAATTGTACATGGTCATGACAGAGTTAGATTTAGAGAAGCTGAGGCAGGAAATGCTGCTGATAGTCTGGTGTTTGTAGATCTTAACATGGTTAAAGATTATGTTCAGACATTATTAATGCAGAGAGTTGATATCCCACAATTATCTTTAACTATGAACATGTTTCTTAAAAATGTGCAGGCACGTGATAATTTAGAAGAAGATTATTTGCATCTTGTTGAAGTGCATGAAACTCAACACTTATACACTGATGGATTCAGGGTTAATTTAGCTCAGGATGAATTTTCAGCATACTTGGCACAGTTTGTAAGTGCAGATATTCCCCTTACTTTTATTGAATTATTAAGTGGAGCCAGATCATTCAGAGAAGGGAAGGTTACTCCTCATACTATTGCTGCTGAAAGAATAATGGAAGAATTGTTTATGAGAAAACTTGGTATTAATCTGAGAGAGACAGTAAATCCTGTACAATTTGATGAAATCCTGAACAGACCTGAAGTTGCAGCATTTATTACTGGCTTTTCATCTGAAGAAGCAGCTAGTTTTGCACAGGAATTACATCAAAGAGTTTTTGGTGTAAGTATCAGGTCTTTTGATAAGTTTGAACAAAGTGTAGAATTATTTGGTCCAACTAAAGAAACTTTTGAAATGCAAAGTTCAGTTGCACCTGTTTCAGCAATGTTAGAGCATGCTAATGTCAAACTTGGAGAAGGAGCTGATGAATCAGCTTATAAAGAATTAGATGAAGCAATTAAAACATCAACTTCATTGAGCTTCAATTATAATAAAATAATAAATGGAATGATTCATGATCAAGGCTTAATTCCAACTGAAGATGGAGCTGTAAGGTTATACAAAACTCTGCTTACTGCTGAGGATGAGCGAGGATTCTTAATTCAAACTCTTGCAAAGTCTGAATTAGGCAGAGAAAGAATATTAATCATTTTTGAATCCTTGGGAAGAGATAAAGATATTATTGAATTCCTTAAAATAATTAGAAATATTAAATTAACATCTTTTGTACCCTATTTAGCTGAAAGAGAATTGCCAAAATATTATTCAAGTGATGCTTTTGATTCAGATAAAGCAAGGGCTAAGCTTAAAGATATTCTGATTACTCTGAATTATTTGACTAATCCTATGTATTTTGATGATGTTTATACAAATATTTTAGATGTGCAGAAAAAATTAGGTCCTGTATTAGATGAATTAACTCAATTATATGAGCAGGATGAATATAGATATGATGAAATATATGGTTTTTCTAGATCTATTTCTGATAATTTAAGACGAAGGAGAATTATACAGGAAGAAATAATTAAAGAAGCACAACAAAAAGAAAAGCAGAGGCAATTAGACATTGAAACAAAGAATAGGCAGGACTTTTTAGAACAAGTTAATCGTGCAAGAGAACAAGGGATTGATCTTAGATTCCAAAGTTTAGAAATAGAACCTTCAGGTGTTTTAGAAGTTGACCAAGTTAAGCCTGTTGAGCCAAGTGAAAGAGGTAGAATGTTGGAAATAGATGAAGCTACAGCAGAAATTCCTTCAGGAACTCCTTCAACAGAACCAATAACCAAATCTGTTACTGATATTATATTTGATGAAGGGTATGCAAAATTAGAGATTGATGAAGAGACTTCTGCTGAGAAAGTTGCAAGAGAACTTAATTCTATAGATTATGAAACTTACAGGAAAGTTGTTATGGAATTAATTACTGTTTATACTCCAAGATATCAAGAAATTGGGGATATAATCAATAGATTACAGGATGCTATTGAAGAAGAGAATAGGAATAATGATTTATTAAAATCCTTAAATCCAGATGATGTGTTGAAAGCAATTGAGAATGTAAGAAAAGAATCAGTAATTGGTGCAGAAACTATTATAAGAGAAACAGAAGGTGCAGAACTGCCTGCAGCTCAGGGTGTATTAAAGAAAACAATTGGTGTTATCGCATCTGGATTAGCTGCATTTGGAATTATTACTGTAGCAAGTACATTAACAGGAACAATTGCAAGTGCATCTGCAGCAACAAGTGGGGTTATGGCTGCTGTTTCTGGTGGAGGAATCTTAGCAACTATTACTTCTGGATTAACTGTAGTTCCAATATATGGTTGGGCTGCAGCAGGAGTTCTTGGGTTAGTTGGCTTAGGAGTTTATGGTTATAGGCAATTCAATGTTTATGAGCCTAAAATAAAATCAGCAGGAAAAGTGATTGAATCATTAGAAAAATCAGCATCAGTTGATCCATATGAAAAAACAGCCTCAGAAAAAAGATACAGCAGAAATATTGAAGCGCATGAATGGCTGGATTCATTTACAGGCCAATTTTCAGGATTAGAGCAGTTAGTTGCTGAAAGTGGGGGAGAAGCAGTTTTAAGAGATTTAGCAGATTTATCTGATGAACAGATTGTTGCTTTAGCTGATAAAAGGATAGATGCAATAAAACAAAAATATCCTGACCAAGATGATATAGGCGGGTTAGATGCATTAGCAGCTCAATTACATAAAAGGCATGTAAATGGATTTATAATTAAAGGAATAGAAAAACAAGTTGGTTTAATTGCTCCTTACATATTAGAAGATGTTATGGAGAAAGTTATAGAAGGCTATACTCCAGTGATGTTAGAGAGGGATATGATCTTAGGTAGCAGATATCTATCATTATTAGCTTTGTTTTCTGGGGAAAAAGTTGATTCTATCAATGCAATTGTAAACTCACCTATGCTTATGGCTCCAACATATGATATTAAACAATCAGGAGCAGAGTGGGGAGCACAAAAAGTTCTTGAAGATCTTAAAAAAGAGTATCCTCAGGAAAAAGGAGAATCGCATATAGATTATTGGAATAGAATAAAGCCAATATATCTCAAACGATTTATAGATTACACAACCAGTGAAAAATTAGGTGTTAATTTTCAATATGAAATTAATCAGGCAAGAGTTATTAGAGCAGAAAATACTGTGCAGGTATTCAGATATCTTATGTCAAGAGGATTATTAGATAAAGATAAATTATTATTTGCTGATACTTGCTGTTATGGGACAATGCCTTTGCATTTAGAAGGAATGTTTAATTATATGAATTATATTACAAGATTATATGATTTATTGGAAAGAAAGGCAGATGGTGAAAATTTAGAAGCAGAATTAAATGCTCTTTTAACAGAGAAAGGTTTTGCAGAAGATAATGAATTAAGAAAAGCTTTGGATGCTTATGTTGAGATGAGGTCATTTGTTCAAGACAATGAATTAGAGATATTTTCTGAAGATGTTTTCTTGGATTTAGATCATCATGTTAAAGAGCAGATCAAGCGAATCAAGGCTGGAGAAAAGTCAGATACTTTAGTTGCAAAATTATATGAGCAATATGGTGATGATGTTAAAGCAATAACAAGAGCAGTTGTTTTAGTTAGAGAATTAAGGGCTGTAAATGATTTGGGAATAATAAGAAAGATTGAAACAGACTCAATGATTGGCGGAAGAAATGAAAAATCTATGGAAGCTATTGTTAGAAGAAGAAACTTAGGTGTATTGGAAACAGAATATTTTATGCCTGTTTCATTTGCTTATATGGATGGAGAAAGGGTTTATTATAAAATAGGTGAAACTCCTATTTCTAAAGACTCAATGAGTGGATTAGGCTTGCCATGGCTTAAAGGATTCCCAAGAGATCTATTTAATCCTGATTTTGAAGAACAAGGAGGACAAGGAGTAATAACTCAGCCTTTAGAATATCTGCAGAGCTTGGTTATGCTTAGGTATGTTGCAAGAGACATGTTAGTTAAGAGGGGAGAAATTGAAGCTAAACTAAGTAAATCAGAAGCAGGAAGTAAAGAAGCAGAATTATTACAGAAACAATTGCAATTAATAACTCCAAGACCAATTATAAAGACAAGATTAAATACAGTTTCTAAAAGCTTGGTTTCTTCAACAACCTGCACTGCTGGCTCAACCTTATGCACTGTTGTCTTTGAAGTGAAAAGAGCTGTTGGTGAGACAGATGCAGAGTATGTTGCAAGACAAAACTCATTAAGAGCAGATGTTGAGAGAAATGTAGAGCAGATAGTTGCTGAATATTTGAGTGATGAAGCATCA
>JBDRKY010000043.1:0-8388 GCA_043813525.1 Candidatus Woesearchaeota archaeon
ATAAGAAATGCTGCTGATAGCGCTTATGTAAGGATTGCAAAAGGTGTTGTTGGTGTTGCATTGATTGCTTCTTTGATTATTCCTGCGCTTGCGCCTGCTGTTGCTGAAGCACAAGCACCACCTCAAGGCTCAGATGTTGAAACAGCTGATCTAATTGCACCTGAATCTGATGAGAGTATTATTGAAGAAATAGAATCAACAGAGTCTGATAGTAAACATAATATTCCTTTGAGTGATGCACATAAATATCACAGAAGGTATGATGTTGAAGATATAAATGCTTTCAGGGAAAATAGTATTGGTCCTGATGAGGCAAATGCATTATTGGACGAGTATGGATTAGATGAATCAACAGGTAAATATAGGTTTAGCGGTTCTATAGTACGTCATTTTGCTCTTAACGAGCCTATAATTTCACCAGCTGTTGCAAGAGCTTATGATAAAATATTTGGAGGAGATGAAGTTTTAGATTTGTTCAATGCTGGCATCTTGCCAGATGAAGCAAATGCAAGAGCAGAAGAATTTGAATTTGAACATTATTTAGATAAATATATAATAAGCCAATCAATAATAAATGGCATCCCTGCTGAATATGCAAACAGGTTTGCAAGACTAAAGCAACTAAAGCAAGGAAGGTTTTTCTTGATGGATATAATCATTAAATCATTTGATTTAGGTTTGGATGTGGATCAATTAGTTGAATTTTATAATGTATATGATGGCAGTTTTGATAAAATGACTCCTGAGAAAGCTGCAGATTATATCAGCAGAGGAATTTCTCCAGAAACTGCATTAGCTTTAGAAGAAGGTGATGTAAATGAAGTGTTTGGATTTATTATACCAACATGGATGTTATGGGGTTTTGGTGCTTTAAGTGTTATTGGCCTTTCTGCATTTGGCTATAAAAATGCAAGAAGAGCATTAGCTGGTGAGCCTTCAGCTGCTGCATTTTTTACAGGGCTTGGTACAACAGCTGTGTTAGGTACAATAGCTGGTGTGTTTGGCGCTCCTGCATTGATTGCATCTGCTTCAGCATTATTTGTTGGCGGCTTAATTGCTATGCCTCTTATCAATAGATTTTTTGATAATAGAATCAAAAAAAGATTAACTTCCAGATCAACTGTAAAATCAACTGTTGATAATTTAGATTACATATCTGGCAATGGCAAGTTAACACAAACAAATGAATTTAATGATGAGCTATTAGCTATCATGAGGGATGATGAGTATAATATTGAAACAAGGATTAAAGCAGCTGGATTGATATCTACAGAAGATGATAAATCAATCTCAGATGAAGATAAAAAAAGAATCAATGAAGAAAGAGAAGCTTTCCTTAATCAAGAATTTGAGTTTGCATTGGTTGGTGAAACTGATATTGGATTAAACAGGGTTGTATTGGTATTAATACAATTATTAAGAATACCTACTGAAACAGCTTTTAATACTGTAATTCATCATGCATTTACTAAATTACTAAGCAAATCATATTCTATTTATCAGTTATTAGACAATATTGGGAAGAGAGCAAGTGAAGACAGCAGCAGATTTAATCTTTTACTGCAAAGATTAGATGATACTGATTCAATCCAATCAATCTCACCTATATCCCTTATAACAAGTTCAATGAATAAAAACAAGCTAAGCAGAGAAGACAGATTGAGATTAATTGAAAAGCTGAGTAAGCTTTATTTTCATTATCAGGATGATTTTGACAGACCTAATTTATCTGAACAGATGATTTTGCTGAATACAATGTTAATAATTGATCCTGAACTAACATTGAAGTTTGCCATGGACCAGTTTGATGAGATGAAAAGCAGGCCAACTGAAAAGAATAAAAGCCTTATTAATGAACTGTTTATCCCTTGGATAAGTGAATTATATTTTTCATTTTATCATAATAAAATTAAGATACAGGATTCATCAAAAGCAAGATTATTAAATATTGTAAGAGAGATTATAGATTCAACTAAGCCTGCTGATGAACTGGAAAAATTATTAGGTATACATTATCATACAGCTGGTCATTTTTCAGAAGAATATCTTAGGCAAGTTTATGTACAACAGGATAGTAAAAAAGGCAAACAAGCTGTGTTAGGCCATGTTATTGAATATTATGATAAACAGAGCTGGTCACAGAAATTTATTGAAGACAGATTGGTTGATTCAGGTGCAGTTGAATATAATGATAATGAATATTCTACACTTGGCAAATATCTCAGAAAAAAACGCAATACTTTTGACACTTCAAAGGCAAAAGCATTAGCATTGAGATTATTAGATAGTGAAAATGAAAAAGAAAGAGAGTTAGGATTGATTGTTGCTAATAAATATATTGAAAAAGTTAAATTTAAGCAGTTTTCAACAAGGAAATCATTTGGGAAAGCAGTTATTAAAAAAGTGATGGAAAGCATTGAGAAATATGGATTGGAAGTTAAGAAAGCCGAAAATAATTTAGGCAGATCATATGAATCTAATTTGAGGTCTCTATTAGTTGGATTTATCAATACATTTAACAAAAAAACTGAAAAAGAAGAATTATATAATTTAATTTTAAGCTATAAGGATTCATTGCTGCCTAATTTAAGGGCTTTAGTTACTATGTCAGTTATAGCATCATTTGCTTTTTCAGCTAATCCTGATAAGTCAAGTGCTGAACTATTAAAGGATATGCTTGTTAAAGAAAAAGATGAAAAAGTGAAAAGAATAATCATTACTGAATTAGTTTTAGCACAATCAAATATAATAAATGAGCCATATCTTATCACTCTTGTAAAGCAGGCTTCTTATCCTGAATACAAATACATTGATGATAAAGGCAGCCAAAGAAATTATATCCATGATTTAATTGAAGAGTATGAGCTTACAGATACAGACAACAACAAGTTTAACTGGATTCTTTCAAATCTTAATCAAGATTTATTAGAAACATTTGATGATGCTACAAAATTAGTGTTATATCAAAAGTTGATGAAGTATCCTGTATATGGGAATGATTTTAAAGAATTAATATCGTTTTTTATTGGGAATAGGCTTAGTAAATCCAGTGATATAGCTGAATCACCTGAAATTAAAAAACTGATATTGAAGTATCTGCTTCGTTCAGATGTCCTATCAATGTTTAGTTATTTTCAACAAATAGGAAAATTAGTTGATTATAGAAAAAAATTACTGCCTATATTATACAAGAATATAATAAGCCAAAAAACAGGAGAAAAAACAGATGATGAGTTAGCCAGATTAAGCACACAACTTTCTATTAGGTTGCTTCCATTTATTTATAGGGGAGAAGCAACTATCACTGATAACTTTTTTACACCATTATATCAATCTGAAGTAGATCAATTAAATCCATTGGCACAAAAATATTATAGGGTTTTAATGTATGTGCAATCCAGCGTAAGTCCTTCACATCAGATATATCGTGATGAAGTATTATCATATACACAATCTGAAGATGAAGAGTTAGCATATGAAGCAGCAATGGCAATACAATTAGCAGAAGGTGAAACAAACTTACCACATTTTCCTGAAAAAACTACATTAGATGTACTGATTGAAACAAACAGACCAGATGATCAGCATATTGTGATTACACAGTTAGCAACAGAATATAAACATGGATATAATGCATATCTCTTAGCGATTATTAAAGATGAAAATGCTCTACGTAATAATAGAATTGCAGCAATTAAAGCTTTGGTGGCAAATGATGAAGTTGCTAAAGAACTAAGTTCATTATTGATATCATTAGCACCGAAAAAATATGATAAAGCTGCAAAAGAAGATGAAAAAGAATTTACAAAAAATAATGCATTAGTAAACAGTATATTGAACTATCTTGATGATAATTCAGATAAATATGATGCTGAACTGATTAAAGATGCAATATTAACACATGGCATACTAGCTGGGTTTGCAGATAATAAAGTTCTAACAAGCCTAATAAGTAAAAATCCACAACTATTTGCTCAAGAATTAGCTGATAAACTGCATGGTGATGATGTTCATACAGCTGCAATTATTCTATTGCCATTGATACCGCATGATACTTTAATATCTGTTTTAGGCAGAGACAATTATAATGCTATGATGAACAGGTTTGATGAATTATTGGATATACATGAATATAAAGATCAAATAATTGAAACAATCTTTAGGATTGAGAAATCAAGATCAACAGATAATCAGGATATTAAATATGCAATTAACAAATTAAAAGAAAGGCTGAAAACAGGCAGAAATGAAAAAATTAAATTATTATTAGTAAAAAGAATATTCAGTTATAAAGTAACATCTAATGAAATGGTAGATGAATTTAAAGAAGATATCCTGGAAATTGGCAAAGATAAGACAGCTTCAAATGAAGTGAGGCTATATATCATTTCTGAGATTAGCACTTTACTAGAACCAAAACAGGCTGTGAAATATTTGAGAGAGATTATTGATGCTGCTGTATCTTCTTCTGGTCTTACTATATCTCATTCTGGTCTTACTATATCTCCGTCTGATATTGATGTGATTATAAGCAGAGCTGTTGGCAAATTAGTTGAATGTGCAAATAAAGATTATCAAAAAGGTACAATCACTTATCTATGGGGCATTTATCAAAGAGTAGCTGCTGAAAATAATAAAAAACTGCAGGCTGAGATTGCAGATAACCTTGCAAAGATTCCTTCAAAATATCTCTCTTCAGAGCTTGGCATCAATATCAAATTAGCTAGATATCTCAAAACAGCATCAGAAGTGCACAGCCATGATGCAAGGTTTAAAAGACTGCTTGACCCTGAATTCAAAGCTGGGATTGATGAGATATCTTACCAGCTGACTAGAGAAGTCACATCACATCCAGCTGAAAGAAGGATGGAGGAAGACGAGAAGACATGGCTGTTTGATATTTTGTTTGGTCAGAAGGATATTTCTGGAGCAAAAGCAGTTTTTGATACTTATTTTAGAAATGACCCTAATCTTCACAGGATCCAGTTATCTCAGCTGATTGAATTATTTCAATATATAAACATTGCTGATATTGAAAAACTGATCATGCTTGTCAGAGAAGATCCAAAAAGAAGTGTTGAAGAAATAATGAATGTAATTAAAACTGAAATTACTCATCTTAGCCAGACTGAGCAGCAGTTTATAATCCGAAAATTAAGATGGATAATAGAAAATTCATTCCTTATAGAACAAAAATTAAGAGATCTGGAATTGTTAACAAATTCTGATGTTGAAAAAGAAAAAATCATTGAAAATATGCTGAAGATATACCTGATTTTGATTTCAGCTGCAAGAACACGAGGCATTGTTATTGAAAATGTGCTGGCAAAGGCAAATGAACTGATGAACAGGCCTGAAAACCCTTTAACATTGCAGCAGATATTAAAAGGAGATCTTAGCAATGAAGATGAAGCTGTCAGAGAATTATTCACTGCAGATACACTTAAGCTGCTGAAACAGGCTGATAAAGAAGGTATTTTAGTTATTTTGTTATATTATAGTAGAGTTGGAAAATTAGATGAAATAGATGGCAGTTATGGCTTAAGAAATAAAGCTGATGTTTTAATGAGTATTAATTCACAAAATAAGTTAATATCAGATTTAGCAAAAAATCCAGAAAACGCCATTTCTATTTTAAGAGAACAGGTTGGCTATTATAAATCTGTTGAAAAGCAGATAGGTGATGATAACTACAAAAATCTGATTGATTCTATCAATGCATTGGTATCTGAGAAAAAACTGCCTGTAAAAATTGCAAAAATAACAGAATTGCTTAAAAAATATGGCTTATACAAAGAATTTGAAACTGATGATGCATTGCAGAGGTTAAGCAGGTTTGACGGATTAATTAAGAAGATACAGACTAATTCATTGATATCTGTACTTTCAAATCTGGACAATGCAAAAACATTCTCACAGATCCAAAGCATTGCAAAAAAGAGCAGCCAGAGCATTGTTGACCTGATCAAGATAAAGCTAAACAGTGTTGCATTAAATGAAGTGCCTGATCTTTTGGTTGAAGTGTTGATTAATCTTGACAGGCTTGATAAAGAAGAGCAAACTGGATTGAAAAGTGTTGTAGACAATAACTTTGATCTGCTGCAAAATTATGAAAAAAGAAAAGTTGTGCTGGCTGTTTCGTTATATCTAACAGAAAGCAAGAAACAGATTATAGGTTTGCTTAAGAAGATCATTGCAGATGAGATCATTGCAGATGAAGGAACAGAATTAATTGAACCACAGAGCGAACTGATAAGGTTTGTAGTTGAAAATAAAATTTTTTTTAGAAGAAGTAATGCATTAGCGCAATTAATATCAACAGAAGACCTTAATGAAGACCAAAAAATTAATATGCTGAGAGCATTCTTCAAAGGCGACAAAATTCCTGCAATCATCAAGAAGAATAAGCTAACTGGTGATATTGCAGAAAATATTAGATTATTATTAGAAAAAATATCTGAAGAGATGAGTGATGCTGATACTGATCTATCAGATTATTCAGCTGTATCTACTTTACCAGCTTCAGCAGAACAATCTAAATATCAAATACCTCATCTATTCTATCAGCATATGCTGGAATTGACAAAAGTAGATAGTGCTATAGTAGATGAAATTGATAGAGCAACTGCTGATAAAATCACAACAGAAGAAGCTGATGTAAGCATAAAAGAAGATTTTGACACAGAAACAATAGAACTATTCAGAAAATTAATCACTAGTAATGGTGTAAGGGGCAGTGCAGATATTAAAAACATACTGCATGAGCAATTCCTGACATTCAAAAGCTCTTCTTATCCTGGCAAAAATATATTGTTCAAAGCAATCATGGCATATCTGGCATCTAAATATGACTTTAATAGATTGCATGAAGATTCTGAAACCGCACTAAGAGCAGCGAATGAACTGAATGATCTAATGGAAAAATTTTATGAGATTGGTGCACAATATAAAAAAGTATTAGATAAATCATTAAGGAGTGCAGATGGGAAAGTGTTACCAATATCAATAATAATCGAAAAACAAGCTAAAGAATTAATAGATGATCTGGTTGATAAAAAAATAGTTGATACAGATAAATTAAAACAATTTAGGTTAGTATTATCACGGATTACCCTTTCATCATTGTTATCATTATTCAAATCTAAAATTGATATAGGAGATGAAGATGAAGTTTTAGAATTATTAGGTGATTATTCTGTAACTCCTGCTGCAAGAAGATTGGATTCATCTGACAGGGATATATTCAAACAGCTGGAAATATATCTCTCAAAGAAAACAGATATACAATTCTTCCAGAACCTGTTTGATGCTCTGATGACAGAAGCAAGAGGAGAATTTAGTGAATGGAAGTATAAAGGGAAAGATTACACTAAAGTAATTGATGCTATAATAGCTCTTGAGTTGGCTAAGTTAACAGAAGAAGAGCAGCAAATGTTTGAAAAAGCAGAAGGAATGACGCCATCTGAGAAATTAGAAAATATGTTCAAACCCCAAATTAAGGTTGAACAATCAGATGATGATAACACTAATGAAGAAGAAGAAGAAAAAGAAGAAGCACCTATCAACTTAGAAATATTCAGGCCTATTAAAGAAAATATAGATAAGATAAAAAAAGGATGGCAGGCAGGCCATATATATAAAGTAAGTTTGCCAGATGGTGAATATACAGCAGAATTTACAGATGATTTTTTTACATTGTTCAACATAGGCAACAGCCAGTACTTTGGAAGCTGTCAAAACTGCATTTCTGGAGGTTATAATTCTGGTTTATTAGGTTATGTTGTAAATGGTGCAAACAAGGCTGTTCTTATCAGAAATAAAGAAGGTGAAGTTGTTACAAGAAGAATTGTAAGATTAAGGATGTTCAAATCTGAAGATGGAACAACAAGGCCTGTAATCTTTGTCGAGAGAGGAAGCTATGGAAATAAAGGCGCTGATAAGCTGCTGAATGTATTAAGTATTGTTTCTAAAGAAACTGGATTACCTGTAGTGACAACAGGCGGCTCTGAAAAAGGAAAGATTATCCTATACCAAGGAAGAAGCACATTTGATTATAGTGATAATTATGGTGGTGGTCTGGCAGGTGGTGGAGCTGGTTTATATGAACAAACAACTCCAGAGATGGAAACAGCTGAATTGTATTTAGACACTACACCAGTTCCAATCAGAAGTGTTGAGGAGATTGAAAAAATAAATGGACTTGTTAAATTCACACCATCCTCAACCTCCTGCCAATCAGGCTCAACTTTATGCACTGTTGTCTTTGAAGTGAAAAGAGCTGTTGGTGAGACAGATGCAGAGTATGTTGCAAGACAAAACTCATTAAGAGCAGATGTTGAGAGAAATGTAGAGCAGATAGTTGCTGAATATTTGAGTGATGAAGCATCA
>JBDRKY010000044.1:0-4955 GCA_043813525.1 Candidatus Woesearchaeota archaeon
TCTTGCAACATCTATATTGTCAACGACAAGCGTATCTCCAAAGATATAGCTGAAAATCTTCTTGAATTTTAGGTCAAATGATACAAGATCTAGCGCCTTGCCATGGCAGCCTCTGGCATCCGAGTATTTCTCAGCTGTTCCTTCTTTTTTTCCCTGGATCTTGCTTAAGGGTAAAAATGTAGCAATACCTAATTTTTTCTCTTTTAAGAAAGAGATGCACTCTGCTGCAACCCTATCATCTTCAACAACAATGCTTCTAAGCCTAGGGCCTGCTGCAATCTCAAGAGCTACAGCATATTTAGAGCTAACATTTCCAAGTTCTGCTACAGTCCCATATACGCCTTTTTTTTGTAATCCTAGTATTTTTTTTATTGCAATATCGCTATATGTAGCTTCTCTTATGCCTACATTTCTTGCAGTTAATTTTGCAAGTTCTTCGTTCGCTTCTAAGAGTTTTTTTCTTGTATTCCCAAGCTTTGCTGAAATTGTTGAATCCTCATCAAGTGTTTTATTTAGCTCAAGTGTAGTTTTCTTAAACTCCTGTCTTTTATTTTTAAGGTCAGTTATCTGATCATGATATTCTTTCTCAATATCTACCATCTTTTTGATTCTGCCATCGATAGTATTGATCTCGTGAGAAATCTTATCTTTATCCCTTATGAGTCCATGCTGTTTCTCTTTGAGTGTTTGGATCTCTTTTAGGAGTTCATCCCCTTTATGGTCTATCTCTTCTATCTTCTTTTCAATATCTCCGACGTTTTCAAGCTTATGTTTCTTTTTAAAATTGACAATCTTTTGGGAGAACTCATACTTTTGCTTTTCCTTTTCTGATTTATCTTTTTTAATCTGTTCTTTCTGCTTATTAATCTCATCTATCTTTTGGTCAATCTCCTTTATTGAATTGCCTAATTCTTTTTTTCTATTATTGATCTTATCAATTTCATTATTACAAACATCGATCCTAGACTGTTTTTTAGTAAGCTCAATCTTGAACGATTCAATCTCCCTATTAAGATTGACCTGGTCTTTTTCACCCTTTTCTTCAATCTCTTTAGTGATCCTTTCGATCTCATCTTTCTTCCCTTCATTTTGCTGTTTAAGTTCAGTTATCTTCTTTTGAAGTTTTTCAAGTTCAGCATTTGCCTTATCAAGTTGCTCCTGAATTTCTTTTTTATCTTTTTCTTTCTTATCAATCTGAGTTCTAAGGTAAGATGCCCTGTTCTCTTTAATCTTATCATTCATCTCCTTGAATTTTAATGCTTGATCCCTATCTTTCTTTAATTCTTTTAGGTGTGTACTTCTTTCTGTAAGTACAATCTCAGTTTCATTTAGCTTATTCCCGACTTTGTCAAGCTCAAGCATTGCTTTTCTTTTTTTCTCCTCATAGACAGATATTCCAGAAATCTCTTCTATTAATTTCCTTCGCTCTTCTGTTGGCATTTCAACAAATCGTACAATATCGCCTTGCATAATTATATTATAACCATCAGGATTAATTTTCGCGACTGAAAGTAAGTCTACAGCCTGTTGTCTTGTCCGAACCTTATCGTTGATCTTATAGATAGACTGGCCATTTTGCCTGATTATTCTGGTTATCTTAATTGTCTTATCGGGGGTAGGAAAGACTTTACTTTCATTATCAAAATAAACACTCACTTCTCCCTGCTTACCTGGTTTTTTTGTCTTACCACCGTTATATATGAGATTGGCAGATTTTTCAGCTCTTAAAGACTTAGAAGAAGTTTTACCCAATACAAAGCATAATGCATCTAGCACATTACTTTTGCCACTACCATTTGGACCAAGAACACAGTTAAAATCGCCTCCAAAAAGGAATTCTGTATGCTTTGCAAATGACTTAAACCCATGGATTACAATTTTGTTGATTTTTGTCATATGTAGACCATTTCCCTAGCTTAGTATTATTTAAAGGTTTTTGTTTTTTAGTATTCCTTTTGCAGCTATGATACCCGTTGCTGCTGCTCCAACGATATTACCACATATTCCAACACCATCGCCAGCTATAGAAAGATTCTTTATTTTTGTTTCTAAATTCTTATTTGAGCTTACTTTTACAGAAAAAAACTTGATTTCAGGACCATACAATAAGGCATTCTTTGTAAGTTTTGGTATTATCTTCTCTAATTGGTATAGAGCGTCAATAAGATTGACAACAATCCTATGTGGAATTGCCATTGAAATGTCTCCAGGTGTTGCATCTTTTAATGTAGGCTTAGTCGCATTTTTTTATCCTATTCCAATATGACCTCCTATAGTTAATTAGGTCAGAGAATCTCTGGATGAATGGAGTCCCTCCAGCGATAGTTGTTCCAAGCGTTCCAATAGATTCGCCGTAAGCAATGGTATCTGTTGCAGGATGAGTTAATTCAGTATTGGATAATAAAGCAAAGTTTGTATTTTTACTTTTTTTATCTGTTCTACAGTAACCATTAACTCCGATAAACCCATGATAAGTCTCTTTAGCTATAAATCCATAAGGGCAAGTACAGAAGGTTCTTACCCGATCCTTATACTTTTTTGTTTTGATGAAAAATGGCGGGTCCCAAATGATATCAGTAACTTTTTTCATTACATTTGCAGGCACTTCAACCCTTACACCAACCTCAATCCCCCTGTGTTTTATTGAAATACCTAATTTTTTAGTTTGTTCAATCATCCATTTGCTACCAACTCTACCTGGGCAGGATATAATATAATCTGATTTGATAATACCCCTAGTTGTCTTTATACCGATTATTTTATTATTTTTGATAATAAATTCGTTAACATCACAATTTAACATGAACTTTATATCATTTTTTTTAAGAAAATCCACAAATCTACCCATTAATATCTTTAATCTGTCAGAACCAATATGTTTTTGCTTCAATAACAAGAGTTCAATCCCATGTTTTTTCGCTTTTTCCTTTAACTTTTTTGCTTTTCCGTCCGCTTCTGTATAATATTTTTTTGGCGCACCAAATTTTATGAATATATCATCTATCCTTTGAATTAGATTATAGGCATCTTTCCTAGGAAGAAACTCAAATAAGTTTGTTTTTCCATGAACTGGAGTAAGATTTAATTTACCGTCTGAAAAAAGACCAGCTCCTCCAACCCCAGAAAGAACATCTTTTCTTTGATTGATGTCTTTGCCCTTATCAACAACTAATACTTTTAACTTACTGTTTAAAGAAAGCTCGTAAGCTGCAAATAATCCTGCAGGACCTGCACCGATAATAACTACATCATAATTCATATATCAACTTAGAACTTCAGATTTAATAAAGCTTACTAAAAAATTACTAAGTATAATAATAATCTACATTTACATCATACCAGTTATAATCTTTACATCTGATCTGGTAAACACCATCAGTATCTTCTCTTATTTCAACAGCCCAATTTTCATTATTGTCATCATTTTTATATTGATATACTACGTCCATATCATCATAATAGTTGTAACTTGCATAATTATAATCTCCAATTATACATTTACATAATTTCTTTAAATCATCACTGTCCTTTCTAATATATGTATTGTCTCCTTCCCAACAAAGATCTCCTTGTTCACAATCATTATCAGTTGTGTAATCACAAGCGGTTGGACAACATTGATCATCATTATCACAAGTATCAATTACGTCTTCAACGCATTCATTTGCTACACATGTATCTACAGTACAACTATCTTCATCTTCACAATCATCATTGTTAAAGCATTCTGCATCTGAATCAAAATAATAGTTTCTATTTGTATTATACCAATTACCATCTTTACATTTTAAAGAGTTAGCCATTGAATATTTAGTTCCTTCAGTTTCCCAATTCTCATTATTTCCCGTATCTGAGTATTTAGCCCCATCAAAATACCCACCATATTGATATGAACTATATCCATAAGTTCCTTCTGCACATAAGCAGAACTTATTGAATTGATTTGTTGACCAGTATAAATATTCATCATCCTTATCCCAACATAATTCGGCCTGAGAACAATCATTATCCGTTAAATAATCACAGCTAGCCGGACAGCAACCATCACTGTCAATGCAACTTGTTTCAGTATCATAAGTGCATTCAGCATTACATGTTCCTGCATTACTGCAAGTATCTTCTGAGCAAGTATTGTTATCATCACAACCAGCATTATTTTCACAAACTGGAGCTCCACAACTTCCTGCACAACAGATTCCACCTGAACATGCTGTATCATCTGCTGAGCCCGGATATTCACATACCCCTCCATTGCATTCATCATCTGTACATCCATTTCCATCATCACAGTCGTTATTGTTAAAGCATTCTGCATCTGAATCAAGATAATAATTTCTATTTGTGTAATACCAAATATCATCATTACATTCTATTCTATCAGCCATTGAATTTTTTGTTTTTTCTGTTTCCCAATTTTCGTTATTCCCTGTATCTAAGTATTTTGCTCCATCTAAATATCCTGCATAATGATAATTGTCGTAATCATATTCTCCTTCTGCACATAAGCAGAATTTCTTGAATTGTGAACTTGAATAATATAGGTACTGATCATCCTTATCCCAACATTGTTCAGCTTCATCACAATCATTATCTGTCAAATAGCTGCAACTTGTAGGACAGCATCCATCTGAATCAATACATTCTGTTTCAGTATCATAAGTACATTGAGCAACACATGTTCCACCATCATTACATGTATCTTCAGAACAAGTGTTACTATCATCACAATCAGCATTATTTTCACAAACTGGAGCTCCACAACTTCCTGCACAACAGATTCCACCTGAACATGCTGTATCATCTGCCGAGTCTACATATTCACAAACTCCTCCGTTACATTCATTATCTGTACATTCATTTCCATCATCACAATCTGAATCTGAAATGCATTCTACACCTTCGTAATAATCTTCATTAGCATTATACCATTGATTGTCATTGCACCTTATCATACT
>JBDRKY010000045.1:0-4709 GCA_043813525.1 Candidatus Woesearchaeota archaeon
TAAGAAAAATTATTGGTTGTCTTAGAAGCCAATTAGGAATGAGAAATTATGAAATTATGATGAGTCTAATATCAACATGGCAAAAACAAGGAAAAAACACATTCTATAGCCTTCAGGCTACACTTTAGCTTAATAAGTACATTATTCCAAAAAATTATTAAACAGATAGTTATTTCATATTAAAACCATGGAAAACTTCATATTTCAGAATAAGACAAAAATAATATTTGGGAAAGGCACAGAGCTTAAAGTAGGAGAAGAAGTAGCAAAAGAATTAAACAAACAATGCAGTGAAAATAATAAATTTGGAAGCAGCAATAAAAATAATACAGACAAAACAATACTTCTGCATTATGGCACTGGCAGCATCAAAAAAACAGGATTATATGATAAAGTCATAAGATCATTGAAAGATCTTGGTTTAAAATATGTAGAATTAGGTGGTGTTGTTCCAAATCCACGATTGAGTTTGGTAAAAGAAGGTATTAAAGTATGCAAAAAAAATAATGTTAGTTTTATTATTGCAGTTGGCGGCGGAAGTGTAATTGATTCTGCAAAAGCAATTGCAGCTGGTTTTTATTATGAAGGTGATGTATGGGAATTATTTGGGAACTCAAGAATTTCAACACCAGTCAACAAAGCACTGCCCATTGGAGTTATCCTGACAATACCAGCAGCTGGAAGTGAATCAAGCTCTGGCTCAGTAATTACTAAAGAAGGATTTGTAGATGATAATGGAAACAAAATAAAAGCAAGAAAACTTCATATAAGTTCACCTATTCTAAGACCTAAATTTGCTATAATGAATCCTGAATTAACTTTCACTTTACCTGATTATCAAACAGCCTGTGGAGTAGCTGATATGTTAGCTCATATTTTTGAAAGATATTTTACTAATACAAAACATGTTGATTTTACAGATAAATTATGCGAAGCAACGATGAAAACAATCATAAAAAACACAAGATTAGCATTGAAGGATCCTAAAAATTATGATTACAGGGCTGAAATAATGTGGTCTGGAACTTTAGCGCATAATGGTCTTTTAGGAACAGGCAGAGAAGAAGACTGGGCAAGCCATGTCATAGAACATGAGCTTAGTGCAATGTTTGATATTACCCATGGTGCAGGTCTATCTATTGTTTTTCCAGCTTGGATGAGATATGTTTACAAGCATGATATTCAAAGATTTGTCCAGTTTGCAGTGAATGTATTTGATATCAAACCAATCTTTGAAAATGTTAATTTAGAAGAGACTGCATTAAAAGGAATAACCGCTCTTGAAGAATTCTTCAAAGATATAGGGCTACCGACAAAATTAAGTAAGATAAATGAAAAGACAGGCAAGAATATAAAAGAAGATATCACAGATGAGATGATAGAGGAGATGTCAGCATTATGTACAGCAGATGGTCCTGTTGGTAATTTTGTCAAGCTGAAGAAGGAAGATGTGGTTCAGATATTTAATCTGGCAAAGTGATATCATTTTCAGTTATGTTTATTTGCTTTTTTCAATTAAATTTATATACAGACTGCACTATTTCTTTATTCATGGCAAATTTTTGGAAAATAGTTAATCAAGTGATCAGAAATGCTGATGTGTTACTGCTTTTGTTAGATGCAAGAATGATTGAAGAGACAAGAAATAAAGAGATTGAGGACAAAGTAAAGCAGTCAGGAAAACCATTGATATATGTGATTACAAAATCAGATCTTGCTGACAAGGATGAGATTGAGAGATACAAAAAATATAAAAGAACAGAGATGAAGCCATTGGTTTTTGTTTCTTCCATAAAACATCATGGCACAACTATATTGAGGGAACGAATTTTAATTGAAGCGAAAAGAGCAGGATTTAATAAAGAATCAAATAATAAATCAAAACAGTGTTTAGTGAAAGTAGGCATCTTAGGTTATCCAAATGTTGGCAAATCCACCCTGATAAATGCACTGAGCGGAAGAAAAGCATCCCCTACAAGTAATACAAGCGGTTATACAAAAAGCCTGCAAAATGTAAGAGCAGACAACAGGATAATGCTTATTGATACACCTGGTGTCATTCCATATATGGAAAAAGATGCAGGAAAACATGCAGCCATTGGCACAATAGATTATAACAAGATGAAAGATCCAGACATTGCAGTGATGGGGCTGATGAGGGATTTTCCAAGGAAGATTGAGGAGCATTATGGCTTTAAAACAGATGCTAACAAAGACAAAAGATATGAAAGTGAAGATTATGAAGAGCACATAGATTATGAAGAAACACTGGAAAAGATTGCAATCAAAAAAAAGATTCTTAAGAAAGGAAACAAGCCAGACATAGACAAGACATCAAGAATGATATTAAAAGATTGGCAGGATGGAAAGATAAAGTAACTGCGGCTGCCGGGAGCCGTGCACTTAGAACAATGCCTCAATAAGATAACACCACTTCATTATTGTTATATTGCTATTTAAGACGACAATGATATATAAAGTTAACGATTTTGCGATTAAAATATTTAAGAATTAGTAAATATTATATTTCTTTTAGAAAAACAAGAATAGGCAAGGTTTCCTTGTTTTTTACTATATTCTTCACTCTTGCTTCTAATGCATCTTCTTTGAAGAATAACTCCATGTCATAGCCTAAATTTTTACTTCTGTCTACAAGAGATGGCATAAAATACCTTAATTCCTTCTTGAACTTAATAAGCCTAGTGCCATCATTCCACATCAAATTACCATTTATTCTTATCTTTTCTGGTATATTCATCTTAACTCCTATATTTTCGTTTGTATTCACCTCTCAAATTATCAAGATACATCTGTTTTTTTCTCATCACCTCTTTCATTTTTTCAATAATATCTTTTTTATCTTCAACCTCTTTATTTAATAGATCGACAACTATCTTATCCCTAAAGCTTCTGATTCCTCCTGAAAGTAACTCAAGCTTTTCATGTAGTTCTTCATCAATATCAATAATAAGTCGTTTCATGTTCTCTACCTGAAGCTTCATTTTAATAAAAAAGAAAATAAAAAATCAATGGACAAGTTTTAGGTCTGGCCCAGTTGGTATTGTTGGAGTTGAATCTACATCTTGCTTGAATCTTGAGAAATAACCTATGTGATACCTAAAATGTCCTTCATCAAGATCAAATCCTTGTGCTTTTAGTCCTGCAAATTTGCTGACAATTCTCAAGTATGCAGCTTGATTAACAGGTTCTCTCGGATTCCATCTACCTAAACCTTCTGCCATTCTTTCAATTATAGGATCTATCTCATTGATTCCTTTAAAATCTAGTTGTCTTGCTTCAATAGATATTAGATGATATTCTGCTTCAAGATCAGATCCATTGCTTAATTCCAATCTTCTATTTGATAAATACTCAAAGAAACCATCATTTAGTAATGTTTCTGGACTTTGATGCATTATCTTATAATCTGAAATCATTTTAATAATCTCATAATTATTTCTATTGTTATTATGTTCTAATAGTCTATTGCAAATTTTAGTGTCACTGGTACCTAAGTCTTCAAATAACCTATCAAAAAAATGTGCTCTGATAAACTTTCCATCATCAGGTTTCATTTCAATTGCTTTCCACATATGAGCATATGAATCATTATGATTACCTAAAGTTTTATGAGCATTTGATAAGCTGATATAGAAGAATGCAAGATCATCAAAATGTTCAATTGCTTGTTCACCATATTTAACAACTGCTTCTGCATCTGGATGATAATCTCTGTAAAGTAAAATAACTTCTGTAAACAATTCTCTGCTTGGACATGCTTCAATTGCTGCTTCATAAGCATCTTTAATCTTTTCTTCTTCTTTCTCAATGTCTGATTTTCTTCTACTACTTGCATGAGCAGCAAAAGGTTTAATTAGAAAATCAATTGATCTTTCCCCTTTAGTATATGTTCCTTTCCTTTTTCTTCTTTGTTTTCTAAACTTCTCATTTTCTAATTTTTCTTCAATTTTTCTTAGTTCTAGAATTTTTTTACGAGATGATAACCTTTGAACTGTAGCAACATCATGATATATTTCCTTTACATCATCTATGCTTAAAGCTGTTCTGTACTCTGCTAAAGCTTCATCATATCTTCTGCAATCCTTATAAGCTCTTGCTAAGGCATGGTGTACATCAAAAGTATTAACTCCTGTTTCTAAAAGCTCTTTTGCTTCATCTATTGCTCTGCCTGAACGTTTTTCTCTTATCAAATCATCTAATCTTTCAATTCTTGGATCTTTTTCTTCCTCTGTTGGTGTTACAATATGCATTTTATTTTCCTCCAATCTCACTATCTTATCTTTCTGTCTCAAACACCCAAGAATTCCGATGCAATATCGGAATGTTTCATTGTTATTACCAAACAACTATGAATAATCGATTTTTGGACTATATAAACATGTGCTGTAGTTTTTTCTACGACACTTTCGGAAGAATTGGCAATTTTTTCGAAAAAGCCAATATGTTATACAATCTGAATACCACTCTTCTATTGAATAGTGGATTCACAAGCATCAAGAACCACTGGATGATAATATTAGTCAATATATTCATACCACCACTCTATTCAGGCTGTCCGACAATCATGAGTAAACCACCAATTTTTTAGAAAAAACTAATTGAAGTTTAATTGTATTTGATTCAAAAATAGATTGACTCCTTTTCTTTCTCTTATTTTGTATAATTATCCATATTTTCTTTAAATTATG
>JBDRKY010000046.1:0-98548 GCA_043813525.1 Candidatus Woesearchaeota archaeon
AAATAAATAAAATAAATAAAATAAATAAAAAGAGGTATATGATGAATAAGTTAAGGTTTGTTCTGATAGTCTTAAGTATAATTTTGGTTCTTAATAATTGTGTCCATGCTCTTGATATCACTGTTAAAGCAAATGAGATAATAGAGATAGATGATGACAAGCTCAGCTTCACATCTATGTCCACAAAAAAGGGCTTTAATCATGATGAGCTGATGATAAAGTCAACTAAGTTTGGCATAGATTATGTCTCATTAAATAATAAAAAGCTTTTAGGAAACTACAATATCCATTATATAGGAAAAGGCTTGATAGAAAGAGAAGAAGCCGGAGAAGAAATATTGAAAGGATATTACTATAATTATAATATATCTATCGATGTGAAAAAATCAGTGATATCAGCATCTAAAAATTTAATAGGCAATAATAATGTCTCTCTTGGAGACAAGATGGAATTCAATGTGGTTATCACAAATTCAGAGGATGATTTCACTTATGTTGAATATATTGAATATCTTCCTTATTACCTAAGCTTGGATGGTGATATCAAGATAGTCAGAGATGATGATGAAATACCATATATATATGGAAATGAAGGAATGATCCATTGGCAGGGGAAAGTTGATGGAGACAGTACAATAAAACTAAAATATGTCCTTGTTCCGAACAGATGGAAAAATGACCTTAATATCAATACAAATAAAGCAAAGATCAGTTATGGGAATGATAAAGAGGAGACAAAAGAGTTGGATAGTGTTTCACTCACATTAAAGCCTTTGGTTGAAGTTGAATTAGAGTTGTGGAATGAATCTGATAATAATAAGTTTAATAATTATAATTATGATATATTTAGTAACATAACAATCAAAGGAAATTTCAATGATAGATATATAAAGATTAAGAGCTTAAAGCTTAAGTTCTCAGACAATATAGATATTACTCATATCCCTGATAGTATTGATAATTTTGATAAATCCAGTAAACTAAGCAAGACTGATAAGTATTATATATGGTCAGGCAGCATAATACCTAAGACAGCAAAAGTATTTGAATTTAAAGGAAAGGCAAAAAAAATAGAAGGCTCAGATGTTGAGGCAGTAATTGAATGGGAATATGATAAGGGCATTGTTTCAGGCATTGAAAAATACAATAAAAAGATTGCATACCCAAAATTAGAATCAATTGATAGGAAGAATGATACTGCAATAGATACTACGGCCAAGAGCAAAGAAAATATAAGCAGTAAAAATAATAATAATAATAATAATATGAAAAATAATGAATCATCAATGATGGAGAATAAAGAACAGGCATCAGAAGAACAAGTATTTGGGAATAAAGAATATGAAAAACAACAAGTATCAGGACAAGCATCAGGAGAGAAAGCATCAGGAGAGAAAGCATCAAGAACAATGACTGAAAGGATTATCCAATTTGTTAAGGGCAATATGACCTTATTATATATGATATTAGGGTTTATAATAATATTTGAATTAGTGCATATAATAAGATTAAATGATGAATAATTAATATTATGCCAAAACAACAAAATTTATATACATCTTTCTGCAGAAAAATATTATGGCTTATGATATAATAACAGTTGGGTCTGCTACAATTGATGTATTTGTTAAGACAGACAGTGAACTTATCAAGATCAGATCTAGAACTTCTGAAGAAGACCTTATCGCTTATCCTTGCGGAAAAAAAGTGTTGATAGAACAGCTGGATTTTATGAGTGGCGGCGGCGCAACTAACACAGGGGTATGCTTTTCAAGATTAGGCTTAAAGACTGGAGCAATGTTCACAGTAGGCAAAGATGATAATGGCTCTCAAATACTCAAGGAGATGAAAAAAGAAAAGATTGATTTTCTTGGTACAGTTGAACAGGACGCATCAAAAGGCATGACTGCCTATTCTGTTGTTCTCGACAGCATTGAGAGAGACAGGACAATATTGACATACAAAGCATTGAGCAACAAGCTGAATTTCAGCAAGGTCATGAAAAAACACATGAAAAAATTAAAGACAAAGTGGTTTTATTTCTGCACAATGCTGGGTGATTCTTTCAATACTCTTGAAAAGCTGGCTGAATATGCAGAGAAGAATAAGATAAAGATTGCATTCAATCCAACAAATTATCTTGCAAAAGAAGGTCCAAAAAAATTAAAAAAGATTTTAGACAGGACAACAGCTCTTGTTCTCAACAAAGAAGAAGCAAAACTGATATTAGGATACAAGCCAGAAGATAAAAGCATAAAGATTGAAACACTTTTCCGAGAACTGAATAGATTAGGACCAAGGATTATAGTCATAACTGACGGCGGCAATGGTGCATACTGCTATGAAGACGGCAAGAAAAATCATATGTATTACATTAAACCAAGAGAAGTAAAAGTTATGGAGACAACAGGAGCTGGTGACGCATTTACTGCATCTTTTATTGCAGGCTTGATAAAAGGAAAACCAATTGAGTTCTGCCTGTTTCTTGCACAAACAAATGCAGAGAGTGTTATTCAGAATTATGGAGCAAAGAATATCCTGCTCAGCTGGAATAATGCATTGAAACAGATGAAAAAGTTCAAGCATGATGTGACAAGGAAAAAGATTTGAGACATAATAAATATGTAATAATAAAATGAAGCAATTAAAATTAGCAATCGGAATCATTGGAATAATTGCAGTGATTATACATATGACATATTTTGCAATGAACCCTTATGGTTTAGTTCCATTTTTCTTAGGTTTTGGTATCATCTATGCTGTTTTTGTGCTGCCGTTGAAGCATCTAAACAAGGATTAAATAGTTTTATCACAAGTTTGACAACTGTCAAACTGAGGTTTTATCACAATTATCGATGAAAGCCATAGAATGAGGCTGCTGACAACCACTGCCAACAGCAAAAGTATCATAAACTATATTCAGAATCAACCAAAACATTCAGCACCAATGTACAGAAGATTTAGGAAACCTATGGCATTTATCTTATTATCATGTTTTGCCATACTTCCCCAAACACTGGTTTTTCTCACCATAAATAATATGTACCAATGCTTTATGGCAGTTACTTGCCCTGCATTAGGTTATTATTATTTAGGTTTTACTAATACCTCATGTTTTCAGTCAGTTCATTCTGGCGATAGCTCAGGAATAATATATTTGATGTTGTGCTGCGGCCTATTTAAATCTTGTATAGGCTCTTTTGTATAATTTCTGTGTCTTGTAACACTTTTATAACCAAATGCTAAAACTAATAACAAAGACAAACAAAGTAATGCCATTATTCTGTTTTTCATCTTTTTCATTTGAATCACCTCTTATTTTTCTCTCCACGACAAACAGGCCTTTCTGCTGTATGTCAGACAACATTACAGCCTACTTAAGCGCTCTTAACAGGTTTACAACAGGTTGTGTCTACCCATAGGCATACAGCACTTATTCCACATATCTGATTCATCCTACACAAAGGCATTCCTGCCTTATGTGCTTATCTATTTATTCACATACATATGCACTTATTTGCTTATGTACTTTTTACTTATTTGGTGTTAAATTGAATTATGATTAATCTTGATAGTCATGATTATATATAATAATCTTATAAACTTTTTTCTGTTTTCTAATTAAAGCTACCTAAATCTACAAAAACCACTATTTTTTCAACCTCATTTTTCATCCATGAAGATAGCATATAACTTACAAACACACATTCAGTGTGCATCAATGATATATGTTACCTTAATTACATGATCTATCGTACCTTAAACATCTTGAAAGACATAAAAGTGTTAAACCACCATTGTTATGTTTTCAAATTGAATATGGCACTTATTGATATATACTTTATCCAAACAATATGATTTCTGATGGGACACCATCTTAATCTCATATGCCTTAAACAGCATATATGCCTATGAACCATATAATTATATACAATATAATAAACTAGTATAATCTAGCCTATCCCAACGTATAACTTTAATATAATATTATACGAAACCTAAAGTTTATAAACCTTGCGAAAACAAGGATTTGTTTTTCTATACAATAATCAAAGAAAACTCCTATAAGCATTGAATTCACTGATTAAGTAAGAGTGCCACTATAAAATAATAACTTAGTAAAAAATGAGAAAAGCAAAAAAATCACAAAGAATAGAAAACAACAATCAAAAAAATATTCTCGTCGACAGTCAGATGTAAACAAAAATAGAATTAACCATTATATAGTAGCATATAATAAAATAACTGAATAAAATAATGTTAAATAATTAACAGCAATAAAAAAGGGTATAAATTTACCCTCTCCTTCTCATCACAATATATATTGAAAAATTATTAACTGTCAAAGTGGAATTTATTAGTTGGAATTTGTTTAAATCTGATGATTGTTTACAATTTACCCTTTGGATAGCTCCCAAGCACTTTAAAAAAGATTGATGTCGCCTCTATCTCACTTAATACAAGCTTTATATTATCATCATCTGTGCCGCCTTCTATTTCAACAAAGAACATATATTCCCATGATGCCTCAGGTATTGGCCTTGATTCCAATTTGGTCATATTCACATTATGCTTAGATAATCTTTGCAAGGCATCAACCAATGCACCAGGATAATGTTTTGTCTTTAGAGCTAAGCAAGTTTTCTCTTTTTTAGGAGCAGCCTTATCATTAACACCATCTTTATTCATCCCAATCAAAGATTTTTCTGCATTTTCAGGCAAAACAATTATAAAAAACTTAGTGATACTAACATTTGATTCAATTTTACCAGCAAGCTCATCATCAACAGCATCGAGATCATAAATCTCTGCACAAAGATTTGAAGCGATAGCTGATTCATCTATTCTTTTTCTTTCACTGACCATCTTTGCAGCACCAGCAGTATCATAGACCTGTACAGCTTTTAGATTATGTTTTCTAATAAATTCTTTGCATTGATCTAAAGCAACAGGATGTGAATAGACAGTTTTTACATTTTCAAAATTTGTCCCTTTATTGAAAAGTAAACTATGCTGAATCCTAAGAAATACTTCGCCAACAATAACTAGGCCATGACGTACAAGCAGATCATAATTAGCAGCAATGCTTCCTGCTATAGTATTTTCAAAAGGCAGCATACCTGCATCTATCTTTTTATTTTTAACTGCTTCAAACACATCTTCAAAACTATCAAAGCAGACAATTTCAACATTTTTCTTATCAGCATCTGCTGTATTTCCTATGCTAAGATGCTTGTATATGGCAATCTCACTGTATGCGCCTTTTATTCCCTGAAAACCTATTTTCATTTTTTTACCTCACAATTGAAATTTTTATTTTTGATATTATCATCTAATTTTTTCAATGAATCAACAAACTTTCTCCGCACATCAGCTGAAGATGAATTAAAGTTATTCATATCTTTAAACAGCTGATCAGTATCTTTTCCAACAACACCAAGTATATGAATCAATCTTTTATAACCTTCTGTATCAATCTTATGCTCTTCTGCACCCATATCTATCAATGCACGACCAATAAAATGCGTCAGCACCTGTGTTTCAGCAATCTGTTTATCATGTTCTTCAGGAGTTGTTTCTATGACTACCAAACCCATTTGTCTAAAAAGAGAAACAATTGATTTGTAACGTAGATCATTTATTTTAATCTTACACACAACAATCTTCTTCCCGACAAACCCATCAGCAGCACTATCAGGACCAAACATAGGATGTGTAGCAAGTATATCAGCATATCTTGGCAGATTCTTTTTCATAATTTCAGCAGGAAACTGTTTCACAGAACATACATCCATCACCAAAACACCTTTTCTTAGCAAAGGAGATATTTGCTTTATCACTTTTTCAAATTCTGATATAGGGACTGCAGGGATAATAATATCATTGTTGCATACATCCTGCAATGATTTAATTTTTCCACCTGATGAAATAATATCATCTGCTAAAACTTTATTTCTATCAGCATCAAGAGCAAAGACAGATACATCAAAATCTCCAGATAGATTCTGCACTAATAACTTTCCAAATCTGCCAAACCCGATAATCCCAATTTTCAGATTTAGTTTTTTCAATTCATGTAAATCATTTTTTAATTTATATGGATTATTTTTATCATTCTGGATTATATCAGATTTAGGTATAGATAATTTTTCCTCCTGATGTTTTTTTGAATGTGCCATGATAGTTGTTATGATATTCTCAACAAGTCTTGGTTCGATATTATTTTCAACTGCTTTTTTTTTCAGCCTATCAACAATCTCATTCTCTCTGATAACATCTACGATAGGATAATTTGTTTTTGCTTTAAAATTTGCAACTGCATCAACAACATCCTGCCTGCTCTTCAATAGTTTGATTATTGTGTCATCAATATCATCAATCTGCTTCCTTAAGGCTTTAATTTCCATAATTATCACCTTCATTATCATCATTTATTCTGTTGTGTTTAATCCCATTTTCTTTGAAGCCTTTTTTTATATAATCAATACCAGAACCATTATAATTATTCAGAAAAACAGACAAAGCTTTCTGCCTCAAGAAATGATCACACAACACAATCGCAGCCATCGCTTCAACAACAGGAACAGCTCTTGGCAGGACACATGGATCATGCCTTCCTTTTGCTTCAAGTTCAACAGCATTTCCATTGATATCAACTGTATTCTGCTTTTTTTTTATTGTTGAAGCCGGCTTAAAGGCAATTCTCATAATAATTGGCATCCCGTTTGAGATACCACCAAGTATGCCGCCTGCATTATTTGTTCTTGTCTTTATTTTTGCACAATTATTATTATTATTATTATTATTATTATTTTCAACAATTATCCCATCATTATGTTCACTACCAAACATTTCTGCACATGCAAAACCAAAACCTATCTCAAAACCTTTTGCAGCATTTATTGACATCATTGCTTTAGCAAGATCTGCGCTTAACTTATCAAATACAGGTTCACCCAAACCAGCTGGAACATTCCTGACAATACATTCAATAACACCACCAACTGAATCACCTTCTGCTTTTGCTTTTTCAATTATTTTTATCATCTGTTCTGATGCTTTTTTATCAGGACACCTAACCAAACTTTTGTCTATTTCAGATGCTTTAATTTTTCCTTGAATAATAGCTGTTATAACAACATCTTTCACTTGCTTAACAAATGCAATTATTTCTATACCAGCCAATTCTTTCAATAATTTTTTCGCAATTGCACCTGCTGCAACATTACCTGCTGTTATTCGTGCAGAACTTCTGCCGCCGCCTTTATAATCTCTTATACCAAATTTCTGCTGTATGGTTAGATCTGCATGTCCTGGCCTAAATACATCTTTTAATTTATCATAATCATTTGATTTTGCATCTTTGTTTTTTATCATCAAAGATATAGGAGAACCAGTTGTTTTCCCGTCAAAAACACCAGATAATATCTCAATTTTATCTGATTCATCTCTTAAAGTAGTAAGGCTACTTTGTCCAGGCCTTCGCCTTTCTAAATCAGCCTGTATATCTTTTTCATCTAAACTTAACATTGATGGACATCCATCTATGACTACACCAATAGCCTTACCATGGGATTCTCCCCAATTTGTTACTCTGAATATCTTTCCTATTGTATTTCCTGACATTTTTTCACCTTTATGTTTATCATTAAATTTAATTAGTTACAATCACTTTTTATTTATTTATTTATTTTTCAACAGTTCTTTTTTCACAACATCATACATCAAATTAATATCTGGTTTTTTTCCACACCACATTTCAAAAGATGCTGCTCCCTGATGTACAAGCATTCTTAAACCATCAATTGTCTGGCATCCAGCTTTTTCTGCTTCTCTAAGCAGTTTTGTTTTCAAAGGATTATATACTATGTCAAACACAGTATTGAAATTTTTTAATACATCAACTGATGATAATGATGTTCCAGCAACCAATCCAATAATTGATTCATCAACATTAGGATGCATACCAACAGGTGTTGCATTGATTAATAAATCTGCTTTGATACCTTTATTTATTTTATCATTAATTTTTATCAATTCTGATATATCAACAGATTTACCATCAAACTCTTTAGCAAGTTTGTCTGCATCTTCTTTTTTCTTACTCATGATTATCAGATTTTCACCGCTGATGCCAACACTTGACATAGCATATGCAATTGCTCTTCCTGCGCCACCTGCACCTATCAGCACAACTTTTTTATTTTTTAAATTATCATTTCCTAAGTTCTCTTCGATTGCTTTTAATGCACCTAACCAATCAGTATTAAATCCTTTAAGCATTCCTTGTTTACAATTCTGGTTCAAACCAGCAATATTAACAATAGTATTAACAACCGTATTAACAACCGTATTAACAGCACCAATTTTTCTAGCAACATCATCTATTTCATCCAGCTCATCCATTATTTTTTGTTTATGTGGAATTGTTATATTAAATCCTGCAATTCTTGGTAAACTTAAATTTTTAGCAATAATCTTTAATTTTTCTGCTTTCACTTCCAAAGATTTATATTCGAAATCTAAACCTAATTTCTCAAATGCTGCATTATGCATTATTGGACTTATACTATGTTCAACAGGATCACCAATTAGCAGACATACTTTTTCACTATTAATTTCATCCAATAGTTTATTGAGTTCTTGTTTATGATTATTTAAATCAGTAATAAATATCAGTCTATCTTGTATTTCTTTTATCTGTTCAATACTAATTTGTCCTGGTGCTGTTTTATTTTTAATTTCATTTCCAACTGGAACAAAAGTAGATATAAACCCACCTAATACTCCAGACAATGCCCTAGACAATTTACCATGCCTGCCCATCACAATTCCAATCATTTCTTTTTGTTCATATTTTGCTTTTTCAATTAAATTAAACATCCTAATATTATCCAAAGCAGATTTTCCCATACAAGCAATCTTAATAATATCAGCATCAGTTAATTTAATCTTTTCAAATATATTATCAATGTCATCAGGTAATCTTTCAAAATCATGAAATGAACATATTATTTTTGTATTTATTATTGAATCATTTTCATTATCTTTTGATTTCTTAATTATTTCATCTCTTAATTTAATAATATCCTTCACAATATCAGTTCCTGAACTTAGTTCAACATCAACAAAATCAGCACCAGCTTCAACTGCTGTTTTTAATAGTTTTATTCTTCTTTTTTCTGTTTCTTCTTCAGTTTCTTCTTTCTTCTCTTGGAAATATCCGCTTTCATCATTTTTTCTGTTTGTGATTATCATTTTTTTAGTCTTTGCTTTGACTATATTCATTACATCATTTTCATTAACATCTTTAATCTTATCAATCCTAATTTCAACAATATCAGCAATCTGTTCTGCTTTTTTAAGCATATTCAGAGTATCATCAATATTATCTTCAGCAACAACAGCTGCAATTTTTGCTTCCTTAATGTTGTCAGCAGTATCATATCTATTAATTGAAACTTTTTCTATCAACATATCAAACAATAATTTAATCTCAGCAGCTATATCCTCAATATTTCTGTTTATTATTTTATTTTCTGTAGTAATAGTTGTATTGATAATAAAGTCTGCTGCTTCCTCATACAATGGCAGTCTTCTTATCAAAACTTCTTGGACTTCTTCCTTTGTGCCAGTTCCAGTGATTGACGGCCTGCTTCCATTTGAACTTAATCTATCGACAATAACATTTGGAGGAGCATCTAATAAAAAGATAATACTGTTCTTTCTAAGATATTCAATATTATCTTTTCTTTCAACCACACCACCACCACAGTCAATCAGACAACCAGCTGAACCATCTGCTTTAATATTTTTTATAACATCACTTTCAACATCCCTAAAAGATTTCCATCCAAAATCATTGACAAATTCAGCAATAGAGCCAATCTGCCTGACAACAACATCATCTGTACTTATGATAGGCATACTTAGTTTAGAGCTCAACTCTCTGCCAACTGAACTCTTGCCAGCTGCCCTGTATCCTATCAATACAATGTTTTTTGTTTGGTTTTTTTTCATTTTATCCACATATTATTTGTTTTTTCATTTCACAATCTCCATACCAATCTCTTCTAATTTTTTCCAAAATCCTGGAAAAGATTTGCTGACACAGTTTGGATTCATGATTTTCACATTGTTTATTTTCAGACCAATCAATGCTAAACTCATTGCCATCCTGTGATCATTGTGTGAATCTATTATTATTGCAGCTTGATTTTCATTTTTATTTATTTCTCCATCAATTATATGATCATTATAATCTATTCCCTTTGATATGATAATCCCATCTTCTGCTGCACTAACATCAGCACCAAACGCACTAAACTTTTTCAGCTCAGCAACAGTATCATTTATTCTGTCGCTTTCTTTCAATGAAAGATTAGCAATATTCCTTATCCTTGTCTGTCCATCTGCAAATAAAGCTACTACTGCTAATGTTTGTGCTGAATCAGGCATTGATGACATATCAATATCAATCCCTTTTAATCCATTTGATGTATTTGCTGTTTCTGTTCCTTTTACTATTCCATCCAAGAAGATACTTCCTAAACTATCATCTTCAAGCATTACTCTTTCAACTTTGCAACCCATCTTTTCCAGCACATCAGCAAACTTTGCTTCACCATGCACTGAATTAATGTCAACATCATTTATCTTCACTCTACCAGGAACTATTGCTGCTGCTGCCAGGAAATAATTTGCTGAACTCCAGTCACCAGGCACAGTAAATTCCATTGCGTTGAATTTTTGGCCTGCTTTAATTATAAATCTTTCACAAGCTCTTCCTTCATTATTTACAAAAGATTCATCTCTTTCAACCTTAACACCAAATTTTTCCATCAAAGATATTGTAAGATTAACATAACTCTTTGAAACAACTTCACCCTTAGTAATTATCTCAACATCATTCTGTATATTTGATGCAATACAAGGTGCAATAAGCAATAATGAACTTAAAAATTGGCTGCTAAGACCAGCATCAATAATTACTGTCCCATTTTTCAAACAAATTTTATTTTCTGAACAATTAAATGTATTTTCAGACAACCCTTTTACAACAATAGGACAACAACCAATATTTGATGAATTTAATTTATCAATCTTTACTCCCAATTGTTCCAAAGCATCCAATAATGGAGCAATAGGTCTTTCTTGAATTCTATTGCTGCCAGTTATTTTGATACCTGCATTTGCTAAATCAGATTTTGTTTGAGATATTAGCTGGGTTTTTGCTAATGAAGCAAGACCTGTGATAAATCTCAACAAAGTTCCTGATTCACCAACATTGATTTCAATATTACTTTTATTTTCTTCTAATTTAATCTCTCCTTTTGTTCCAGTAATCATAAGTTTATCTCCATCTCTATTGATACCAACACCTAACTGTTTTAAAGCAATAATTGCTTTATTTATATCATCATTATCAGGAACATTTTTTAGTATTGAAACTCCATCTGCTAATGCAGCAATCATCAATACTCTATTAGCAACATACTTGCTTCCCGGTACTGTTATCTCTGCATTTAATTGTATTATTGGTTTTATTTCAAAAATGTCATTTGAAATTACATTATTTCCTTTTTTTATTGACATATCAATTGCTTTTTTCATAATCTTATCATCAATCTCAGATGAAAACTCATTATCTTTGTTTTTTACCAAACCAATTTTTTCAAGCAACACAATTTTTGGTTTATTATATGTATTTTTTTTATCTGATCTCATCAATTCAATCAAATTATAAGGATCAATATTATCAGCAATATTTATGGTCAATCCTAATCGTTCCAGTAAATCAGTTATTCTTTTTTGCTGTTCTGGATCTAACAACTCCATAATCTCTGAGATTTTACTTTCAACAACCATTCCTGTTGCAATAGCAAAACCATGTTTTTCCTGAAAATTTGCTACAGTCTCAATTGCATGACCAACTGTATGTCCTAAATTTAAAACCTGCCTTAGCCCTGATTCTTTCTCATCTTTCTCCACAATATCTGCTTTTAGCTGGATTGATTTACTGATTATATTAACTAAGATTTCTTTTTGATCTACTGAATATTTTTCTCCACCAATTTTTGACAACAATATTTCCATATTATTTTCTAACAAACCAAACAATTCTTCATCTAATGCAGCAGCTATCTTCACTACTTCAGCCATACCATTTCTAAATTCTACATCTGAAAGTGTATCAAGGAAATCAATGTCTGCAATAACTAATTCAGGCTGATAAAAAGTTCCTATCAAATTTTTACCATGTTTAGTGTTAATGCCGGTTTTTCCACCTATAGATGAATCTACCATTGCCAGCAAAGTTGTTGGTATCTGTATGAAAGGAATACCTCTATTAAAAGTTGAAGCGATAAAACCAGCTAAATCACCAACAACACCGCCGCCAAAAGCAATCAGCAGAGTGTTTCTGCCAAAGCCTTCTTCTAACATTAAATCTTCAATCTCCTGTTTTTGTTCTCTTGATTTGCTTTTTTCACCAGGTGGAATTGAAACCAAAAAAGGTGTATTATCATCTGATAAATCATTTGATAAATGACAATCAAGTAAAAAACTGCTTGAAATACTGTTAAAAGGTAAAATATCAGACAATAATAACAGCAATTTTTCACCATGTAATTTATTTACATTATCATCTGTAATAATCACTATTTTTTTGCCTTTATGGTTTTTTTCAATGAAATTTTTCAATTCATGAAGGATATTTCTACCTATCAAAACATTGTATCCTTTTTCTTTTGATGATATTTTTATTTTGATTGTTTTCATTTTATTTTTTGTGGTTCGTCATTAGTTCTTCGTAAAAAGCAATTATTATTACAAATAACGAAAGACGAATAACCATATCAATTCAACATTATTTTCCTCCCGACTGCTTCACAGACTGGTTTTAATTCACCAAGCAATTTTGCAAGCTGATGCGGATGCAAAGACTGTGCACCATCACATAATGCCTCTTCAGGATTTGGATGCATCTCTACAAGCAGGCCATCTGCACCAACTGCTGCTGCTGCTTTGCTGATAGGAGCAATTATCTCTCTGATGCCAGCAGAATGGCTTGGATCAACAATAACAGGGAGATGAGTTTCTCTTTTTAATAATGCTACAGCATTGATGTCAAGAGTATTTCTGTATGCAGTCTCAAAAGTTCTGATACCTCTTTCGCATAAGATCACATTTTTGTTGCCATTGGCTAATATATATTCTGCTGCCATAAGGAATTCCTTGATAGTTGCTGCACTTCCTCTTTTCAAGATGACTGGTTTGTTAATCTTGCCCATCTCTTTCAAAAGATCAAAGTTCTGCATATTTCTTGCTCCAACTCTTAATATATCAACATGTTCAGCAGCAATTCTTACATCTCTTACATCCATGACTTCTGTCTCTACAAGAATCCCAACCTTATCTCTAACTTTTTTCAGAAGTTTAAGGCCTTCAATACCCATGCCTTGGAAATCATATGGAGAAGTTCTTGGTTTAAAAACAGAAGCTCTCATAATTTTGACTCCCATCTCTTTAAGTAATTTCGCAGCTTTCATCAACTGATCTTCGCTTTCAGCAGAGCAAGGTCCGGCAATCATAACAAACTCGCCATTGCCAATAGAAACATCAATACCTAATGAATTTTCAATTTTGATAACAGTTGTTTCTGCATGATGTTCTCTGCTAGCTAATTTGAAAGGTTTAAGGATTTTAACAACCTTCTCAACACAATCAAGCGAAGCAAAGTTGTTTGATTCTGCTCTGACATCTCCCTGTACATGTACAACTGTTCTTTCCACACCTTGGAAAGGCACTGGTTTCAAGCCTTTTTCCTCAACTAATCTAATTACATTATCTATTTCCTCTTGTTTTGTATTTTGTTTCAACACAATTATCATTTTCTGTACCTCCATTGTTTACTTTTTGTTTTTCCTTATTTTTATGGTGGAAAGCACACCAATTTTTAAATTTTAGTTAGATAACTAACTTATCCAAAACGCCTGAGATTAGAATGCAAATTCAATGAGATATTAAAAGATGCAAGACCATAATCTAAACTCAGGCCTTAGTTAAAATAAAAATAGAACCAGTTAAAAAATAAATCAGCTAATGAAAGTTTACTATCTATATCAATTAATACGCAATCATTCATATTTTTAGCTAAATCTTTCATAATACAATTAGATAGGGATAATTTATATATAAATGTTTTGTAAAAGTTAGAGAAACCTTTAAAAAGTATAGAGAAATTCAACATTCATATTCAAAATGGCGGCATAACTCAGCCTGGTGGATTTTGTTATATTTAATATTAGCAGATATCCAGGCAATTAGAGTGCTACGCTCATATTGTTGAGCTATGAGTTCCAAACTTGTTTTGGAGCAATGATTTTAACAAGAGGCACGTAGATGTCCCGCGTTCAAAAAATAGGTGCTTGACGCTGGCTGTTAGGTGATAGGAATTGGTTTTTAACCATGCTTCTAGCACCCAGCATTAAGCCATAGCACTTAAAATGAAAGTCGCGGTGCCGCCATTTTTTTCTTTTTTTCTTTATTGTTCTAAAAGTAAATTTTATTAGTAAGATTTATATACCCCTACTAAGCAGATGATAAGGTTATGGTAAATAAAGATGCTGTAAAACAAAAAGAGATAAAATCAAGTAATATTAAAGCACATAAACTAAAAATATATGATTTAAAACCACAAAACAAAGAGATAGAAAAGCAAACAGAGATGCCAGAAATCACCAAGATAAGCTTATGGTTAGACAGATATGATGATATATTCTCTGATTTTGATCCAAGACCTTATTCTCAGAGATCATTATCTGATGATTTTTTATCTGAAGCTAAAAAAGTGATAGTAGAGAAAAAGACAGGAAAGATTGAGATGAACCTTTTGACGCCAAAAGAAATAAGAGATTCAAAATCTGAAGCATTGATAAAAAAAAGGCTCAGAGAATATTTCAAGAAACAATTTATTAAGATAAATGAAAAAACAAATAAATTAAAAAGAAAGGGTTTCTTTTTGGTTTTTTTTGGTATTATATTCATGATGGCTGCAACTTATCTATATACATTAGAATCAAAGAATATATTTATCACTTTCTTAATTGTCTTACTTGAACCAAGCGGATGGTTTTCTACATGGTATGGTCTTGATCAGATATTTTATTATGCAAAAGAAAAAAAGCAGGATTTAGAATTCAACGAAAAGATGTCAAAGTGTGAGATTAATTTCAGCGAATATTAGGTTTTTTAAATTTAATAAAAAAAGTAATTTTAAAAAATAATGTGTATATTGTTCAATTCTCATATATCAAACCGATATTCTTGCATCTTTCAAATAATTGGTTAGTTATAAACAAATCCTGCCTTAAATATTCCCTTACCTCTTCATATTTTTTTTGTTTCCAAAGCAATGGCATATCACCACCTTTAAAATCCTTATACTTACCTTCAACACCGATTAGTTTTGCGTAATCATTCAGTTTCCCGGACTTACCATACGTCCTAAATAATGTTAAATGCTCCCTTAGATCGATAAAAGAAGTTGAATTAGGCCTGACAATCTCCAGATTATGATGCAGGCTTCTGTTGATCATGAAATAAAAATCAAAATCTCTTATGTTATAACCAACATATCTGACAGATGAGAATTTCTTATGCAACTCTCTTATCTTATCCCAAAACTTCAGTATAAGCAATTTCTCATCTTCTTCCATGATAATCAATTCTTCTTTTAAGAATTTCATACCTATCGCAATAACCCTTCCATTTATAGGTGATAATGCATCTTCTCTGTTATCTGTCAAAGATGCTGTCTCTATATCTAATATAATTTCCATGATTGTTCACTTCTTATTATTTTGATTTTTAAAGATTTAGCTGGTTTGATATATGTAATCTATAACATATAATAAATCTATATATTTAATTATAATCGATTATATAAAACACCCCATCATCCAGATTTAGAGAGATATAGATAAAAACAGAACAATGAAAAGAATGAAGATGATATATAATGAAAAAAGAGCAATATGATGATCAGTCTACATTAACACCAGCGATGAAGCAATTTGTTTTCTTTAAAGAGAAATACCCAGATTGTCTTATATTATTCAGGATGGGTGATTTTTATGAGATGTTCTATGATGATGCTAAATTAGCTTCTAAGATTCTGAATATCACACTGACCAAAAGAGGAACTAAAAATCCAGTTCCTTTAGCTGGTTTACCATACCATGCATTAGACAATTATCTGGCAAAATTAATCAGAGCAGGGATCAAATGTGCGATATGCGAACAGATAGAAGATCCAAAAAAAGCTAAAGGTGTTGTCAAAAGAGATGTTATCAGGGTTGTGACACCCGGAACAATCATTGATAATGGCCTTCTTTCAGATAGATCAAACAATTATCTGATGAGCCTGTCATTCTCAGACCAGTTGACAGGGATTGGGATAGTAGACCTGTCAACAGGTGAGTTTCTCACTACAGAATTATATAACGATAATAACAATAATAACTTGATGACTGAAATAAACAGGATAAATCCTGCAGAGATAATATTTCCATCTGCACAGATAAATAATAGTATTATTCAACAGTTGAAAGAACAGAATTTTTATATCAATGAATATGAAGACAGGTTTTATTTTTATGAGATAGCATATAATAATCTTAAGAATCATTTTAGTACAATCAACCTTGAAGGTTTTGGGCTTGAATCAGGAGGAGAAAAGAAAAAAATATCTATCGCTTGTTCAGGTGCATTGCTAAGTTATCTTCAGGAGACACAGAAAACAAGTTTAACCCACATCAACAAGATAAGATTTTTCAGCACAAGTGAATTTATGATCTTAGACAAAGCAACAATAAGAAATCTTGAGATTGTGAATAATATAAGAGACCACACAGATGATAACACTCTGCTGGCAGTACTTGATAGGACATTGACACCAATGGGATCAAGATTACTGAAAAGATGGCTGCTCAATCCATTATTGAATTTGAAACATATAAATTTACGCCTTGATGCAGTTGATTTTCTTTTCAGGAATATTTTAGTAAGACAAGAGTTAAAAGAATTATTTGATATTGTCAGGGATATTGAAAGGCTGATATCAAGAGTTAATTATGGAAACGCAAATGCCCGTGATCTATTGGGATTAAGACAATCTCTTAATATTCTCCCACAATTAAAAGAAATATTATTAGAACCTGATAATGAACTTATAGAAAATAATGAGATCTTAAAAAAAATTCATGATATTGATGACCTGAAAGATATTGCTGAATTAATCAGAAAAGGAATAAAAGAAGACCCTCCATTAAGCATAAATGATGGATGCATAATAAAAACAGGCTGCAATAAAGAGCTGGATGAACTGCATGACATCTGCATCAATGGAAGGAGATATCTCAAGGATATTGAAGCAAAAGAACAGCAGAGGACAGGCATAAGATCATTGAAAGTGAAATTCAACAGGGTGTTTGGTTATTTCATTGAGGTGACAAGGCCAAATCTTCATCTGATCCCAAAGAATGAAGACGGCAGTCTGGTATATATAAGGAAGCAGACAACAGCAAATGCTGAAAGATTTATAACAGAAGAGCTGAAACATTATGAAGAGAAGATCCTTGGAGCAGAGGAGAAAATTAAAGTTTTGGAACTAAACTTATTCAAAGAAATCTGCAATAAGATAATTGAAAAAACCAAAGAAATCCAGGATGCAAGCGATTTCATCGCAAAAGTTGATGTTCTATTAGGATTTGCAGCTGCTGCATCTGAATATAATTATACAAGACCTGAAGTTGATGATAAATTTTCTATAAGGCTTATGGAAGCAAGGCATCCTGTGATCGAAAGGATTGAAAAAGTTTACATTCCAAATGATATCCATATCAGCAAAGACAATAAGACAATGATCATCACAGGACCAAACATGTCTGGGAAGAGTACAGTCATGAGACAGGTTGCATTATGTGTGCTTATGGCGCAGATCGGCAGCTTTGTGCCTGCAAAAAAAGCAGAGATTGGCATAGTGGACAGGATTTTCACAAGGGTTGGCGCGCATGATGATCTGACACATGGCCAGTCCACTTTCATGGTTGAGATGAATGAAACTGCAACAATATTAAACAATGCCACAGAGAGCTCATTGATCATAATGGATGAGATTGGCCGCGGCACAAGTACATTTGACGGCGTCAGCATCGCATGGAGTGTTGCTGAATATATCAATAAAAATATCAAAGCAAAGACATTATTTGCTACTCATTATCATGTCTTGACAAAGTTAGAAAAGTTTGATGGCGTAAAGAATTATCATATCGCTGTAAAAGAAAGCAAGACAACAGACAGCAAAGGCAAGGTTAAGGACAATCTAATCTTTCTGCGTAAACTGATAGAAGGCGGCACTGATAAGAGCTTTGGTATTCATGTCGCTAAATTAGCAGGCATGCCAAAAGAAGTAATAGACAAAGCAAAAGAAATTCAGTATAAATTAGAAGTTGCAGACAACATGAAAGATGAGATCATTGTTGAGAAGAAGAGAGGAAAAGATGATAATAAGATAGATAAGAAAGAAACTGAACATCTTATTAATTTTAATAATAAATCAGATACAGACAAATACAACAATAAAGAAAAAGATGATGAATTAATACAATTTACCAAACTAAGACAGAAAAGACTGATTGATCTATAGAAAAGATGATAGTAATAAAATATATAAACAACAGAATATAAGAGGTAAAAATGTACAATTTATTAGGTTTTTTCATACTTTGTTTTAGTTCATTGTTCTCTATAGTTAATCCTTTCTCTACAGCTATAATATATGAAGCACTCACAACAAAGTATTCCAAAAAAGAAAAAAAAGCAGCAGTAAAAAAAGCATGCATCACAATGCTGATTATACTGATTATTTTCAGCCTGTGCGGTATGTTCATACTGAAATTTTTTAATATAAGTGTAGATGCATTAAGGATTGGTGGCGGTATTTATCTTATCATTATATCATTGAGAATGCTGAATCCAATGAAAAGCCAGAAAGAACTTCATCCAACATCAAGAAAAGAGCTGAGACAGAAGGATGATATTGCAATAGTGCCTTTAGCCATACCATTTCTTTCAGGGCCAGGAGCAATCGCAACAACTATTGTTCTGGTGACACAAACACCAAATCATTTAGGCTTGCTTATATTGATAGGTGTGATTATTCTCATAACTATAATTACATATATTGTCCTCAGAAACTCGAACTTATTGATCAAGAAAATGCTGGGGCATTCAGGTATCAAGACATTAGAGAAATTATTAGGGCTGATTATATTATGCATAGGTGTGCAGTTCATTCTTAATGGACTGAAAGATTATGTTGTTGGAATTATTATTTAGAACCAAAAATACATCAAAACACTTTTCTTTTCTTCAGAAATTCGAGCAAACCTTTTGGAAGAATCACTTTCTCAGAATTTTCATGATTTTCATCATCAACAACATATCTAAATGGTAATTCAACCTCTTCACAATCATTTATAGGGATAATTATTGTATCTTTGAATTTAATCTCAGAAAAATTTTTACCATCTTCAATAATCATTTTAGCAGCAAGAACTGCTGTATCAGTTGACATCTGCTCTTTCCCCATATGCCTTTTTTCAAAATGAATTTTAGTTCCATCTTTTTTTTCTTTTTCTTTCAAAGATTCAGCAATTGTTTTTGTCCTGTTCTGCGGCGGATAATCACCCATGATGCCTCCAAACACAAAATAATCAAATTTATCTTTGTCTTTTGTTGTCAGCATCTTATCAGCATTTAGGTCAAGAATGCATATTTTATTATTATCAAGAATATTAGTATCAACCAAAGATTCAGTGTAAACTTTTCCAAATACACTCAATTTTTCAACAGACTTTTTTCCAGAAACATTTGTAAAAATGATATTTGCTTTACCAACTATCTCTGCTGCATGCTTATATTCAAGAAAGCACCATTTGTATAGTCTTTTATCAAGATGTTCAATTATATATTTCATAAGATTAAATAATTTAGAATAATATAAAAATGTTTAGATTAATAAAAATGTAGTTAATAAAACAAAAAATTACTCAAACCCGCCATCAGTAAGCATATATTCTTCTAATTCGTACTTGTCAAATTTTGTTCTATTCATGATTTCTTTAAGGCATTTTCTGCCTTTTCCTGTTTTCTTAACTAATTCTACCATATTCTCACCTTAAAGTTAAATATAATTATACAATGCAGTCACAATGCAGTCACAATGCAACCAAAGAAATCACCTGTTTTGATACCCCTTAATATAAATCCGAAGTATCTAATCATTTATATATTTTGTGGTTTAGGACTACTCACAAGTAAGAAAACATAAATTTGAAAATATTTATAAATAAATACATATATAGACAAACATAACAAAAAGAGGTTAAGCAATGGAAGAATATTTAATTTATCTTACAAGCATAGCTATTATTTTATTAATAGGCTTATTTATCGCTTTATTATCTAAGAAAATAAAGATTTCAAACATTCTGCTATTGTTAGTGACAGGTATTATACTTTCAAAAGCAACATATTATGGTGAAAAATTATTTGTATTTCCGACTGTTTTTCTGACATCTCTTGCGATATTAGCATTGGTCATGATCATATTTGATGCTTCATCAAGATTCAAATGGAAAACAATTGATATCCATACCATCAAAGCATTGAAACTTGCAGTAATTTTTTTGATAATCAATATGTTTCTGCTTGCAATAGCAACTTCATTCATATTCAATATAAAAGATGTGTTTGTCGTGCTGATATTTTCCAGTGTCATGGTCGGCACAAGCCCTGATGTCATACTTTCGATGCTAAAGCAGAGCAAACATAAAGTTGTGGAGCTCTTAAGGATTGAATCAATCATAAATACTCCTTTGACAGTTCTTTTACCATTTATTATCCTTGATCTTATGAATACATTAAACCTCGATGGAATAATTTTCTCTAAGATGCTGGAGCAGTTAAAACCTTTCATCACGCAGTTTGTTGTTGGTATAGGAGCAGGTGTTTTAATTGGCCTTATACTTGCAAAATCCATGAAAAAAGCATATTCTGAGACATTAAGCCCATTGGCATTGATAACAGCTGCACTGATTACCTATATCCTTGCAGAAAATTTAGGCGGAAATGGTGTTCTTGCTGTGACAGTGATGGGATTGATGTTTGGAAACCTTTACATAAAACAGCAGAAAGAACACCTGTACAGCATATCTAACTTTTTTGGCAATTCACTTTTGATTCTTGTGTTCATACTTGTAGGTATAGGAATTAGTGTTCCATTGACAGATTATGTGTTCTGGATAAAAGCTTTTATCCTGTTCATTATATATTTAGTGATAAGATATCTTGCTGTTGAGATAACAATGAGAAATGGCTGTTATAATTTTAAGGAAAAGATGTTCATGACACTGAACATCCCAAAAGGCATTGCAGTTGCTGTCGTCGCATTCACCTTAGCCAACAGCACAGCAGACATACCAAGACTTGCAACAATACTCAACCTGATAGTTGCATTCATGCTCTTCTCATTATTAGTATCAACTATAGTCGGCAAATTTGATAACTGGTTCTTGACAAAAGTAGAAAATGGATAACTTTATAAATAAATCCATAACCTTTCTTTATAAATGCCCATATATAAAAAAATATTGCTTGATACCAACTTTTTGATGATACCAGGCAATTTTGGGGTAGATATCTTTGAAGAGATTAACAGGATATGCAATTTCAATTATAAGTTGTATCTGCTGGATAAAAGCATAAATGAGCTTAAAAAACTGCCTGATAAAGCCAAAAAACAGCGTACAAAAACCAAGATTGCTGTGAATATCGCCTTAAAATTGGTTGAATCATTAGTTAAAGATGGAAAACTTAATATAATCCCTACGAAAACTGATATTAAGCTTACTAAATTCAGAGGAATGTATGTTGATGATATTATAAAGGATATCACAGCAAAAGATAAGGATAATGAGTATATAATAGCAACAACAGATATTGAATTGAGAAAACATTTAAAAAGAGTGGTTATTTTAAGACAAAAGAAGTATCTGGAGCTTATTCAAAACACAAATCAATAAAGGTGAATTATCAATGTACTACAAACTAAAGATTGAGGACCATATAAGAGTTTCTCCTAGATTATTTGGAGATGATACAAATTCAGCTATTCAAAAGCAGATTAGAGAGAAATTTGATGGTTACATCTCAAAAGAGCTTGGTACAGTAATTGATGTTTCTGATATTGATAAAGCTGAGCAAGGCATTGTCATTCCAGGAGATGGAGCAGCATATTATAAGACAACTTTTAATTTACTTACATTCAAGCCAGATCTACAGGAAGTTGTGTTTGGTAAAGTAAAAGATATCGCTGATTTTGGTGCATTTTTATCTATTGGTCCGATTGATGGCATGATCCATATCTCACAGACAATGGATGATTTTGTAAGTTTCTCAAAAGATAAGGTATTATTAGGAAAAGAATCTAAAAGATCATTGAAGACTGGTGATGTCTGCAGAGCAAGAATAATCGCAATAAGCTACAAGGATCCAAGCAATCCAAAATTAGGGATGACAATGAGACAGCATGGTCTTGGTAAAGTAGATTGGATTGATGAAGAGGAGAAAAAAACTGCAGCAGCTGTTAAAAAAACAGATACAAAGAAAGAGAAAGAAGCACAAAAGAAGAAATAAAATTATTATTATAAATTGAATCAAAAAACAAAAAGGTAATCAATATGGCAAGAAAAGTATGTAAAAGATGTAAGATATTTATTGATAAAGATGAATGTCCTTTATGTAAATCAAGCTCATTTTCAACAAACTGGCAAGGCAGGCTATTTGTGGCTGATCCAAACAAGTCATTTGTTGCAAAGCAGATTGGTCTGACTGCAAAAGGAGAATATGCAATCAAAGTAAGGTAATGGGATAAAAATGGAATTAGAAATACAAAAACAAAGAGAAACACCGCTTCTTGCAAGAAGAAGAATTACTGCAATGGTTAATTTTCAGAAAGCAACACCATCAAGAGCAAACATAAGAGATGGGATTGCAAAGAAACTGAATGTTAATGATGAATTAGTCATTGTAAGGCATATTTATACAAAATATGGTAAGAATGAAGCAAAGGTAATTGCTCATGTTTATAAAGATAATAAGTTTATAGAGAAGCTTGAAGGTAAAGCTCTTTTAGAAAAGCATGGAAAAAAAGCTAAAGAAGGTAAAGAAGAGGCTGATACACTTAAAGAAGCACCTGCTGAAACTAAGAAAGAAGAAAATAAGCCAACAGAAGAAAATAAAAAATAAAGAAGGTAACTTAAAATGGGGAAGAAAAAAAGAAATCCAAAAAAAACATCAAAAGTATCTAATAATTACAAAGTTTCTGGTGATAAACTGGAAAGAAAAAACAAATTCTGCCCTAAATGCGGCAAAGGTGTATTCATGGCTGAACACAAGAACAGGAACACATGCGGCAAATGCGGATATATGGAAAAGAAAAGTAAGTAAAACTAATCTTCATCCTGGCTCTGGAATGCCAGCAGATCTTCTGTTGTCAGCTTTTTTCCGCTCTTTAGTTTTTCATTAACCTCTTTTCTTTTCTCTTCAAGGGTCTTGTTCTGCTTCTCTTTTCTGATCTCCTTGACCTCTTCCCTGTTCATATCAAGCTTTCCATATAATATATTCATCTCCCTTAATTCATCTTTCAGCTGATCATTTATCTCATTGAACTGTTTTTTATAGAGAATAAACTTATCCATGGCATCTTTCTCTTTCTTCTTAAGATCTTTTATTATCTTAGATGATTCGATAAGAATCTCATGCCTTTCCTGGCTTTGGTTTGCTTGTACTTGTATTTTTCTATGAAATGTGTTTGCCTCTTTTCTTAATTCATCCACTTCTTTTGAAAGCGGATGTATCTTTTTCCAGACTGAACTGACCTTCTCAACATCTTTATATCTTTTCCTCAGCTCATTTATCTCTTTCATAAGAACTTTTTCCTTATCAAAACTCATAACACTTGTCTCAAGCTTATATTCAAGCTGATCTATTTGTTTTTTTATAGATATAGGGTCACCTTTGATGTTATGTTTCTTGACGATAGCATCTTTTTCAAGCTCAAGTTTCTTCAGCTCATCAACTTTCTCTTTAATTTTCTTATTCAAATCATTTCTGTTTCCTTTGTTCTTCTTGACAGTATCTGTAAGCCCGTCTCTTTTGCCTTTAGCATCTTTCAGTTGAGCTATAGCAGCCTTAATGTCCTGAGAAGTCTTATTCTTCTTTTCAAAGGCATCTTCTTTCTGCTGATTAACATCATTAAGTTTAGAACGAAGCTCTTTAATAAGCTCTTTTTTCTCTTTGACCTTGCTCAATAATACTTTTTTTTCATCTTGGCTTAACATAAGTTCTCACGTTGTTGTGTTAGAAATGTTAATGTTATTCGTATGAAAACGCTTAACATCTAACATCTAACTTAAAAATAATTTATCCAAACAAACTGCCTAATCCTGCAGCTGCCTGACTATCATCTTTTTTCTCTTCTTTTTTCTTCTCTTCTTTTGGCGCTTCTGCACTTGCTGCTACTGGCGCTGCTGCGACTGGCGCTACTGCTGCCTTCTTGACTGCTTCATCAATATTGACTCCATCCAAAGAAGCAACCAAAGCTTTAACACGAGCATCATCAACCTTAGAACCTGCAGCCTCCAAAACTTTTTTAACTGATTGTTCATCTACTTTTTGTCCTAATTTGTGCAATAACATTGCAGCGTATATGTATTCCATTTTATTACCTCCTGTAAATTTAATTCAATTTTTATTGTTTTACTTCTGTACCTCTGCTTTTAGGCTTGCTGCCTGAGCTTCTGCTTTTGCAAGCAGCTCTCCAACTACAGCGTCTGCCATAAAGTTTGCATCCAAAGCAACTGCTTTTGAATCATTAAATGCTTTTTGTAATAATACTTCAATAGTATCATTGCAAGCATAAGCTATCTCTACTGCAAGATTGATTCCTGATGCACCAGCTTCCATCAATCTTCTCATGAACTCATCCTCATCTATCGCAAGGACATCTTTAGTATAGATTGTTCCATCTTCATAGACAGCAGTTATTGCAAGGCCAATCTCCATAGGCTCAATTCCTAACCTTGTCAGGATACCTGCAGTCATTGCATTAATCTCCTTGCCTTCCTTGACAACAATAGAATCTGCCTTAACAACAACCTTGCCATTATCAATACCAGCTTTTATGCCAATCTGACCAAGTTCACCAATGATAGGGCCTGGTGCAAAACTAGTTGGTCCTGCTTTGACAACAATATCTTTTGGAGCTTTCTGACCTGCTTTTGCTGGAGCGCTTGATTTGCTCTTTTCAAGAATATTATAAAGCTTGAATGGATTCTCTTTTGTGAACAACAAAGCAGGCATACCTTTAAGATAAGGAACAATACCTTCAATTTCCTTGACATCATTTTTAATCTGATCAAGAGCAATCTTCATCAGCCTTCTCTTGGTCATCCTGATGACGCAGCTGTCTCTTAATGAAGCTCTCATCTGCTGAAGCTGTTTTGTTGGCAGATTTTCCATGTTAAGAGCAGCAACAATCGGATAACTTTTTAATAAATCCTTAAACTCTTTCACAACTTTAATCTTGGTTGGAGAATCTTTCCCAGTGGCTGTTTTTTTATCTTCTGTCATCTTATGCCACCTTCACTGGTTTTCCCATTGTAAATTTAAGGAAGATAGATCTAATATTATTATCATGTGTTGGCAGGTGATGTACAAGCTGGCTGTAGATAGTAAGTATGTTATCAATCACTTCTTCATCCTTCATAGTTTCGTTACCAACAGCACATTGAACCATCAATGATGTCTTTGCCATGATCCTGATTGTCTTCTGAAGCTTATCATACAATGGCTTAAGCTGAACCTTAGGAGGCACAACACATCCTGCCTTTGGGTTTGGCATCTTTCCTCTTGGCCCAAGAACCTTACCAAAAGCACCTGCAACCTTCCCCATTATATTTGCCTGAGCAACAAAATAATCATGTTCCTCAGCTAATTTTTTTGCAGCTTTCTTATCAGAATATTTTGGGAAATCATCAACTGTCAGCATAGTATCACATACATCCTTAGCTTCATCCTTAAGCTCTGGCCCTACAAGAGCACAGATCTTTACTTTCTTACCTCTTGTAAAATGCAATGTAGTATAGAAATCTATCTGTTGTTCTATCTTTTTCATATCAAGATTCTGCAAAGTGATGATAAGGTCATAACTCTGAGAGAATTTTCTTTTCTTATTGTTCTTCTTTAGCTCTTCTATAGCTTTTTTTATCTTATCTTTATCCATTAAAAGCACCTCATTGCCCCACTATTGCAGTTATAGCCTAAACTTCCTAAATTTGAATATGCAATAGTCATTGGGATTTGAGTAATCTCAATAATAGATATGAATAAAGGGGTTATTTATAAAGTTTGTTATCATAAACTTTATATACCACTTAACCAATAATTAGCAGATATGACTAAAACAAATATAAACAGACAAATTTGGAATATTATTTCAAGAGATATTGCGTTACAGAAATGTTTGAAGGATGAGATTATCAATAACAGAGCTTTAGCAAAGTTTCTTATCAAGAAGCATAATCTTACTTATTCTTTGGATGCTGTTCTTTCTGCTGTCAGGCGATATGTAGGGGAAGAGTTTGAGGAGCATGCTGAAGAGATTGAAGAGGCTTTTAGCAAGATAATCATACTCACAAAGAATAATATAGCGTCAATAAAATTAAAGAGTGATTCATTTACTAATATTGCTAATGACCACCTCACAAAACAAGCATTGAAATTCAATTTCAGGATGGCAAAGACAAAAGAGATCATCAAGCTAATAGTCAACCAAAAAGATATTGAAAAGAAACTGCATACATTTGACCAGCAGTACATTCTTGATGTGACAATGAATCTTTGTGAGATCAGGATAATGTTAGATAAAGATGCAACTTATGTAAGAGGATTTATCTCAAGAATATCCAATGAGCTTGCCCTGCATGATGTGAATATACATGACATAATAATTGCAGTACCTGAAATCCTGATTTATGTTGACGAGAAAGAGCTGATCAATGCTCAGAAATGCCTGATGGAATTAAAGAACAGTTAAGCATATATGATTAAATATATTTACTTAGATATTAAGTTAATTGATATAAATCATTTGAATCATATCTATCCATATTATCACTGCCACGCATGTTTCTTATAGCAAGCACCTCGTCATAGTGGTTATAGATACCCATCATCTTTGCAACCTTTTCAGCAGCAATCTGATCATGCACAAGATGCCTTGAGAGAGCTGCTTTCCCAAACTCAGCAGTAAAGAATGCATCTACGCTTTGAAGATGAATATCTATTGGAACCATTCCCCTATCACCAAGAGAATAGAGAACAACCAGATGTTCTGCTTCATATCCTGAAGGTTTCATACCATAAACATTTTCAGGATTATAGCCAGCAGGAATATCTAAATCATCTCTGTAAAATTTGGCCTTGTCAGGCAAAGTTTCAAAATGATCTTCAAGCCATGGTCTTACATAATTATCAACAACATCCCAATCCTTACTCACAACTGATAAACCATAAAAATCATAGACTGGCTTACCACTTAATACTTTTTCAAGCACCCTATCAGCAGATTTGATTCTGGTCTTTACTAATCTATGATCATCTCTTACTATATTATCAGGAAAAAAATAAGATACATTACCATTATGAAGAGATCTTACTGGTCTGTTTAATAAACGAGCAATTACTTCATCTCTGAATTCATCAAGAAATGGCTCTCCTTCATCTATAACAGCCTGAAGCATGAATCTTGAATAATCAGTAAATAAACCTGCTTCTAAAAAATCATTAACATCTTCTGAATAATTAATAGCTTTTTGCATTTTCTCCAAAATTTTCAGTTATTTTCAGTTATTTTTTCAATTATCTACAAGTTCTGCTATATTTTCAACAGACATCAGTATCATAAAATAATATACTAACATACAAATAATATCAATTATACTTTTTTGTTTCTTACCAATATACATTTTAACACACAGTTCATTAGTTAGTAGTCAATTAAGCTATCTAATTATGATTATAAATCATATAATACTATATAAACATATTGACCAAAGATGAGTAAATTAATTAATATTGACTAAAATAGAAATAATGTGACTAAAATAAAATATTTAAATTAAGTTGATAAGTTATATCCTCAGTTTGACAAGTGTCAAACTTCGAAGCAATTTATTTATCAAGCCCTTTCAGGGCATATAAATAAATTGTTAGCATCTTAAAACAAAAAACATAATGCAATGTTTCATTAAATTATGCTTAATTTTTATGTAATTCGCACAAAACGCTAGTTTCAACACATTCTTTCCAACTCATTTCATTAGCCATTTTTTAACCCTCATTAATACGGGTAAAACCATATAATATAACACCATTAAGGATATTGTTTCTTAATTCTTTTGAAAGATTGTTAAGATTTGGTTCAAAAAGAAGATTAATTTTCCTGTTTAATTGTTTTTCATATTTTGCTATGTTAAGTTTTGATTCTTTCGCTTCAACAAAAATATCAATATCACTTTTTTCTGTAAATGTGGCTTTCGCACCACTACCAAATAAAATTATTGAGGATGGCAAGGTTGTTTTTTGAATTTGCTCAATCAAGTTAGAATCCATTATCTTTAATATTAAATAATTCTTTTTGTGGAATTTGTATTTTTGATTTTGAGTATTGGCAAAATATGTCGGATAAAGTGTTTCTTCTTTCTTTTTGATAAATCCTAATCTTTCAAGATCATTAATGTACTTTAGAACAGTTGCATGGCTAAGCTTCAAATGACGAGCAATACCTCTTACAGAAAAGTCTTTAGTAGGAAATTCTATAAAGAGTTCCAATATTCTATATGTGTTGTTTTTGAATATTTCATCCATTTTACCGCTTGGTTAATTATTTGACCAGTTGGTTATAAAAATGACCACTTCTTTAAAAAGGTTGTGTTTTGTTGTTATTATTGTTAAGTGACAAATTAAGCGAAAACTTTATAAATGACATACAAAAAAACTAATAATTGACCAGTATCTCTACATCCTTGCCAAAGATATCTTTCAGGTTCTCAAAGATTGGCTCTTTGATGAATACTTTTGGTGGAATCTCTATCTTTGCAAGATGTTTTTCAAGATCTTCCAGGGTAGCAGGCTCTGTTGTTCCTATGCTGCCGTCTTTGTTGATCTTTGCCTTGCTGATCTCTTTGTCTTTATGGTCAATATCATGTATGATAAATGCAACATCATCTAATAATAATACTTCACCATATCTGCTGCCATGCTTGACTCTGATCTTTGTCCTCTCTAATTCCCTTCCTCTTTTTCTCTGCATGTATTCAACAAGGAATTTGATCAGCTCTCTTGAAGATTTTCTGGTCTGCTCAACTTCTGTTTTTCCAAGTTTGCCAGCATCATAATTCTTCTTTGCTTTGATTATTTCGTCAAGCATTCTTAGGTATTTTTGCGGGATAAGGCCTTTATGAACCATTTCGTCTTCAAATATTTGGAGCATATCTAAATCTTTTACCTTTTCAACGCCTTCTAACCTTAAGATGTCTCTCACAATTGTAACAACTGATTCATATATATGGACAACTGAATCCTTCTCTTTCATCAGCTCAATCTGTGTGAACAGTTTCTTGATTCTTTTTAAGAACTTGTCAGCATCTGATAACAGCTGATCAACTTCTTTTCCAGATAATTTTTCCATAGTACCATGTTCAAGATCTTTTCTGATCTGGATATTATGTTCAAGTATTTTCACAAACTCTTCTTCAAGAAGCTTTTCTTTCTTAACAAATACTTCTCTTAGCAGTTTTGCAGTCTCTCTTGGAGCAGGCGGTGGAACACCATATAACATCAATGCAGCCTGTGACGGCGTCAAAATAGCATAATATGTGTCTTCCATACCAATTTCTTTGATTTTAAAGTTAACTCTTTTTAGCATCTGCTCACCAGAGTTCATAAACATATCAATCGCTTCAATTGACGGCTTTATCTTGCCCATCCTGAGCAACTGTTTCCATGGCATAAATATTCCTCTGTCAAAGAATGGCACACCATCTCTCAATAATGTGAAGATGATCGGGTTTGCTTCTTTTAATGAATCCCAGAAATCTGTCAATATGTAAACCTGTATGTTTATCTTGTTCTTGATGCCTGTGATTTCGCCAGCTTCAATACCCATGCCTATGATTATGGCCCTAAGCTTATCTTTAAGCTCTGCTCTTGTCATTCTTTTAACATCTGTATCATCAATGACAATGAAAACATCAATATCACTTGTAGGTGTTGCCTGTCCTCTGACTAAGCTTCCACTTAATACATAAGTCACAATATATTTCTCAAACTTTTTCAGTACCATATTTTTATGTACTTCAGAAATCTTGACTGCACTTAACATACCAGTATCATAGATTGGAGCTGATAATGCGATCATCTGTAAAAGATCTCTTTTTCCGTCATAACAACTCTGCCATAATTCTGAGAATATGACTGTCTGAGGATAAAGGTTTTTGTCAATCTCCTGCGCCATATTGTCAATGATCGTATGTAATTTTTGCTTTAATTCCTGTTTTGACATCTTTTTAGAATCATTATCATCTACAAGAACTAAAACATTGATCTTTTCTGTATCTGGCTTTTCTCCTTCTTTTGGCTTTTCAGGAGGCAGTAATGCGATACCTGCGATATATTTGTCAAACTTCTCAACAACTTTACTCTTGAATTTCTCTAATTTTCCTTTGATAACATCTAACTTTTCCTGTGCTTCTTTGCTCAAAGGAGGCATTCCCAGAGGCATTTGCTGCGCTGGAGCTCCTTTTGGAACAGGTGTAACACTTTTAGGTTGTGCCTTAATTGGTTTACTTGTTTTTTTTGCCATTATATCACCTTTGTTAATATTTTATGTTCTTTGAAGAATGTTATTCATTATCATCTGTCTTGCGACATCTATATACTCAATCATATAGGTCAATTATATAATATATAAATAATTGTTTGTTTTAGGATATATATATGGGGCAAAAATGTCATAATTTAGTGTTTTTTGGTGTGTTTAACTACTATTAAATAATAAATCATATTTTTAAAGAATAATCTTTTTTTAGAACAAAAAGAAAGATGAAATTAAAGCCAGAAGACAGATTAAATAGGAACATAACTCCTGAGAAGCTTGCTAAATATTTTGATGTCACAGGCAGAGCCTTGAAGAAAGTAAAGATTGTCTCCAAAGTATTTATGAGAGCAGATTGTAACCTGTCAAGAGATATTAAAGAAGAATTTGATTTCAAGAAACATGCTGAAGATTTCTTAGATATGGCACAGCGTTATTATTCAGATGCAAAACATTTTGAAGAGAATGGAGATATTGTAAATGCGTTTGCATGCCTTAATTATGCTCATGGATGGTTAGATGCTGGTGCAAGATTGGGTCTGTTTGATGTTGATGGGGATAATGTTCTTTTTACTGTTGATGTAAAGGAAGATAAATTATAATATTTCTTTTATTTCACTACTCTTGTAAACCTTAATCACATCCTGTTGTTTTAGTCTTTTATCATCTGACCATAATATACTATCAGGATATGCTAAAACACAAGCAACAAATAATACATCTTTTTTATCAATATCCTTAATTATCTTTAATGCTTTCTCACGATATGGTATAAGAACCTGTGTGGGTATAATCATTACTTTTTTTAGAATTATACTTAATAGTTTGTTAAATTCAATAATATTTAATCCTGACTTTTTGAATAATTCATCTTTATATTTTTCCATCTCTTCAAATATGTAAGAAGGAAATAAGAATGTGCCTTCATATTCTAAAATTATTCTTCTTGTGTATGAATCTTTAATTAAAGCTGAGAAAAGAATATTTGAATCAATTACTATATTCATGCAAGAAACCTCTTAGAAGCAGCAGATTTTATTTTATTACTGAATTCATCCACATCTTTTTGTGTCAATTTACTTTTTTTCGCTAGTTTCTCTGCTAAATTAAGTGTTTCTAACTTGTTTATTATAGCTTTTCTTGCTACTTCACTCCATCTTACTTCTGAAAAGTGTTTCATCTCTTGATGTATATTCTCTGGTATTGAAAGTGTTATATTTCCCATATTTATCACCACACATATATATGTGATAACACATATTTAAATGTTTTGATTTTTGGTATGTAATAAGTCTCCTTTCTTGGATATTATTGCCGCCTTATGTTTGTTTTCATCATAATACAGTTCGAAGATATTTATGCTGCGAAAACCTTCTGTTTAACCAGTCTCGCTTTCAGAATGATAATCATCCAGTTTTCGCTGATGAAAACCAGCTACAATAATATTCTTTTTTAGGAGACTTATTACATACGATTTTTGTTAAAAAAACGTAAATGTTTGGAGTTTAATATAAATCATTTCAAAAATAGAATTGCTTACAAGTAAAATATTATGAAACAATTAATTACCTATTATTATTATTATTATTATTATTATTATTCCCTTCAACTGCTTTGAACAGTGCTTCATACACTTTTATGACACCTGTATGATATAATACTTTTCCGCTTGCAGCTAAAACAACATTTTCAGGATAGATCCTGTCCCTTACTCTTGGAACAATAAAATGAACCCTGTCTTTCAGAACCTCTACTTTAGCATAAGGTGTTTTTCTGAACTCACCTCCAAACGAAATAACTATTTGGTCTGCAAAATCAAACTCAGCACTTTTGACTGAATCTTCTAATGTATAAGGATCCTCTTCAACACTGTATCCAAAAATCCATCTTGGAAGGTATTTTGCAAGGCTTAAGGTTGGCATATTTGATGCAATAAGATGAGCTCTGCCATTGCCGCTATGTGCCAGATAACATGCTCTTAATCCTGGCAAAGCTGTTTCTCCAGTTGAAATAAATGCACCTAAATATTCACTGTAGCCATCTTTAACTTTTTCTCCTAACATACCAGTTATATCTTTGCTGTCAATCTTTGTCTTTGCTCTGACTTTTTGGTATGGCTTTTCTCCTGAAAGAATAGTTGTCAGATTATCTAAAAAAGTAGTTGCAATAGCAAAAGGTGAGTACTGCATTTTTCTGTTCTGCATTGGGTCATTTGTTATTGATTCTGATGTCTGGCCATAATACTGAAGAACTCCCTGAGCAGGTGCGCCAATGCAGAAATCAAAAGCATAATTTACCTGTTCTTCTCCTTTATTATCAATCCATGTAATTTTTAGGATATCTGCTCTGCTCTTTCTTAGTTTTTTACCTTTTCTTATATCATTTGCAGTATCAAACATAAATCTTCTTCTTTGAGTATCTAATCTTGCTCCAAAAGCCAATTGTGATATTATGCCTCTGTCTCTTGCTTCTTTATTGTTATTTCCAAACGGGTTTGCCCACATTGTGACTGGCTCATCATCACCATGCAGCCTAAATTTGATTGTTAAAGCTGCAATTAATGATCCATCACCGCCGTTAACAGAGCCCATTCCTTTATTATATTCTTCTGCTTTTTCCAGAACTCTTGTTAATTCATCTAAATTTTGTGTGATATGATGATCTGCACTGCATATCTTATATGCTTCACAAACTTCATTCAATAAGGCTGGATTTCTTCTAAATGCTCTGGAATGCGGATTTGTCACTGCTAATATCCTTACCATATCATTAAGAAATCCTATTTAATTTATATAGTTATCTAAGCATCAAACCTAATACCAATCCTAAAATAAGCCCTGCTAATATCCCCCATGTGATATAATGAATCTTATTTGTTATCTCTTTTGTCAGCTTCAAGCCATAAATATTCCTGACTTCATCTATATCATCAACCTCTGTTGTTTCTGATGTTTGCTCTTCTTCATTTTTAAGGTCTGTCAACAGATTTTCAAAGCTTTTGAAATCAGCTGGTTTTTGAACTATTGACTGCAGTTCTAAAATTCTGTTCTTGATTAGCTGTCCCATTTGTTCTTTATCATAACTATAACTTAGTTCTTCTGCTAAATCCTTATCTTCAAGGACATCATTTATCCAGTTCGCAAAGTCATTCCTGTCAGGAGTTACATGATGCAAAAAAGTCTTAACATTCATATCTTTCAATTCATCCAACAGATGCTTAAGATTCTTTAATTCTCCACCAGACAATAGTTTGAAACTGACATCAGGATGAACATCACTAAGTATTTTTTTAGCTTTCTCAACCATTTACTCTCTAAACCCCATTGGTATTCCCACTTTTTTTGTTGAAATTCTATCAGGAAACTAATTATTTAAGTTATAAAAATATTTACTATTTTTTAAGTTCACTTGCAATATGCCTTAATATCAGCAGTTCATTGCTTGTCTTAGTATTATATTTTAATAGCTCATCTGCAAGCTCTTTCTCACCTAAACAATGATTTATCCAGTTTGCAAAATCATTCTTGCTCTCATTAACATGATAAGTGAAAGTTTCATCTTTCATATTTCTCATAGCCATCACAAGCTCATGAAGACTGCACAATTCAGTACCGTCAGATACATAAAACTTATGCTCATCTTTTACTTTCTGATGGAATTTATGACCTAACCTGTTATCTTTTGTACCCCCTCTAAAATCAAGCAATTTCAGAGCTTTAGGATTAAGCCTGCCAGCAAGCTTCATAATTTCACTGTTTTTTAGACTGCTGTCAAGCCTATAACCTTTTTTTGACTTAGATTTATCAGAACTTTTACTTTTTGCTGTTAATTTTAATGATTTTGCTTTAAAACTTACTTTAGGTTTCCCTTTTTTTGAATTAGACAATACAAATGTCTCTCCCATTGATGTTCACCTCTCTTTTTTTGAATAATTATATAATATACATTTATTAATATAAGAAGTATATAAATCTTATTATTTTTAGAGTCTGGGTTTAGGTTCGGGCTTTTAGATATTAATATTATAAATCCCAAAAAAACCAAATCCCAAATCCCAAAAAAACCAAATCCCAAATCCCAAAAAAACCAAATCCCAACAAAAATAAATCCCAAAAACAAAAAGAATATAGAGCGTAGCTCCTTTTTGGAGTTTGGGATTTGGAGTTTGGGATTTAAATTAATATCCCCTACAGCCCGAACTTATACCCATATTGTATTTTTATGTACTATTTATCTTTCATAATACTTCTTTAGTATTTCATAGAACTCTTTGAAATTAGATATATCATTTATTGTGAGCTCTGCAGTGCTGCTGCCTGTTGTGTTGAGAGTGATGTTTCCATTGCTGAACATCTTATTCAGCATGCCCTGTGAAAAATTGATATAATCAATCTTACTAAATACAATTGATTTTTGTTTCTTATAGACCATTCCATATCTCATATAAACCCTATATGGCTGAATGACATATCTCTTTACTTTTACATACCATATTATCAATGGCAAAAATATGATGAATGGGAATATGATAATCACAGGAACAACTGAATTGATCATATCCTGCTTTGCTGTAAGGATTGGAGCTGGTGAATATTTATTGATGTTCTGTTCAATATCTCTAACTTTACTTGCAGAAGGTCTTGTATGGAATATCAGATCAATCAATTCATCTTTATTTTCAATATCATCAACATAATTGATATTAAAACCATTTGATATAATTCTCTTTTCTTTACCGCTTTGGATTACATGTTCTCCTGCAACATCAAACCTGATAGAGCCTCTGGATGAAAATGGATATTTTGTCGTTGTGATATCTTTTATATTATCATAAGGCACATAATAAAACTCTTTGAAAAAGATTCCTCTTTGGAAATATACATATTCTTTGTGAAAAGTCATCTTTGATACTTCATAATAATAATATTTGTATATTGTTGATAAGATAAATAAAAATATTATACCTCCTGCAGATAATATCATCAATATCATATATAATGGATTAAGGAATGCAGATATGATGAACAATGAAGGGATGATTATTATTAAAAACAATGTGAAAAAGAAATTTGCTTTCAGCATCTCACCAAAATTAAAATGGGAATCCATCTGATACAATATCTCGTTAGAATATGTTGAAAATTTATCTGTAACTCCATGAACCTTATCATTTTCTTTAATGCCAAGTTTTCCAAGGATATTCTTATACATATCTTTTATTTTCTTTATATTTGAGAAAGCTATATGTTCTGATGAGCCTATTGACCAGAAATTCACTGAACATGTATCAAACCATTTATCTATAAAATTCTCTTTGAATATGACAGCCATTATCTTATCATTAGTAAATTCTTTGTGCTTTGAATAGATGAAATTAAAATCTTCTGACATACTGTTCTTGTTTATCTTGTAAGTTGTAAAAGTAACTGTTATCAATGCAGTAACTAAAAGAATAAGCCATAATGGCAGCAGAATAAAGATTATTATGAAGAATGGTAAGGCCAGCAGTAATGGTATGAATGTCTTTCTGCTGTCCATCCTGAACTCTGCAGTAAAATCTGTATCTTTGCGAAGTTTTGCTCTATATTCTCCTGTTGTCTTTGCAGATGCTTTTTTTATAGTTTCAGCATGTAATTGATGTTCTTTTGCAACATGCCTTTTTCCTGTGCCTACTAAAGATTTAGTCTTTCCAATCAGCATATCAAGATTAGATTTTAATCTGTCTCCATTTCTCATATTCTTGAACTTGACTTCCTGTCCTGTACCTTGGCAGCTTATTTGTACATCATACAAACTGAATATTTTATCAACTAAAGTTTGAGTTGTTGTTGTATCTGACAGATTTTCCATTGGCATGATACTATAATTTTTAGTCAGAAATCCTTCTTTGTATGTTATTGTATCATTATAGATCCTATATCTTCTGTTTTTGAGGTCAAGGAAAGTGAATACAGGAAATGAGATAAGAAATATTATCACTGGAATACTAATAACTAAAGCTATGATTATTGTATTAATATTTTTAATCTTATCTATCATATAAAAAAAGAACATGATAACAATAAATGCCGTGCTTATGAAATTTCGCATAGCCTCAAAAAAAGCACCGATCAGACTAGGCTGTTCTTCCTGCACTAATTTTGATTTTGTCAGCTTAAATCCATTATGCTGCATTAATTTTTGGATGTAATCATATGTTTTCCCATAAGAGCTGATAGATGACAGATAAACTTCAGCTGCGCTGCTTCCAGCAGACTGTATAGCAATATTTCCTGTGTTAAGTAGTTTGTTCTCGATAAAAGGCAGGACCATAGATACATTAGTAATATTTTTAACAATAAGCTCTGTTTCATTATCTGAAAATATACCACCTGATTTATGTATTATCTTGTTAGCTGTGAAAATATATCTCTCTTTATTGTATCTTACTGTGAGAGAATAATAAATGATTGCCTCAATCACCACGATAATTATAATGAAAAGTATGAGCCATACAAAAGTTCCTGTAAATATGCTTGCTATTATGCCCACTACACTAAAAAATAAGAATGTGATGATAAAGCTCTTGATGAAGCTATATGTAACAAAAGCAGTCCTATTTGGCTTTAGCTCATGTTGTGCTGGCTGCGGCATAGTATTGTATAAAATATGATTAGGTTTATATATTTTTACTTAAGCTCAACCAGTGTTCTTATATTATCACTAAGATCAGCAAGATGAGAATCAACTTTTGGATTGCCTGTTGTAAGATAATTATATTCTCTTTTTAGTGTTTGGATAATCTCGTTGTTTGGCTTGTAATTGCTTCTTTTGCCTGTTGATGCTTGATGCACATACCATATCGGTTCAAATCCGCACCATGTTCCTGAGAATGCAGCAGCATCTGCATTTAAGAAATCATAAAGAGATATTTCTCCTTCTCTTACATTAATGCCCATCTCCCTTGCAATTTCAATAACAAGAGCTCTTTTTGTTCCTGGCAGGATTGACATATCTAATGAAGGTGTCCACAGCTGATTATCAAACACAGCAAACGCATTTTCACCCCCGCCTTCTAAAACATATCCGTTTGGGTCCAAAAGAAGAGCTTCGTCATAACCTAATGCTAATGCTGTGTTTTTAGCAACTCCACCTAATCCATAATTAGCTCCGCTTTTTATTTTTCTCATAACAGTTTGAATACCATTTTGGTAATTTTGTCCAGGAGGGAGCAATAGTGTTTCAAATACCAGCACTCTTGCACCTTGTTCAGGAGCTGAGCTTAAATATGATGGAACATTCTGCGCCATGATCTCAAGAACAGCCTGATGCCCTATTGATGCAACTCCTAACCCAGAAACAAAAACAGGTCCATCATCTCCATCTACAATTTTCTCATCTCTATATACATTTGGCCTGACATAAACTAATTCTCTTGGGTTGATATAACTCGTTTCCGCAGATATTGGGTTTATATTCTCTCTGATTGTCTGAAAAATTGCTTCCTTAACTTCATCATGAGTAATGTTTAGATAAACCTGTGCTTCTTCTGGTATTGGTCTTGTTAGATCCCTATCTGGAAATGATCTTTCTAACATTTCTTCAATGCCTGTTAAATGTATTGGCTTAGTAATCATTAATGCTTCCATTGTTTTAAATAATCTATTAACATGTTTATCCAAAAAAAGAATGTACAGATTACCATCAACACCTGGCACTCCAAGTATACCTTCAAAACCAGAAGTAGCATAATGCATCACATGCTTTGCAGGTGTATTTGTTATTTTTGAATATTCTCTTGCATTAATCAATCCTTTTCTGCCTAATGTATCAAACCTGAATAATTTTGATTGTAATATATCTTTTGCCATGTTTACACCTCATTAGTCATTAATTTCTTGTTTTATTAGTTTGGATTATATAACCTGTTTGATAATATTTCAGCTTATTTATTGTTGGATTTATGTTTGCTTAAAAAAGTTTATGGAATATGATTTTTTACTTTAAAATAGAATAAATATAAAAATAAGGTATTTTTTCTAGTAATCATGACTAAAAAAACAAGGAAAGGAGCAGTAGCAATAAGAAAGAGAAGGAAACAGAGAGCAGATGCACACTCCAGAGAAAAGTTAGGAGTTCTTCATCAAAATATGTTTCTTTATTAAGTGTTTCATCTTTACCGAGCTCATCTTTATCACAAAGTGCAGGCATATATGGTTTATCTGCATATAAATCAGCAGGAGATATATCACAAGCGCATGATTCGTTTACGTTTAGGTCAGAAGGATATTGTGCTCATGATCAAAAGAAAAAACCAAATGACCTGTATGATTTTGGTTCTATGATGCTTATTGTATTAGGATTTTATGTAGCTCTTGGAGTTGGTGCATGGTATTATATACCAAATTTAGTTCCAATAAAATTACCTGAAATCACTTCACCTGCACCAGCTAATCTGGAATCATTGCATCAAAATATGGAAGTGATTACAACAAAGCTTTAGGTGAGATGATGAAAAGACAAGCTGAATCTTATCGAAGAATGTTTAGATCTTTTCCAGAACCTACTTGGTCTTCAGATCTTGAAAATGATATTGATGAACTGTTCAGGTCTGCTGATAATCCACAAAGAATGAACAGAAGAGTTTTAGAAACTTCATCTTTATGATTTAGTTCCTGATACTGTATCTGTACTTTTTAAAATTGGTTGTTTTGAATAAGCATATAAATTAGCAAAATTATATGATTATGAAGTGCCAGATGCATTATATACTGTCGCGGAAAATACTCTGATTGAAAAACTTTATGGAATTGTACCTAAAACTGAGGTTGAACCAAATGTTTTGTCAATTCTTCTTAATATATCCTGTGTTAGGCATTATGCAAAACATTGGATGCATGTTGAACATATTCCTGAAAGTGATGTTCCTGAAGGATATAATGGTAAATTTGTTTTAGTGAGTTATAATATTTAACAGGTATTCTTTTTGTAAATTTTATTTATTATATTATTGATTCTCATTCTCAACTTTTATCCTATATCTTAAATCATTAATAATATTCATAAATGCGATAAAGCAGTCATAAGGGCTTTCATAGGGGTTGAAATATTTGTGGACGTCTCCGTCAGAAAACCATTTTGTGCACATATAATAAAAATGATCACTTGTTTGCAATCTTCTCCAGTCATTGATTAGTTTTTCTGCTGCTTTTTTTTTGCTGTTATCTTTATCACTGATATTGTTTGATATTCTTATCATATCTGGCTCCATATCATGCAGATTATTGAATGCTGCTTCCTGCATATGATTGCCAAGCCATGCTGATAAATCACGTTCAACATCTGCCCATGAAACAAAATTATGCATGTCTATCTCTCCCTTTGATTTATATTTTCTGATAGCTTCTGATGGTGTTACAAAATCATTGCTTTGGTGTTTAGATTCTACAAGATGATTTTGAGGTTTAGAATGCTGGTCAGAATCTCCTTGATTTTTGGAGCTGTTAAGCAGTTCTTCAGGCAGTTTTTCCATGAATTTGAATATTCCTGTATCTTCCCATTGATGCTCTCCAAATGTCTCATAATCCATAAATAAATTTAATACTTCACCATTGCCATGGATCTTGTTTATCCAACCAGCAAACTTTTCAGCTGTTAAAGGCCATTCATCCCATCCTTTGTTTGAAAACCTGAATGCAATATCATCACTAAGCTTATAATTCTTCAGAAGAAGCTTTATTTTCTTATGCTGTGGCTTTTCAGAAGTTGTTTTTGCATTGTAAACAAAATTAGGGCTTCTCCAATCAAGAATATGATCTGCACCCTCTGTAATGATTCCTTTGAAACCTTTTTCTTCCATAAAACTAGCTAATTCATTATTAAAAATAAGTTCAGTATTCCTAAAAACTTTTGATCTTGCATTCTCTGCGCCAAACAATTCTTTAATCTTTCTTTTGTGCAAATTTACCTGATGCATGAATTCTTTTTTTGATTTTAGAAATGAAAGCGAATGATGGAATGTCTCATTCAGAAATTCAATATTTCCTGTATCTGCCAGATGCTGGAAAGATTCAATAACTTTAGGGGTGTATTCTTCAAACTGCTCTAATGCTGTTCCGGATATTGAATATGATATCTTGAATTGTTTGTTGTTATTGATGTGTTTTTCTTTACTGAACCTATCAATTAATCTGAGCATTAATTTGTTTGCAGGGATATAACATTTTCCAGCAACTTTCTCACAGATCTCTTTATTCTTTTTGTGATCAAAATAATCATGATTTTTACCAATATCAAATACTTTATAGTTTTTTAATCTATAAGGTTGGTGAACTTGGAAATAAAAGCATGTGGATACCATTTTATTTAATTGGTTAGGGCAGATGAATTAATTGCCATTTGCACTTTAATGCTGTACAGCTTTAAAGTTTTAAAGGCAAATAAAACCTGTAGTTTAACCACTAAGCCCCAGCCCCTAAACCCTTTTTTAAAACATTATTATATACATCAATACATTTTTTTGCAGGATTGTTCCAGTCAAATTTCATCACTTCTTTTGCACCATTCTCTTGCAGGCATTTATGTGCTTCCTGATAATTTAAAACACCGATTATTTTATTTGCCATATCATCAATATCCCAAAAATCAACCTTTAACGCATGATCTAATATTTCACTGACACCAGATTGTTTTGATATCAACACTGGTGTATTGTTTCTCATTGCTTCTAATGGTGTTATTCCAAAAGGCTCTGATATAGATGGCATCACATAAAGATCAGCCATAGAATATGCTCTGTCAATATCTTTTCCTCTCAAAAAACCAGTGAACAAAACTTTGTCTGCAATTCCCATCCTTGCAGCTTCTTCAATCATATAACCTTCCATATCTCCATTCCCAGCAACAACAAATTTAACATTGTTTTTGTATCCTATATTTTTATATTCTAAAACTCTTTTTGCAGCTTTCAGAAACCAATCTGGACCTTTTTGTATAGTAATTCTTCCTAAGAAAAGAACAACATGATCTCCATCTTTTATCTTCTCAGCTGACTTATCGAATTTGTTGCCATTAAATTCAACTGCATTGTGCACAACTGTAATCTTTTCTGCTGGTATACCATAGTGTTCAACAATCTTGTTTTTTGTGAACTTAGAGACAGACATTATGTGATCTGCTGTATGCATGCCTTTTCTTTCGATATCATAGATATATTGGTTTGGATTGCCGCCTGTCCTGTCAAACTCAGTAGCATGGACATGAATAACAAAAGGTTTTCCTGAGGTCTGTTTTGCTTCAATGCCTGCCTGATAAGTCATCCAGTCATGGCAATGAATTATGTCATGCTCTTCTTCATCTGCAATGACAGCTGCCTGTTTGGCATATCTATGGACTTCTTCGTAAAGGTTTTTACTGTAGATTGCATCTTTTGAACTTTTGTTGGCACGATAATGCTCTTGGTAGCTTTCATATCGTTCATTATATTTCTCAGAATCAATATATGGTATAAGCAAAGAATCAACTTTTTTAATTATTATATTCTTAATATTAGTGATGCGGTCTGCAACAATTAGTTTGACATGTGTTTTTTCTGGTTCTGTTTTTGCTTTTGGCATAACAAAAGTTACATCTATATTTTGATTAGAAAGACCTTTCGTAAGTCCGTGACAGGCTGTACCTAAACCTCCAGAACTATATGGCGGGAATTCCCAGCCAAACATAAGTACTTTCATCTCTTTTTATACCTCTTTTTTAAATTTTAATTATTAGTATAACTATTAATACAGTATTTTCACTACTGGTGCTTTATATATATTGTTATATTTATTAAAAATAAATGAAAACGACCAGATATATCTGTAAAAGGTAAGATATATATATGAGTTAATATAGATTATGACATATTCGTGTCATTAATGTGTGGGTGTTAATTGGCATTTGTTACATATTTATGTATTTAATACTATTTTTTTAGACTAAAAAGAGGATAAAGTGGGAACACGAGAATTAGATGAGCAGGAAAAACTTATTGTAAGAGAATTAATCAAAGATCCAAGGATTAGTGATAATCAGATTTCTCAAAAGACAAATATCCCTTTGAAGAGTGTAAACAGGAAAAGGAAAAAGATGGAATTTGAAGGCCTATTAAGTTATTATGCGCATCTGGATAATACTGAAAAAGGAACAGGCAGGTTTGGCGGAAGGCATCTTTATACAATCAAATTGAATCATGGCATCTCAAGAAAAAGTTTCTTGGATTTCCTAAAAAATAATTCTGCAAGAAATAATCATAAACTAAGGCATGTGCACTCTACTTTTTTGGGAACATCAGGTGGTAATTTAGTCCTTGTAAAACTGATTGAATCAAGGTTAAGCTCTGATATCATTGAGATTTTTAATTGCGATTTAGTTCCGGAAATAAAACAGCATTTTGGTGAAGATGCAATTGTAAGCGCAGATGTCATACAGATTGATGAAATATTCAGGATGTTCCATAATTATATGCCTGGAATCAATATGACAGATGGCAAAATCTCAGAACACTGGAATGATGATATGGTTTTTGTTGATTAGATAATTTATTCTGTGATATATATAATGATTTTAGAGTTATGGGTTTCTAAATTACTAGTGTTTTGTGCGAAATTTTGAATAAAGATATTTTAAATAGTAAAAGCTCTCAACTTTCATTGCATTATGTTTTCTGTTTTAAGGCGCTTTGATTACACAGATAGGAAGTTCATATTGCATTCTTCACATAATTACATTTATAAAATTGAAGGTTATAACCTATGATTTTAGTAATAATTGACTGTTATAATCGATACATTTAAATATAATCAAGTACTACATTATTAAAAATGGATGAAAAAATTAAACTAGCACTAGAAAAACAAAATCCATGGTGGTTTAATAGAAGTTTTGATACAGGTGTACCTCGGTTAGAATTTTATCCTGAACTTCACAAATATCTTAAAACTCCAGAAGTTCTTCTCATTTTGGGAGCAAGAAGAACTGGAAAATCAACACTTGCATATCAACTTATAAAAACACTTTCTGTTCAGCCAGAATCTATTCTTTTCATTAACTTAGATGAACCTCTTTTTCAAAGTAAATCTGATGACCCAGAATTTCTTACATCTCTAATAGAAGAATATACAGTTGAGCAAAAAAATGTGAATAAATTTTATATATTTATAGATGAAATTCAAAATTATAGCTATTGGGTACAAACAATTAAAACATTTCATGATGTAAACAAAAATTTGAAATTTGTATTAATTGGCTCTACTTCATCCCTTCTTAAAAGTGCTATGAGTATACGTCTTTCAGGAAGATATTTTAGTACTACAATTTATCCTCTTAATTTCAAGGAGTTTTTCTTGTTTAATGATGTGAAGAAACCAACAATTCAACAAAAAAAGCAATTGTTTGGACAATATCTCAAATTAGGAGGGTTTCCAAGAGTAGTTCTGGAGAAAGATAAACAACTTAAACAAGACATTCTTAAGAATTATTTTCAAACAATTTATCTTAAAGATATTATCTATCCACATAAATTACGCAATAATAAAGATGTCTTTGATTTGTTATATTTTGCAATTTCTAATATAGGAAAACCTTTGTCATATAGAAAAATTGCTCAATTATTAAACATCTCTTTAGATACAGTCAAAGAATATCTTTTATATGCTGAAGAATCATATCTACTTTTTCTAGTCAGAAAATATGATCCATCTGTTAAGAAGCAATTAGTAAACCCACAAAAAGTATATTGTATAGACACTGGACTTATTAACGCAGTATCTTTTAAATTTTCTGAGAATAAAGGCAGAATTTTAGAAAACTTAGTCTTTATGGCTTTGCAAAAAAACTATGATGAAATTTTTTATCACAAAGATAAGTCTGAATGCGACTTCCTAATAAAGAAAGGTGCAAAAATAATAACTGCAATTCAAGTTAGTCTTACACTTAAAGATCCTGACACACGAAAAAGAGAATTAAAAGGTATTCTTGAAGCAATTCATACCCATAAACTCAAGGAAGGTATTATTCTTACAGAAAAAGAAGAAGAAACTATAATTAATGAAAACAAGAAAATTTATGTAAAACCTGTATACAAATGGCTCGAAGAATTTTGATCAGTTAAGATTACACTTCCAAACATGATGTAATCATGTTTTAACAAGAATTGGCTGTTTTTGACGCACCAGATTCACTTTATGGGTGTTAAACCACTAACTCCTGCAAAACTCAAAAAAGAACATGATTCCCTGCCAAGAAATCATCTTATTGCTAACAACTTCTTTCTGATAAGAAATATTGAACAGTGGGGAGAGGGAACTAATAAGATCGTCAAGTGGAGTGTAAATCATGGTCTTAAAGAGCCAGATTTCAAAGAAATTGGTGGAGGATTTATGGTTGTGTTCTATGCTCCGAAAGATATCCTTGCTTTAATCCCAGAAAAAGGAAAAACTGATCTTAAGGAAATGGGATTAAATGAAAGACAAATAGAAGGTTTGAGACTGATGATTAATCGGGGAGAAAAGCTTACAATCCAAGAATATGCTATGAAATTTGATGTTAGCAGTAAGACTGCAAAACGAGATATTAAAGAATTAGTTGAAACTGGCTACATTAAGAAAGTTGGAGTAAAAAAGGGTGCTTTCTTTGAGGCATGTCCCTAAAAACTAAATTATGTCCCTAAAAATGTCCCTAAAAAAATTACTTCCTAAACACCATTTTAGACAGCGTATCTCCAAACGCGTACAAAACAATAGCTAATCCTAGAGAACCAAGACCAACAATCATTAAAACAGAGATTTTCAACAAAAAGCCGCAAATTAAGAAAACTAAAGCTAGAAAGCCTATAACATAGCTTGGAAGCCGATACCTTTCTTCTCGGCTGTATACTCTTCTTTGATTTGTTTTCTTGTTTTGGCCATTACTTACCTCCAAGGGTCTTCATAGCTTTAATATTTTTCGAAAATAAAGGGATTTCCTTATTTTCAAGCTTAGGGAAGATTTTCTCGATTTTCTCAAAAGTTTCGATGAAATCGTATACTCTCTTTGTTTCATCGAGTAAATGGTAATTTTGCAGTTCAAACCTTTGAATTAAGCGCACATAGTCGTCGAGAGAAAGCATTTGAACAATAATCTCATAGAGTTTCTGATCTTTAGATTCTGCAAAACTTAAGAAAAATGGAAGTTGCAAAACAAAGCCAATATCCAAATCTGTAGCCTTTTTCTCATTTTTTTCAGTAATTGAGAGGAAAATGTCTAAATTAAGGTAAACTTTCTGAGTATAGTCAGATAATGTGAGATAGAAATATTCTAAAGCTTGTTTGAAAGAATTTGTTAGTTTTGTGTTTTTACCCATATTGTTGATAATCTCTTTAATTAGCTTAGGATTAGCTTGAAACTGCTTTCCTTTCCTCACAATTCGCCCATTTTTTACTGATTCCTCTATTTCTTTCTACATAATATTAGCTGGCAAAGAGGCTGCATCAACATCGTTGGTAAAGGAAATAAACGTCGTGTAATTCCTATGAGTCCTTTAGTTAGGAATTTACTGCGAGACTTATTCTCACGACAGGACAGATTTCCTATAGCCATACGAACAATACAAAAGTACATTAGAGAAGTAGCTGAAAGAGCAAGAATAATGAAGCCAGTAAGTCCGCATGTATTAAGGCAAGGGTTTGAATATGTGCGAGTAAATGACTTAGATGGACATCAGCGAGGAGGATTTTACATTAAAAAAGAAAATTCGCAAGAATCAAATACTCATTTTGTACTAAAGCATTTGTTTACAGAATTGCATGACAATATTTATGTTGAGCAAGTATTTGGCGATAGAAGAGTAGACGCTGTGTTTTTGCTTGAAGGCTTCAAATTAGGTATTGAAATTGAAACAGGAGCAAACAGAGAAGATTATTTAGCAGATAAGATAAAGTGGTTAGATAAGAATTTTGACAGTTGGATTTTTGTCTGTCCTTAAAAGTTGGTTCCAAAGTATATGAAATATGTTGATAACAAAAAAAGCTACTGTGCAAACCCTAAATAAGCCAAGAAATTAGTTTTGGAGTTCATACCTCCGGAAGAACTACGAAACGATTTCGGCGAGATGGCTTAAGAGCTAGGAATTTAGGGGTTTGGTAGCTTTTGGACAGCTGAGTTATATAGGATATATTACGGAAATATTAACCTATATTTTGTGACGGAAAGAGGGCTTCTTAAAACCACTAAATAGTGACAACAAAACCATAAACTTTATAAATGAGTTGGCAAATACTAGCCTTAGAATGGTTTTATTTCCCATAGATGAAGGTTCAGTAAGAAGAGAGACTAATTTTTTTAGTTATGTTAATAGATTTACAACTGTTCTTGAAGAAGTTCTTAGAGACATTCGTACTGTTGTTAAAAGTTATGACGAATTTCCTACTTTAGATAATCCTGAAGATATGATTCGTCCAGATTTAGTTCAAGGCTGGGAAGATCTTTTTGGCAATGAGAGAAGAACAATTAGCACTGTTGCAACTGTTCTTAGTGGATATCTGAAAAGAATAAACCCAGATGATGATAATTCTGGAGATCCAATTATTGATGAAGTTTCTCGTTTAGAACCCGACACTTATGTTTGGCAGATAAGATATGGTAATCAAAAAAAGAGAGCCATCGATGAAGCTGCCAAGGGTTTAGAAGCTAAATTAGTTGATAGAATCAGAACTGCAGCTTTTGAATTGTCTCTTGAATATGCTGATAACATTGGACGAGATTTAAGTCCTCCAGAATACGCAAGTTTAGTTCGTGAAACTCCTATTCTAAGAGTTAATGGAAATGTTGTGGGTGTTGCTCATAAGTGGCGCTCTGATATGTATAGAAAAATTGGAGTTGCTCAAGGTATTGATCCAGCATTGTTATATGAATTAGCGTTTAAGACTGTTGTTAAGGCTAAAGGCTGGGATTCATTAGGAGATAAACAATTAATTGAAGCACTTGAAGGAGAAGGTGTGCCAGTAAAGATGTTTACTCGCTACACAGGAAGAAATATTCAAACAGAAGAGCCTATAACACAAATAAGAGTAGATTCAACTGAGCCAGATTTGGATAAGGATTTTAATTCTGAAGGAAGCCATAATTTCGAAGGGCAAAGTGTTCATTATATCATTTTGCCAACAAAATCAACTTATGCTCAAGCTACTAGTGCCTTAGTTACAGCTTGCCAAGAAGATAGGTTATCAGCACAACCTACTGCTTTTGGAAAACCTAGAGGTTTAACCTTCTTAGAACTTTATGTCGCTAGAAAGATGAATGAAGATTTATGGAATACTTCCTTTGATACTTGCATGGGCATTGCCTACTCAAAAGACGATAATCTTAGATTTAAAGTAAGTCCAGTTTGTAAAGAATTAATAGAAATTCCAGCAGATTATAATATTGCTGGACTGCCTGTTGTTTATGCTGATTTTGATGGTGTCGAGTTAGACAGAAGTGAGGGAACTTTTAACACTTTATTTACTTCCAGAGATCAATTAATGGCAAGTCAATTTTATGATATCGCTTTTGAGGGAAACAGTGCTATAAAAGAGTATGCAGCTAAAAAAATGTTTGATAATTTCGAATATAGAAATGCTTTTGGTATTTGGTTATTAAACTTTGTAAATGAAGACCAAATAAGGGGCATCTGGGTTTACGATCGTGACGACGGCTCTAGTGCTGGTGGCAACCTTAACCTTCTCAACTATAGCCGTTTCCTTCGAGTAGCCCACCTTGAGACGCCGTAGGCGTGCAAAAAATATTAGAGAATTAAAAAGCGAAAACTATTTATTCCAGTATTAATTCAAATTTCCTGACTTAGAGTTTTTATTCATCTGAGTAAAAGTTTTAGGTCGTGGGCTACACGTCCTTTCACTAAGGCTTGCAAGAGTCATGAAATTCAATCACAACAGCAATGAAGTGATGGTGAACAAACACTATGTGTTTAATGGGTGAGGGGGCTACATGAAGGGGCATCTGGGTTAACAATCATAACAACAACTCTAATGCTAATGGCAACAATAACCTTAACAACAATAGCCGTTTCCTTCGAATAGCTCATATTATTATGAATTATCAAGAATTGTGTTCTTACCAAAACTTAGAGTTGGCTTTCAAGAAAGCGAGAAAAGGAAAAACAACAAAGGATTATGTCATTGCTTTTGAGAAAGACATGAAAGAAAATCTAACTAACCTTCGTTATGAACTTCTTTTACATAGTTATCGACCAAAACCACTAGAAATATTTATTATTAGAGATCCAAAAACAAGAACGATTAGCAAGTCAGATTTTAGAGATAGAGTTGTTCATCACGCCCTATGTAATGTTATTGCTCCAACATTTGAAAAACATTTTATCCATGACTCTTATGCCAACCAAGTTGGAAAGGGAGCATTGAAAGCAATTTCTCGTTTTGATGAGTTTACAAGAATAGCCTCCAACAATTACACTAAGAAGATATTTGTTCTAAAGGCTGACATAAGAAAATATTTTGAGAATGTCAACCACAACGTCTTATTAGAATTATTACAAGCGCAGATTAAAGACAAGAAGATATTATGGTTAATCAAACTAATATTATCAAACCATGCAACAAAAGTATCAAACAAAGGAATGCCTTTAGGTAATCTAACTTCACAATTCTTTGCCAATGTTTATTTACATGAGTTAGACTTGTTTGTTAAGCATATTATCAAAGCGAAATATTACATTCGTTACGTGGATGACTTTATTATCATCAATAAAAGTAAGAACAAACTGAAACAATTCAAGAAGGAAATTAACAAATTTCTTTTAGAAAAATTAGATTTAGAACTGCACCCAGAAAAATCGAGAATTATTCAACTACAAAAGGGGATTAATTTCTTAGGATTTAGAATATTTCCACAATACAAACTACTTGTAAAAAAGAATTTGCGGAAATTTAAAGCAAAACTAAATAATTACTCTGAAAATTTCCCAAAGGGTTGTTCAGATTACGACAAAATCTATGATTTCTTAGAAGGTTGGACTGCTTATGCTAAATATGCTAGCACCTACAAGCTAAGAAAAGAAATATTCCAAAGTATTGAACCAGTCTTTGAAAACCAAATGTCAACCAAAGAAATCAACAGATACCTCAAAACAATCAAGAATCATAAGAAATCTTGACGCACAAATACACAAAACAGCAGCAAGCTTTTTATATCAGTAAGTCTTCTATCACGATAAGTTGGCGTTTACAGCCAAATACCAAAAGTGAGCTGAGATAAGAAAATTTGATGCGCAATAAGCAAGAAGGCGTTTTGCGCAAGAGGCTTTGAAAGCCACAAATTCTTAGCGCAGAAGTAATTACTAGAGAAAAGTAACAAATGTGCAAACATTTACCAATTCTCGTCGAAAACCTTAAGATAAACATTTATAGCCAAAGTTTGACAGTTGTCAAACTGAAGTTATAATCAAATTTCTAAAAAAACCATCCTATTAAAGCTTTAGGACTCTCTTCTTTCATTAATCTATTATATAATTCAGCTAATCTTTTAATAGATTAATGCCCTTTTGACTCTTCTGCCATTGCCAGAAAATATTTCAATGTAATTCTGTATTGTTCTTGTATCTCTTTATTATCAAGACAAACAAGTTTACTGTTTCTTATTACAGATCCGCTTAATTGTGAACAGTGATATTGTTTTACTGGGCTGCTTTCTTTTAATCCTATCATACTGCCAACATTGCTTGATCCGTATTCATCTTTGTCTGGCTCGATTTTTCCATTGATATATCTCTCAACAAAGTTTGCCTCTTCCAGAACTCTGTAAAATTCTTCAGTATCTGTTGTAGGGCTCTCTCTTTTTTCTCCAGCATCATGTTCTTTTTCAGATTCCATATCTCCAATAACCTCATAGACTAAAGCAAAGCTTTTTATTCTTCCGTTAGTGTGCATATCTAATGTTGCATGATAGACTTCACTTGTTGTGCATGCATCAAAACTTACAGTGTAAGAATAAGTTATTATTTCTCTTCCATTTATTGATTTTCCTTTATACTCTCGTCCATATTTTCTGACTAATGCAATAGCTCTTTGAACCAGATCTTTAGCTGAATGTTGCTGTTCATCTAAGTTATCTTTTGGTAATCTTGTTTCTTGTTCTTCAGGCAGTCTTATGTGCTGTTCTGTAGGTGTTGTTATTTGTTGGTCAGGCGGCTCATTTTGTTCTTGCGCATATGCATTTGCAATAAACTCTAATCCATTCTCTATCACTCTTGGTATTGATAAAAATGCAAATCCTGCAATTACTCCTTCTAATAATCTTCGTCTTTTCATATCTCTATATAATACATCCTTATATAAATATGTTTTTATAGACGATAAATTTATCTATATATTATTCGGAAATATTGATATTAAGAACGAAAAAACATAATGTTAATCAACTTGTTTTGTACTTTTATTGATTATTTATAATTTTCAATTCATAATATCTGAATGCTTTATTATTTATCATATTCGCAGCTTTTTGGGAGTATTAATACTAATCTCGGATGGCTTGGTTTTTGTTTTTGCTCTTCTGCAATATTTCCATAGTCTACAATATGTGCAGCACCTATCACAACTGCCATATTACCAACATAATTATTATTATTACCTGCATAACCATTATCACTTGCATAACCATTAATACCTTTAGCTAATCTGTCAGATATAGTTAATGTATTGTTATAGCTTTCCCAGCTTCTTTTTTTATTTCTTTGATTTTCTTTTTCTATTAATCCTATCGCTTCTTGAAGTTCACTTTCACTCATGTTTTCCGTGTCTTTGGCTATTTTAACTAATCTTTTATAACCTCTTTGCTGTTCTGGGCTTTGGTTTTCCCAGCCATATATTTTTATACCTTTTAAATAACATAATATATGGAATAGATCAGTATGTGATTTAGGGAGAACTATCCTGAGTTCATCGTCATTTAACCCAAGCATTAATCTCCTGTCCTGTTCAGAAACTTCTGTATTTGCTTTTTCTGATATATCACTTTCAGCCATCATAAACCCTTCTAATGTCACTGCATCTATTATTCCTTTCCCATGTATTTCTCTTATTTCTCTGTATAATTGTATCTGGCATTCAAGTGAGCCTTTCTCATAAATAATCTCATCTTTATCACTTTTTGACATAGTGTCTGGATGATACTGTAGAAATACATAGATTGTTCTTTGATCATTTTTGTGTTCTAATAATACCTGATATTCTCCATTAAGATTTCTAAGATAAGATTCAGCTGATTTAGCTCTTTGTTCTATTGTATCTGCTGTTAAATCTTTTTTTTCTGTAATCCCTATAATCCCTACATTCTTTATTTCTGTAGCTTTTTTTCCTGCAGTATTTGTTCCTGTATATTCTGAATATTCAAGCTCAGTATCAACATGAGCAATACGATCTTCTGTTGTGTCACCAGAATCATAATTATTTCCTAATGCAAAATAAGCAGCAATCCCGCCAAATAATAAGGCTCCTGCTCCTAAAATTGGTTTCCAATATCTTTTTACATTTGCCAAAAAACCTATATATTTAGATGCAGAACTATTTCTTTTTTTCATATCTTTAGTTCTTTTTGGCTTTCTATAGTGTTTCTTTCTACTATTGGCTTTTCCCATTTTATTAATATTGATATTTAATGATTATTTATAAATTTAATCATATTTAATACTAATAAGTAGTAACAAAATCGAAAACTTTATAAATAATAGGTTTTCAGGAGTATTATATGGCAAAAAATGATGGTTTAGAGGGTTATTATAATATCGTCAATACAACTATTGCTCTTGATTATCTTCTTGATAATAAATATAGTAATGATGCTCGTATATTTGAAAGTGATAAAGAAGATTTTTATGCTATTGGATTGGAACATGTAAAGATTGGCAGAAAAACATTAGCAGAACTCCTTGGGATTGAAACAGACAGGCTTACAGACCTAACTCCTGAAGCAGAAACTATCCATCAAGAAGCACATCAACTGGTTGAATCTTTCTTAGGCAGAAGCTTTGCTCAAAGAGAGGTATATGCAATCAGTGGCTTAAACATTGTAGGTGCTTCATTCCCAATTTTACCTGTAATTTTGATTGATTCAGATATTACAGGATTAAAGCCTGATTATTCTGATTATCTTGTTTTTGCTGTAGATAATAAGGAAATAACTGGTAAATTATTGAAACCTAATGATTATTTAATGTCTATTTTATGCCATGAATATGGGCATCAGGTTTTTAGTGAATGTTATAAGCAAGAAATTGAACACTTAATTTCAAGATATTTGCCAAGTTTAAACAGCTTGTCTGACTCAAATCAAGATGAACCAGAATTACGGGCAAGACTATCTATTGATGAAGCATTTGCATTTTGGTTTGGTGAAGAAGTTTATGGTGTGAGTCATTTATCTGAAGCTCTTGCAAATATATATGAAAAAAGATTAGATAGCAGGCTTATGAAACATATATATTCTGTTCTAAAAACAAAATCTAAACAACATGGAAAACAATATGTTCTTGATAATTTTGTTGATATTGTATCTGATAACATAGATAATATATTGCCTGTTAGGCTTAGAGCAACTTGTCTTGCTGTATTGTTGAATGATGATTCATCAATTTATACTGGTCAAATTAAGTAATTGTCCTTAACTAAATCTTTATAAAACTGAATTGATTACTTGGATCTATAATGATAACTAAAGCAGAGAAAACAGGCATTAGGGAATATAATAAAGAGAAAAAATCAGATTTAGCGATGAAACTACTTTTATCTTTATATGCAATATTAATGATAATCATAGCCAGGTATGCAATACTGACTAATGCAACTACTTGGCTTTGGGATGCAGGAGTTACATTTACAATTGTATTTGTTGTTTATCTGTCAAGGAATAAATTAAGATTAAATGCATGGCTCTATGCTATGTTTTTGTTTAGCCTTGCCTTGCATACTTTAGGTGTTTATGGCTTTTATACTAAACAGTTCTTTGGTCTGGATTTTGATCATTACACACATTTCTTTGCTAGTTTTGCAGTAAGCATGATACTTTGCAATTGGTTGTTACATTATAATAATCTAAAATCTAAATTTGCAACTGTCTGTTTCATCGCAATATTAATGACAATTGGGATAAGTGCAATCCATGAGACAATAGAATTTCTTGGCTATACTTTTTTGAATGCAGATGGCGCTAATCTCTTTTTCCCAGGCAATACTGCAATTCCCAGCCTAACAGCTGCAGATATTGGTGATAGTGGAACATATTCTAACACAATGATTGATATCATCTATAATATGGTCGGTGCTGTTGCTGGGTGTGTTGTGATTGGTATGAATAAGCTATTTTGATGTAGTATTTTTTTAATTTACTTTAAAATGCCTAAATGTAATATTCTGGAGCCTGTCTGATTGACTGGGTCAATGCTTTTTCCAATTATAATTCCATCCTCTGGGCTGAAATAAGTCTCTATGATATCACCAAAAATATTCTTAACCTTTGCAATCTCTTCACCTTTTTTTACTTTCTCAGCCAGACCAAGATAAACCTGTAACACACCTCCATCAGTTGTATATAACCAATATGATTTTTTACATATCACTGGTTTCTGAGCTGGTGGAATTATATCACCTTCAATCATCCTTAGATGTATAAATGTGTTTAATATGCCGTTAACAGAAGATATCACCATGTTTTTCTGGAATCTGTGGGGATTGCCTAATTCAACAGTGATACACTTTATTTTTTCATCTGTTGCTGATCTTCTTAATGTGCCTTTGCTACCTATATTATGCAGGATAATCTCAGCATTCTGTAATAATGCCATCCTTCTGGTCACATGATCTTTCATGTTTGCTCTCACATAAAATGAATTAACCCTTCCAGAACTTGCAGTGTGAAGATCTATCAGATAATTCATATGCTTAATAATCTTTGAGAAAAATCTATATGCATATATTTCGCTTCTGTTCCCTCTTGGATTTCCAGGCATAATCTTATTCAGGTCTATCTCGTCATTGAATTTTCTTTTTCTTCTTATGAAACCAGTAACATTTGAGACAGGAACACCGATTATTGTACCCTTTAATCTCATAGGATTTATTTTTTTGATAATATTATGAATAACTAATATTCCATTTAATTCATTTCCATGTATTGCAGCTGTCAACCCAAATACAGGCCCTTGTTCAATCCCTTTTGCAATTATCAAAGGTACATATATTGGATTCCCAAGGCCATCAGAAATAATATGCAGATGATATTTCTCTATTGTACCAGGTTTAATCTTATCTAAATCAAGATCATAAATTATTTCATTATTATCATGTGAAGCTCTCATTTTACTCAACCAATATTTCATGGATTAGTTTCTCATCTGTGTTTAATGATTTAAACAATTTTCTTTTAAATTTACCTTCTTCATTGATAAGATTGTTCGCCATCTTATCTATCGCGACAAATGCAAGAATAGCCTGAATATACGCTTCAATCAGATCATCAAGACCAATTCCTAATATATTGAAATCCTTCTTGTCCATGATTAATAATCTTTCAGTATCAGATGTCCATCTGTTCTCTCCTTTTTTTACAGAAAGATTTGTACCAAGAATTTCCCATGAATATCTATTGTCTGGAAGTTTGTTAACTAAAGGCTTTTTTGCTCTTCTTGCATATAATGCCACAGGCCTGATACCTTCTTTTGTGTTTACAATCATAAATCTCAAGTCAGCAACATAAATATCATTATGTTTGTTTGGCAAAGTACCTATATGATAAAACTTGTCTACCTTACCAATAGAACTCCATGAAAAATTTCCTATCAGGCTCTGGACTATGAACTGATCATACCCAAAATCCTTGCTCATAAATTTGTCTAACTCTTTTTGATTTGTTATAGTGAATACTCCCTGTCCTGCATTGCTGTATGGCACTTTTACCACAGCATGCCCATTGAATCTTTTTACCCATAAAGGTATCTCATTTTTTGAGACATCCCTTATTGTTTCTGGAATATTTATCTTTAGACCTGTCCCCAATAATTCAGAATTTAAAAGATCATATGCTTTTGCTGCAACCATCTTGTTTCTTCCGCCAGCTAAACAAACTATTGTTGGGTTATAGACTAGTGTCTTTGTCTGTATAGGTATTCTGTTCCATGGTTTCTGTGTTACATAACGGATAGCAGCTTTTATGGGATATATCTTATCTTTGTGTTTGATATGTAAAATACCATCTTTGAAAGATATATGATCATTTTCCTCTCCGTTAAAAAAAGGAACAAGAAATACATTTTCATCCTTAATTTGTGCAAGAGCTGAAGCATAACCTGAAGCTTCCATATAGTTCTTGTCATATAATACAGCTAATCTGCCTTTGGGAAGGGATTTGTCTTTCAATAAAGGCATGAATGAATTCTTTATAAGGAATTCATAACCACCCATCTCTTTATGTTCATTGAATAATGGCATAGACTTCTGTCCTGATGGTGAAGAATTTGTCTCAATCAATGCTATCTTACGATTTCCTTTCTCTGTTGTTACATAAAACAGGTCTGCTCCTGCCCATCTCATATATTTAGGCTTATACTCAATGATTGATTTAAGTACATCTTTATTTGTTGATGGATTCAGATGACAATACCTTTTTATGATCTGGTCTGTCTTTAGAGTAAGAAAATAAGATACTAAATGGTGCAGAGACGCATTGATAACTTTAGTGTAATAATGTTGTTCTACAGTGAATGTGTTTGGCTTGATGAGCTCAACTTTTTTCATTTCTTGGATAGTCTGATTATCTATTTATAAATTTGATTATTTAAGATTTATTCAATATACTTAATCATTCCCCTTACTTCAATCAAAGTACCATCCTGTATCATATCATCAATTATCTTTTCACCATACTTTTCAATTAAGCCCATAGAATCAGCTTCATTATTATTTTCCTTGAGGTAGTTGATGATTTCTTTTCTTATTGATTCTGCCTGTTTTGCTAAGTTTTCTTTTTCTGCTTTTTTCTCATGAATATTTTCTTTCTCAAGCATTTCAAGAACAGCTTTTATATGCTTGCAAACAGTACCTTTTCTTTTTGCATAAAATATGTAACCTGGGCAGCTGCATACCTGCTTTATAGGATCAACTATATAGAACTTGCCTTTGCTTGAAGCAGATTCAACTTTGTACTTGTCTTGCTGTTTTATTATGTTCATCTTGCTGTTTATACCAATAATATCCAATCTGGGTATAAGTTCGGGCTGTAGGAAATATTAATTTAAATCCCAAATCCCAAATCCCAAATCCCAAATCCCAAATCCCAAATCCCAAACTCCAAAAAGGAGCTACGCTCTATATTCTTTTTGTTTTTGGGATTTATTTTTGTTGGGATTTGGTTTTTTTGGGATTTGTGATTTCCAAGCGTTAGCTTGGTTTGTGATTTATAATATTAATATCTAAAAACCCGAACTTAGATCCAACATCAGAATATCAATAATTTTATAAATACTTTATGATTTTTGGTGTATAATGTTAATGTAGTTTACTTATACTCATGCCAACGTGGCACATATCTTAATCCTTCGGATAAAGAAGCACCACCTTGGCAATCGTTACACTCATGCCAACGTGGCACAACCTGGTACTGCGCAAGCCTGGAATATAGGATTTGTATCAGTGAGCTTGTTTCCTCCGGGATATCCCAGTTCAAAAAAAAGTTAGAAAGTAAGAGAGTTTGAATGAAAAGCTTCTAACTTTTTTGAAAGTCTGGGCGTTGGCGTTTTACTCTTAAAATGGCATCATATTGCTGAGAAACTTTTTATTCCAGAAAAAGCTTGCTTCAAATATCTCCCCAAAACCCTAAACCCTTAATTACCATTGTGATATAATTATGGTTTAGAACATTTTATTTTTATTATATAAAACATATAAATCAATCCTTGTTTCTTCATCAGATGGATCAAGAATTAGAAGAAATACTGCGAAAAAATAATGTATATCTTAGAAAATATGGCAGATTAATTGAAAGAGATGACTGCAAAGATAAAGTTATAGATTATATTGCTACTCATGACACATTGTTAGATGATTGTTTAATGTTCTCAGGGTATTATATAACCAAAATTGCTATGTATTTATTGGATGAAACACCTGAATTGCTTGCTGGCATTGCAGATCATCTGGAAAAGTTGTACCAGTTTAATTTAAATGTAAATGAATTAGGTAAATTATACGATGGTGAAGCATTTCCTTGTGATGTTATTCTTATCAGGTCTGTTGCGATGGGTAATGCAGCTATTTGTGCAGAGAGGATTTCTTTAAATTTTGAATGTATTGAAACTGCAATAGCATGGTTAGACAGAGCCAGTAAAGCATCTCTTGAATCTGCAGAGATTAGTAAAGCAGTTGATAAAAGACATTCTGTATTAGCTTATAAGTGTGCAGCAACTCATATAAACAACATGATTACACTGGTAAAAAACCTTCCAAGAGATCATCCTCTTCGTGGTAAATTAGATAATAAGACAGATGGATGGATTGAAGATCAGATAAATGCAAATTTAACAGCTACAAAACTAAGAGAAGGAGTTAATGCTATGCATGGACAGGAAAGAAAAGAAATAATTGAGATGATTGAAAAATGTTATCTTGTTGTATCTGTTTGTTTGGAAAGATTATATAAGTGTGATAAGAAGAATCCTAATCTACATGATGTTAACATGAATCGTTTAGAACAGATGTATTGCATTAATATGGAAAAATCACAATTTAGTTTAGAAATTGGGCATTATTCAGCTGCATTTGATGATTTAAGGATGACTGCTATCGCAGCAAGGAGACATTATCTTAATTCTGGCAGGCATTTGAGAAATAGAGATGGCTCATGGGCTGAGAGATCATATAGAGCATTTGAACAGGCTGGAGAGTTAGTTGACACTTATTCATTTTTCAGACAATTAAATGTGATTGGTGAGGTATTTGAAGAAAAAGGTGATATGGCTTATTTCTTATCATTTCATCAAAGCCAAAAAAAGCAAAGATGGGATAAATTAGCATTAAAATCATATAAAATAGCATTAGGATATTATGAACAATGTCCTGAAATACCTTCAGAGAGGATTGATACAGTATCTACAAAGATCTATAATCGTGAAAGATCAAAAAAAAAAAAAGATCATAACTCATCAAGAGGAAGCAGAAGGGGACGATGAATATTTACCATTAACTTTTTAAAATAAACTATGATTCTTTGAGATATGGCTGGAAAATATGTTAGTCGGTCTGCTGGAAAAAAAACCAGAAGAAAAACTAGAGAAAGAGTTAGAGAAAGAGTTAGAGAAAGAGCTAGAAAAATAGCCAGAAAAACTACGGAAATAACTGAAGAAACTATTGACAGAATCAGGTATATCAATGCTAATGCAATTGTTGCAGGTCTTATGCCAAATACTTTGATTGATTATGCTTCTGCTAACATAGATCAAGAAAATGTGCTGGTTGCATTATTAAGAAAGACAGAAGAATCATTTAGTGAGTTGGGTATTGTGCATGCTGATCTGGATGCATTGACATCAGCTGCATTAGAATTAGCACCTGAAGATGCAGAAGCTAATCATAATAAGGGCTCTTATTTTTATAAATTTAGCAGATATAAAGAAGCATTGCCTTTCTATGAAAAAGCAGTAGAATTAACTTCAGATGATGAGCAAAGAGCAACAAATGTTGGTTATCATATTGATTATTGCAGAACATTATATTTAGCTGGTTTTGCTTCTAAAGCTAAATCTGAAATTAAAAAAGGTATATCTAATTTTTCAAATGAAGGTATTTATAATTATTTATTAGCACAAATGGTAGAAAAAGAAGTTGAATATTTAAGAAGTAAGAATAGTAAGTGGGTAAGAGCTGTGCACCATTATCAAGATGCTGCCAGAAAATTAAGAGCACAAATAAAACAAAAACCTGATTCTAAAAATAGAGCTATACATGAAAAATATCTGAGTACTGCAGAAGAAGCAATCAAAATGATCAAAAGAGAACATAAATATCATGATTATAAAAAATTGCTGTTTTATCGTATGTAATAAGTCTCCTAATAAGGAATATTATTGCTGCCAGTTTTCATCAGCGAAAACTGGATGATTATCATTCTGAAAGCGAGACTGGTTAAACAGAAGGTTTTCGCAGCATAAATATCTTCGAACTGTATTATTATGAAAACAAATATAAGGCGGCAATAATATCCAAGAAAGGAGACTTATTACATACCACAAAACGCTAGTAATTTATTTACATGCCCTTTCAGGGCTTGATAAATAAATTACTCCAAGTTTGACAAGTGTCAAACTTGGGTTATTACATATGTTTTATCTACACACTTTCCAACCATCCTGATATAATAATATGCGTTCAAGAACTTGTTTTGTTTCATCATTTAGTAAAGTACCATATACTTTGCCTTTGAACCATTCTCTTTTGACTTCAAAAGCTTTTTCATATGATGTATTAAGATGCCTTCTGAATTCACAAGGTAATATTCTTTGTTTTTTGAAACCTGTGTTTTTTACAACATATATGTAACCTCTTTCATCAATGCTATGGCTGGCTATTTCTCTGATAGATCCTTCAAAACCAAGAGATTGTATCTCATCAATATATTCTGGTTCTACATAATACCTTAAGTCTAATACTAATTGGTCACTTGTTTTTTTTTCATGCCATCTTCTCTCGACAGTTCCTATACCTGATAATTGTCCCCTGTTCTTATTGGTATGCACTGCATACATCAATGCAACACCAGCATTATCTGTAGCTGAAACACCATTTAATCCAGATATTAAATCTCTTCTTCCCATATCATCAGTAGAACCATGAAGAAGATAGCCTTTGCTGACAATATAATTGAAGAATCTTTCAACAGGAGTTGCACCTGGAAAGTTATTTAGAAATTCAGGAAGACCTGCTTTTTCAAATTCTTCAGCAGTGCATAATTTTCTGCCAATATTTTCAACATATCTTTCAATAAGAGTATCAATATATGTCATGAACATAGGTTATATCATGGATAATTTAAATGTTATTGTCTTACACCACAAACATTAAATATCATGCCAAAATCCTTTATCTTATGCTGACTTATACTAATCCTGTATATACTGATTTTAAATATGCTGAATCTGCTGAAAGGCGTGAATTGACAGATATTCTTGGCTGTCTTGTCAAACAATTTAATGGAGTTATGCCTGAAGTCAGCATGAGAAGGCAGATGATATATGACCATTGGAACAAGAAATACAGGCGCGAAGAGCCAAGATTAGCTGTTTCTTGGGATATTGGAGCAATGAATGAACAGCTTTACAGAAGATTAGAAAGGATATTCAATGAATCTGTTCTTGATGATACAGGTGTTCATTCAAAGGATTATTACAGGATAAAAGGAAAAGCACCAGCTAAATTTGTTGGGTTTGACGGTTGCCAGACAGGAAAGATTAGAGGTTTTCCTGTCTATCCAGACAACATTCCTCGCTTTGATTGTTCTGCATACAGTGAAACCAAACAAATATTATGGGTTGCCAGAGAATATCCTACATTAAAAGATGCAAAACAAAATATGAAAGGCAGAGGTAAAAATTATTGGTTTTATAGTGATGGCAGATTTGTTGTTAATCTCAGGCTGGAATCATGCAAAGAGATTGAATTTATTGATACTGCATTAAGAGTGAGTGTTGCTCTAAACGGCTCTTATGATTCCTTTGACAGGGCTAAAGCATTATATTTAGCTCAAAAACAATTAGTGAGAAGAGATACTAAATCTGAATCTCAAGATGATATATTAGGATTAGATGAACTTATAGAAGATATCAAATTCAGGCAGTTCTTCGCAACTTTATATCCAGAAGAAGCAAGAAGATTAGGAGTAACAGATGAATCTGTATTATTAGTTGGAGTTCCAGGAACTGGCAAAAGCTCAATCGCTTCCAGTTTATTATGGGACCCGCAATTAGAAGAAGTTGTATTTATCCCATTAGATGTAACTGAATTATTACAGGCAGGCTATTCATCAAATAAAATAATGGATTCTTTCTTTGGCGGTATCCGTGATATGCACAGAAGATATGGTTTCAGGCCCATGTTATGGTGCGATGATTTAGAGGCAGCATTTCTTGAAGACAGATCAAGAGGCTCAAGAGAAGTTGCAGTAACACAATCTACACTGCTTAACCAATTACAGGGTGTAACTAAAGATTATGGTGTAAGAATATCAGGCTCAAGCAATTACCCTGAAAGAATCGATCCCAGATTCCTTGAATTTGGCAGAATCAGTTATATGTATCATGTTCCAATCCCAACAGACACAAACATATTAGCAAGGATATTATCTAAACACATAAGCAAAAGAGAACAGGTAATATTAAATAATGATTGTATTGATTTAAGTGATGATTTTACATACAGTAATGTTGATATACATGAGATTGTAGCTGAATGTATTGGTTTTACACCACGATTATTAGTTAAGCTGGTTAATGAAGCAGGTATGCAGGCAGCAAAAAGAATATATAAAACATTCTCCGGCACCAGAAAGTATCCTTTAGTTGTGACTGGTGATGATTACAAAAAAGCAATTAAGATTGTGAAATCAACAACTGACCTTGACCATCTTAAAAGAAGAGACGAAGAGATAAGTGCATTTGTTGTGAAAAAAGGCGGGAAGAGGGTTGGGTTTAGGTAAATAGATCTAAATCAAATAATCATATTTTGGATGATAAACCATTTTTTATAGCCTCCTTTATTATTTGATAATAAGCTTCACTCCATAAAATAATAAATAATTTCTAAAAGCTTCTTTTCCAAGATTTTCTTCATCATTTATCAGCATAGTAAACAATTCTTCTTTTGTGAATATGTAATAATCAACTTTTATATGGGAAAGCCTTGTGATTTCTTTGATATAATGTGCTATTCCTTCACATAAATGAAGTATTTTTGCTACTATCTTTTTTATTAATATCTGTTTGCTGTAAAAATCTATTGTTCTTAAATGTTCTATTGATGATATGAAATTTAGTATCATTTTACTTACATAAGTAATAAATTACTTATATGCTTTTTAGTTAATGGTGTTATAAAATGACTTTGTATAGTATTGATTTAACGTAACTGCCACAAAATAACGTAACATTTTATCGCATTTTTAAATTTGTGTTTGAGCATTTTTGCGCCTAACATCAACTTGTTATACGTAGCGAACCTTTGATGGTGAGTGGAGTTTTTAATTTGTCTGAAATATAAGTTGATATTGTAGTTTTTTTAATGAATCATTATCAATAACTGCGTAGCAGAGTAAAAGTCTGTAGGACAGGAGGAATCAGATGTTATGGCTTTGATATTTTATCTTTAGCTTGTTTTTCTACAATTATAAATAATTTGTTTAATGCCTCTTGCGGAATATCAAGATTCATTTTTGTTTTAAGATCTTCTAAAAAACAGCCTAAGTCAAAATTAAGTTTAAGACACTGCAAATACATCAGTATCAACCCAATTCGCAACGGATTTCAAAAATACTATATTACAGTATATCCGATTGAAATTTAGGCTTTAGAATGGCTGAAACCCTATAATTCTAGCATTTTAACTCAGAAGAATAGAAAAATGCAAGGTTATATAACCTTGCATACCTTATTTTTTGTTGACAAAAACAAAAATGAGGTGATAAACAATGAATCTTACTGAGTTAAAAAGTTTACTAATTTCAGCAAAAAATGAGTTAAATGAACAATTAAATCTCAAAAGAAGTAAACAAATTAAATATACAGAAAAGCAATATTTTGAATTAGTCACTTTTTTGAGTTTATGGAATATTGCTGGTGAAGATGGAAGCAAGATAATGAATCAAATTGATGATGTTCCATCTGGTGATGCGTTGATGCAACAGCTTCAAAAATTTGCTATTGATGACGTGGAATTTATGTTCAATAATATTTATGAAAAACAATTTCTAAAACAATTTAAGAAAAAAAAGAAACATAAAGCAATAGCAATAATTGATGTTCATGAGCAGGAAACTTATAGCAAAGATAAGCGAAAATCTGATGATATTCGTGGTGGCAAGCATAAGAACGGAACTAATTTTTTCTTTAAATTTGCTACAATCCAACTTATTATCAAGAACAAAATAATTACATTGGGTGTAAAAATTCATCGACGAGGAATACATCTTTATAATATAGTAAATGATTTAGTTAAACATGTAAAAAAGTTTGTCAAGATTAAAGTTTTGTTATTGGATAGAGGTTTTAGAGATGTTGATATTTTCAATCAACTTGAATACCTTAAAATTCCAGTTTTAATGCCATGTATTAAAGATAAAAAAACAAGAAAACAATTTGAAAAAGCTGTAAGAAAATTTTCAGTTGTGAAGTATTATTGGAAAAATTGTCGTGGAGAATTTGCAGATTTCAAATTGTTAATGATAAAACTTGATAATGAAAAAGAGATTGGTTTTTACACAACAATGAGGTATACTTTTCTTCATTCAGTAAGATATTACCTTAATCTTTACGCTAAAAGATGGAATATTGAAACAGGTTATCGTCTACAAAAATATTTTCTGCCAAAAACAACATGTGTAAAAGGAGTTGTACGTTATTTTTATTTTTGTTATGCTGTTGCTATGCATAATTTATGGCATATAATTAAGATTGTCACCGACAAAGTAACATTTACAGTCACAACAATGAAATTCATTCTGGTTTACTTTTGGATTACCACACATTTAAGTTTTGAACTGTGAATTTTATGCTAAAAAATCTTATTTTTCTTGTGTTAAAACTCTTGTTTTGATGAAAAATCATTTATTTTTGGAAATAAGATTATCAATCACAAAGATTTTTTTGTTATTTAATAAAAAATTTTGATGTTGAACTAAAAAAATAGGAATCAAGAAGCCAAATTTGAACTTTCAAGCCGAACTACTGAAGAACATTTAGGGGCGTTGTTTATCACTGGACAATGGCCTAAAAGATTTATATAGTAGTTCATTTATTTACATTTGTATTCAAATGAGGGGTAAAATATGGCACAGAAAAATGTAACATTAAGTCTTGATGAAAATATTTACGATAATTATAAAGAATTTTGTAAAAAAAATGCAATAGCTTTATCAAGAAGTATAGAAGTTTTTATGGAAACAAAATCAAAAAAAGAGGAAAAATGAATCAAGCATTAATATCAATGGGTGAAGCATCGAAATGGGCGTCAGAATATTTAGATAGACCTGTCACTCAATCAAATATAAGTTATTTAATTCAATATGCTAAAATAAAAAAATACTATGATGAGCAAAAGAAAATAAAGATTAATCAAGATGAGTTAAAAAAGTATTATGATAAAGAAGTTGTACAAAAACAGCAACAATGGAAAAGTAAATTAGGTAAGGATTTAAATTGGGGGCTATCTTTTTCAAATTTAAGAGAAACAGATACTACAAAGCATGTTCATAGATTGCATCCCTATAAAGGAAAATTTATCCCTCAATTGGTTGAGTATTTTTTGGATTCTCATCTAAATACTTTCAAAAAACAAATATTTTTCAAGGAAGGAGATATTATTCTTGATCCTTTTATGGGAAGTGGAACAACACTCATACAATCATCAGAACTAGGTTTGCATTCAATAGGCATAGATGTTTCAGATTTTAATTGTTTAATCTCTAAAGTGAAAATTGGAAAATATGATTTATCAAGATTGGATAAATTAGCAAGAGATATTTGTTTTAAGACAAGAGAATTTAGTCAAGATGTTTTTGATGATTCTTTCGATATGCAATTAAAAGAAAGATTGAGCGAGTTTAATAAAAATAATTTCCCAAATCCTGAATTCAAGAATAAAGTTAGAAAAGGTTTTATCAATAACGAAAAGGAATATGGAGAAGAAAAACTTAAACAATTCTTAAAAGAAAATAGAGAATTCTTTGAAGAAAATGGAACAAAAAACAAATCCAGATTATTAAATGAAAAAGATATGAACAGTTTTTTGAGTAAGTGGTTTTCAAAAAGAGTTAAACAAGAATTATTTTATTATATTAGATTTTTAGGCAAAATTGAAGATAAACAATTAAAAAATGTTTTAAGAATAATTCTAAGTAGAACTGCTCGTTCATGCAGAGCAACAAGACACGCTGATTTGGCAACATTAAAAGAACCTCAAGTTGGACCATACTATTGTAGAAAGCATAAAAAATTATGTACCCCAATCAATTCCATTATTAAACATTTGATTAGATACACCTATGACACTACAAAAAGATTAAATGAATTTTCAGACATTAGAAAAAATGTTAATTCTGGAGTCATTCATGGAGATTCAAGAGAAGTAAACATTTTTGAAGAAATTAAAAAACAAAATCCAGAATTTTTTAAGTTATTAGAGAATAATAAAATAGCAGGGATTTTTACCTCTCCGCCTTATGTTGGACAAATTGATTATCATGAGCAACATGCATATTCTTATGAATTATTTGATATTCCAAGAAAAGATGATAAAGAAATTGGACCTTTGTATAAGGGGCAAGGGAAACAAGCAAGAGATGAATATGTTGAAGGAATAAGTAATGTTTTAATCAATATAGGAAAATTTGTTAAAAATGATGGAGATTATTTCATAGTCGCAAATGATAAATATAATTTGTATCCATTAATCGCAGAAAAAAGCAATTTAAAAATTGTTGATAAATTTAAAAGACCTGTTTTAAACAGAACAGAAAAAGATAGACAACCTTATGCTGAAATAATATTTTATATGAAGAAAAAATGACAGATAGAGAACATCTTCCAGCAGAACTAAAAAGAAAAATATTGGTAGAGGCAGGACATTGCTGTGCTATACCTTCATGTAGATTTCTTACAACAGAAATAGCTCATATTGAACCCTATGAGAAGGTCAAATAACACAAGTATGAAAATCTAATAGCTATATGCCCAAATTGCCATACAAGAGCAGACAAGAAAGAAATTGATAGAAAATCGTTGAAAATATATAAAAGAATCTTACAACGATTAACTGATAAATATGACAGATTTGAACTAAATGTCTTAAGTGAATTGCATCATGGAAGAAATGTAATTATGGCTGGAAATATGCTTCTACTCATAAAGAACCTATTGGATGAAAATCTTGTAAATGTAAATGGTGGCGGGGTTATTATTGAGGGGATTCCAAGTAATGTCAGAGTATCATTAACACAAATAGGTGATCAATTTATACGGGAATGGATTTCTGCAAAAGAGGAATTAACTTATTAAGAAAATTTAAACATCCATTTTTTCTTCGGCAACTTCTTTAATTTTAGTTTGTATTTTTTCCTTAAACTCTTTTCCCACTTCATCAAAAATATCAAGAATCTCTTTATATGTTCCTTCTCCACCCAATAACTTCCAGAATTTTTCAGCAACATAAAGCTCTTTTTCTTCATCCAAATAACCTTGCATTGTAAATCTGCTATATGATTCTGGGTGGTAAGGATTGTAAGGAATTGCTAAGATTGTATTTACTTTCTTTTTTCTAAGTGCTACCCATTCCAACAATTTTTGTTTTGATTTGACAAAAACATCTATATTTGGTTTGGCTGTTTTTATTTCAATATAATACTCATCATTTCCTTTTTTTAGAAATAAATCTGCTCTAATTTTTATTTTTCTTCCGCCATTATTATTACACTTTAAAATTTCACTAATTTCCTGTTCTTCATTCGCTTTCCTAGTTCCATTTTTTATTTCCTGTAGAATTTGAGATATTACTGTATTTTCTTCGTTTGTAATTTCCCCTTCAACATCATAGCCCGTTTTAACTTCATCATAACTTGTTAATGCTACAATTTCAGAGATTTTTTCATAAATTGACATTCCTAAGGTTGTAGCTAATGAATGGATGAAAGAATATGCAGCTACTTTTTCAGAATCTTGCATAAGTTTTGCTAAAAAAGGCATAGATGTTGTTTCTCTTGCATACTTGGATAGTTTGTCATTTAGTTTAGTTCTTAATAATTCCTTGATTTTCTCTACTTGTTCTTTATTCAGTGCCATATTTAAATAAAGATAGACTTTCATATATAAATGTTCTTCTGTTTTGTACATGCATAGCTCCTTTTAAGGATATTGTTACTGCCTTTAAATTTATAGTAGGGACTTATCAGCTTGCTGATATTCGGAACGGAAATCCTACTTAGCTTAGCAGCAAGAGCTTTTGTGCTGCCAATCTTCAGCATCGAAAACTTGATTAAATCTTTGTTAGCAAGTCTGCAAAATTATTTATTTGTTTTCGATGCCGAATACAACCAAGTTTGAAATGTGCTGAAGATAACAAGAAGGCAGCACAAAAGCTCTCAGCTCAGAAGGTTGTAGGATTTCCGTCCCTACTATTGGCAGTAACAATATCCCAGTTAGGAGCTATGCATGTACTCTGTTTTTGTTTTTTAAGGCACCCCTAATAAAATTTCTTTTTCGTAGAAAAAGACAATATGTGCGAAGCACTGACGCCCCTTCTTATAAATTCTTTTACGAAGTAGGCACAGTATCAAATTCTCGTGAAATATAAATAGTAGTAGTCATCTTGTTTTAGTATGTAGAAAGTCTCTTAATAAGGAATATTATTGCAGCCAGTTTTCATCATGGAAATCAAAAACTCAATCGTCACAATGGGTGGGGTATGTTTTTTGACATAAACTGATAAGATTGGGTTTTTGGTTAGTAGAATTTACCCATTATTATTGAGTTTACCCAATTACCCTGAGGGATGGGGTAAATTCTAGTAAATCTTACAATTAAAATCATAAGGGAGCTCCATACCTTAATGTCTCACGACCTGTATTGTGATAAAAACAAACATAAGGCAGCAATAATATTCTAAAAAGGAGACTTTCTACATACAAAAATTAGACATATTTATATATATATATATACATAATAAAATAAATCATGCTAAAAGAAGCTATATTTATACTCAAAAGACGTCTAAAAGGTAGAAAAGCTATCAAAAAATACAAAGGCAGCCATGCAAAAATATGCAGACAAATAATAAATTCTTGTTTCAATGGACTCTTTTTTCAGATAAGTACAGGCAATTTTGCTAATTTTTATATCCGTGATTTTGGGATGTGTGTAAGATCACTGCTAAAATTAGGGTATAAAGATGAAGTATACAAAACATTAACTTTCGCATTGAGCAATTATGCTGAACATGGCAAGGTAACAACAACAATAACACCTGTCATATCTGTTTTCAAAGCCAATATTATGACAGATAAAAGCTATCAGAAAAATGCAGCCAATAAAAAGATCTCAGAAAAAGATTATTATGACTTCATTTGGGGAAGAAATGAACATAATCATTGCAGAGATTTCTTTGATATTGCTCCTGACAGCCTTGCATTTCTGCTATATTCACTTAGGATATCCCAGTCAAAAGCTTTGGTTTCAGCATATAAGCCTTTTTTGAAAAGAGAGCTCAATAGATATTTTGAGATTATTGTTGATAAAGAAACAGGTTTAGTAAAAAACATTAATAATATCAGGAAAAATAGCAAAAATAAAGGGATTTATTTCTCGTCTATAAAAGATCATGCAATAAGAAACAGCAGCTGTTATGATAATTGTATGTTAGGGATGATAAGTGCTGAAGCTAAAAAATTAAAGCTATTTGATCAAGAGACTGAAAACCCTTTTGCTAAATTTAATTATACAGAACTTATAAAAAAATATTTTTGGGATGTGAAAAAAAATAGATATGGTTATTTCAAAGATGACTTAAACAACAATGTTCCAACAGGAGATGCAAATGTCTTTCCATACTGGTGCGGAATATTTGGTATTAAAGGGAAAAACATGTCTGAAGAGATTAAGATGTTAAATCAGTCTGTTAAAGCTATACAAAATAATGGATTAGACAAACCATTCCCGCTTAAATATTCACAGCATAACCCGAATAGGTATGGAAATTTTCTATTTTTGCCGTCTTTATTCGCTCCAAACTATGAAGGAAATGCAGTCTGGATGCATCTTGGCCTATGTTATCTTGATGTCATCGCAGATGCAGCAGAAAATATGAAAAATAAAAAAGAAAAAATATATTACAAAAAGCTTTTAAAAAAATATTTAAATCAATATACAAAGCAGATAAACATATATAATAATTTCCTTGAAGTATATAGTGTTGATAAGCAAGATAAGCAGGCAAAACCATACACATCATTGTTTTATCTATGTGATGATTCAATGCTATGGTGCTGTAAGTATCTGGAAATGATAAAATAATCTATAATAAAAGAAAATGAAAACAACAGATCCTGAAAGAAAATATTTCACGACAAAACAGGGCTATAAGATATTCTACCTGATAAAAAGATTCAATAACAGCAAGCCATTCATATATTTCCAGCACGGATTGACAGGCAATCATACTGTATGGAAAGGGCATATGGATTATATGATTGAGCATAAGCAGCCTTTCATAATAATTGATCTTCTCGGACATGGATTATCACAGAAAGCTATTGGAAAAGACTGTTATTCTGTGAAAAACTATGGAGATTATCTCCTACAGGTATTAGAGCATGAGAAGATAAAGGATTACTTCATGATAGGTCAATGTTTTGGCGGGATGATTGGTCTGTATAATGAGATCCATAGGAAAACAAAGTCAAAAGCATTAGTGCTCATAGGTGTTCCTTTAAGAAATCCTGCAAAACATTTTGTGCATAGATGGGCAGAGCCATTCAGCCCTCTGCTGAGAGTCATCCTTACTTACATCCCTGTCACATTAGGCTGGTTATTCGGCAGGAAAAGATATCCTCTGATCAATTACAATAACCATACCAAAAGAGGCAGAATCTCTATTTTTCTTTTGGACATGATCGGCACTCCAAAAATAGCATATGGCTGGACACTTTACAGCATGTCTTACACAAATCTTGCTCCGCACCTGAAAAAAGTGAAAAAACCTGTCATGTTAGTATATGGTGAAGGTGACCTTAAATGGATGAAAGAACCTTATGCACAGATGAAAGAAGCATTTGACAATCCAAAAACAGTAATACTTAAAAATGTAGACCACCTAGTGACTATGAGAGCACCAATCCAGCTGAGCAAAGAGATAATTAAGTTTATGAAAGAGATTAAGAAATGATTTCAATAATAATCCCAACATTGAATGAAGAAAAGTACATCAATAAACTTTTGAGCAGCCTGAAGAATCAGTTCTATAAGAATTTTGAGGTCATTGTTGTTGATGCCGGCTCTACAGATGAGACTGAAAAGGTTGTGAACAAATTCAAACATAGATTCAAGAGACTGGATTTCGTAATGTTAGGTGAGAAAAATGTATCTAAACAGAGGAATATTGGAGCAAGGGTCTCTGTTGGCGAGATTCTTGTGTTTCTTGATGCAGATATTATAGTCTATGACCAGCATTTCCTCTCTAATATCGTCAAGATATTCAGGTATAAGAAAAAATGTGGAGGCATAATGACTTATGTATATGTTGATCCTAAAGAAGAGATATTGATAGACAAGATATTCCATACTATTAATAATTCTTGGTTAAGTATCCTGAACACAATAGGTTTCCCAATCATGAGAGGGGGATCAATGGTAGTGAAAAAAGAATATTTTGATAAGATCAAAGGTTTTAATGAGAATATGTATGTTGCTGAAGACATTGATTTCTCTAAGAGATTAAGAAGTGCTGCAAAAGTAAGGAATAGCAGGCTTATTGTTTCTGAATCAGCCAGAAGATATCGCAGAGATGGCTACATCAAATTATGGTGGCAATGGACTGTGAATGGCATATGGTGTTTCTTGTTTGGTAAATCTTATCTTAAAAAATGGAATCCAGTGAGGTAATTAGTTAGTCGTATCTCTAACAAATTTATAAAAAAGATGGCAAAAATATTATATGCGTTATCAGGTGAGGGTTATGGGCATGCAACAAGAACCAAAGTGATTCTTGATGCTTTATCTAAATTTAATAAGTTAAATGATAATAATAATAAATCAGATAATCATGAGATAAAAATAATCTGCGGCGGAAAAGCTTACCAATATCTTTCTGAACATTATAAGGATATAATAAAGATACAATCAATGCATATAAAATATAAGAACAATAAGGTAAGTGGTCTTGGCACTTTTCTTCTTAACCTGAAAACATTGCCTGAACAAGTCAATTCATATTTTATAATTAAGAAAGCTATAAAATCTTTCAGACCAGATGTGATAATAAATGATTTTGAGAATCTAAGCGCATATGCTGCTATGTTCAATAATATACCATTGATATCAATTGGAAATCATCATGTGATATCAAATGCAGAGCATAAAATAAGCCAAAAATATTTATGGGTATTATTCAAATCACTTGTTGTCATAAGATATTTTAACCCTAAAATAGATTATCATTATATCACTTCATTTTTTTTTCCAAAATTTAAAAATAAATATTCATCTAATTCTGGGTATTTGCCAATATTAATAAGAGAGGATATTAAAAAATTAAAGCCAACTATTAAGAAAAATCATGTTCTCGTATACCAAACATCAAAAACAAATCAAAAGTTATTTGATGTACTGAAAAAATTCAAAAAAATATTTATAATATATGGGTTTAATATTGATAAAGAAGAAGGTAATCTTCAATTCAAACAATTTAATGAGAAAGAGTTTTATAATGATCTTTCTGGGTGTGAAGCTGTCATTGCAAATGGAGGATATAGTTTGATGAGTGAAGCATTATATCTGAAAAAGCCTTATCTGGCAGAACCTATCAAAGAACAATTTGAACAGATATTGAATGCAATTTATCTTCAGAAAAAAGGGTATGGAATGTTTGTTGAAAATCTGGATGAAAGACATATTAAAGAATTCTTTCTAAGATTAGATAAATACAGAAAGAATATGAATATGATAGATAATAAAAAGATTGACAAAGAATTTTATGATTCAATCAAAAGGATTAATATGAAGATTAGAGAGTTAAGTCGATGAAATAATGAATTAATTGTGATAAGGTAATGAAAAACACAAGGTGATAAAATGATACTGATATTATTGGGGCCTCCTGGCTCAGGAAAAGGTACACAGGCAAAGATGCTGATGGAAAAATATGGAATTCCACAGATATCAACTGGTGATATATTGAGAGCAGAGGCTGCAAAAGGCAGTGAACTTGGCAGAAAAGCTAAAGAGATAATGGATTCTGGAAAACTTGTCAGTGATGAGATCATATTAGACATAATCGAAAAAAGAATCAATGAAGATGACTGCAAGAAAGGCTTTATCCTTGATGGTTTTCCAAGGACAATTGTGCAGGCAGATGGATTAAAAAAACTATTAGGCAGGAATAAGCTAAAGCTTGATAAAGTCATCAATGTCAATGTAAAGGACAATATTGTCGTGGAAAGAATATCCGGAAGATGGACATGCAAAGAGTGTGAGGCAATTTTCAACACATTTACAAACCCGCCAAAAAAAAAAGGAATATGTAATCAATGCAAAGGCGAGCTTTATCAGAGAGAAGACCAAAAAGAAAATGTTGTCAAAGACAGGCTGAAAGTGTACAGAGAACAGACAAAGCCATTGATTGATTATTACAAGAACAATGATACTTATAAAAAAGCAGGTGTTTTTGCTGAGATTAACGGCTCACTTGTGATTAAAAAAGTGTTTGAAACCATTGTAAAAGTTTTAGACTGATTTTTTTATCTCTTATTCTTGCAATCATCTCTTTATCGCAGTAATATTGCACCACACATTATGCTTATCTGGTCTATATTGTACATCCCTAAATCCTCTTTGCTCTAATAGATTTACTATTTTCATAGGGTGAGTATAATATTCATACAGACCTCGTGCTGCATCACCATGCTCTTTGTTGTCCACACTCAATACTTTTGCGGCTATATCTGGATCATCTGCAAATAAGACTGCATTAACACCTTTGATGCCATCATAATAATGATTTACTGAATCTAAGAACTGCTCTCTGTCTGACTGCATACCAACATCAATCAATGGCATCACAATCCTTCTGCCAGATGAATAAAGCTGTTTATAACCCATATCCCTTAGTTTAGATACATGTGGAGCAGCTTCTTTTTCAGGAAGAAAATCAATAACAACCATACCATCCTTCAATATGTTGACAAATATTAAATGTTCTCTAGATACACTAGACGCATTTATCTCAACTTTCAATTCTTCTGATATTAAAGGAACTGAGGAATAAGATTCTCCAATCAAGTATAATGCCTTATGCTGAATTTTTGCATTATCAACTCCAACCCCAGCATCAGGATCTCTCTTATCTAAAATTACAACTTTATAATTTCCTAATGATGCTAAATCCAACGCTAATTTATGTATTTTCTCTTCCTGATATCTCATGTCTACAATGCCTGTTCCCCAATGAAATAATCCATCCTTCTCTAAAATACGATGCGCTTCATCTATGACATGATGCAGGCCTTGTGTATAAGCAGTGACATGATGTATCGCTAAAGTCGCTTCAAAAGCACTGACACTATTATCTTCAAATGCAAATGGATCTGCAAGATTGCCCTGCCTTATAATAATCTGTCTTTGTCCAAATTCTCTAAGATTAAGTACAGCAGCAGAATCCTTATCATCAACCAAAGTATATCCTCTTTCCCTTATGCCTGTTCTTTTTGCATCTGAAACTGTTTCATCATCCTCAAACATTGGCTTAATCAAAGCATCAATAGAACCTGCAATAATATTTTTATTACAGTCAAACATTGCAATACATCCATTACCTATCATAGCCTCAACAAGATCAAGATTTCTGGAAAATGGAACTGCTTCAGGGCCTTGGCCAGCTATGACTAAAGTATTTATTAGACCTCTATGAGTTCTTCCTGCAAAAAAACCAGACAAAGCCTGAAGCATATAATTATGCATATCATAAAGAGATGCCCTTGCAATCTTTTTATATATCTGGCTTGCTGCGATATCTTCATATTTTTGATATTCTATTCTTGTCATTTTTATTCTCTGCTGTTATTGCCTGATGTCATTATTATCCCTATTATTGTATATATCCACAGCAAAGTAATGCAAATGGATTTTTAAATGTTTTTGAAAAAATCGGAAATATTCCATATTCGTCTACTCCACTACAACACAAGTTTATATGCTCAAAACAGCAAGTAAGATTAGAATAAAGGGGCTGGTTTGGAAAAACTGAAATTAATATTAGGAAACTTGAGGTAAGGAGGTAATAAAATGTTAAGAATAAGAAAAACAGAAGATAAAAAAGATTGCAGCAAAAGCAGTATATGGGGAAAGATTGGATTAGTTTTATTAGGAGCAGCAGCAGGTGCAGCAACATATCATGTAATGAGTGATGATGGAGCAACAGAAGCAAAAGAAAAAATAGCTGCAGTTGATACAGAAAGCCCTGAAGGAGTATTTGATGTGTTCAAATCAGGAGCAGACACTGATTCTGAAGGATTGGCAAATGTGATGAGTGGAAAATACCAAGAGGACAGAGATGCTATGAAAAATGTCGTAGGAGTATGTAATGGTGTTGTCAAGATGGAAAAAGATTATGTAAGAGGGCTTTTTGCAAAGATGCCTGTGCTGCCAGGAAGCGCAGATCCAAATGAGATTTCTTTGGACATGAAAATTTATGACGGACAAAGAGCTGCTACAATTAATTATAGTGCAACAGGCGCTGAATATATTGTCACAGAAAATAAACTTCTTGGAACAAAAAGCCTTGGACTATATGTAATACCAGCAGTTGCTTCTGCTGAAAAAACAAAAGAAAATTCTGGAAATGGAAATGCATCAACTAATCCTGGCTATAATGAAAAACAGGAAGAAGAAAAAGCAAATCCTGGTTACAATGGTTCTGGCAGTGCTGGTGCTGGAAAAACAGGTACAGGCAGTACAGCAGGTATGGAAGATACAGAAGTAAAACCAAGAGAAGCAAAGCCAAATGGAGATTATAATGGTCTTGAGAACAGTGTAAAAGAACAAGGAACAGAGGGGACACAAGGAATAAAGACAGAAGGTGAAAAAGCTGGCGGCCTTGATAAAAGTGTGCAGGATGCTCTGGAAGGAAAAACAAAGCCAGGATACAAAGGCAATGGAAATGGAACAGAAAAAAAAGAGCCTGAAAAGAATTACACACCTGGCAACAGCGTAGATAAAAGCACAGGACAATCCCAATACAGTGACAGTTTTGATAATCTTGTCACTGATATCGTGGATATGGTCTTTGATACAATGTACAAAAGCTGAATGTTTTCAGATAATGCATATAAGCTAAAGATAAAGAAAGCAGTTTGTAATTGCTCTCAATAAAAAATAAAAAACAAAAGTTCGGAGGTAAAAAAAATGACAAGAGGAAATGGTGCTGCTGCAGTAGCAGTTGAAACAGATATGGATAGTGCACAGATGGGCACTGATGAAGATTTAGAGGAAAAAGTTGATGTAGCAAAAGAGCAAGAAAAAACACAGGGTGTGTTAGCAAAAGCAAAGAACTATTTTTCTAGGAGAAATAGTGTAACAAGTGCACAAAAAGAACTAACACCTCAGCAGACAAAGGATAGGATATACGCACAGGAAGAGCAGATCTCAGCAATCGGTGCAGAAAAATATATGGGCCTTCCAGCTTATGTTAGAGGACCAGTCTTGAAACTGCTTAACAAATGGAACAAAGCTGGCATGGGAAAGGTTAAGATGGCAGAGGATCAGTTTTTGGAATGCTGTGAAGAAGCTGAAGCAGTATTAAGCGGGATAGGTGACATACTTGATAATCAACAGGTCAATGGAGAAAATGTACCAATTGGCCTTCGTAGCTTAAGAGACTGGTATGATGACCAAAGACAGAATGCAGCAGAATCAGGTGTTGAAGGATATGAGACTATCAAAGAGCTTGATGGAAGAGTAGGTGAATTAGATACATTGCTGTCAGAGACAGACAGGAGCAACACAGCTGCAAGACAAGAACTAAGAACACAAAAAAGTGAAGTATACCAAAAGATAAGAGCAGTGAAAAAAGGTATGAGATGCGATACAAGAGAATTCTTATCTTATGAAAAACTGCATGAAAGAGCAGGTGAAGAAGTAGATATATTAGAAGGTGTTGAAGAAAAATTACATACTGGAATAGAAAAAGCAACAGTAAGCTACTACGACAAAAGCCCAACAGGAATCACAGATGTTGAACAACAGGTAACAACAGCTGGAATTGCATTGGCAGAGATGTTTGATAAATTAGGAGAATATCTTGGAGTCAGTGAAGTAGTCAAAGAAAAGACTTATGCAAAAAGAGAAGCATTAGCAGGAATGAAAACATCCTACCATGTAGGAAGCAAAGGAACAGAGAAAAAAGCAGATCCATTGGTAGGATTAGGTGCAACACCTGACAACAGCACTGAAAGTGTTATGGAAAGGATGAGACAGGTTGCAAATTACCAGAGATAAGAAACATAAGGGATAGCTGTTTAAAATATAGTTTAGATGTTTGATGTAATAACCATTTTGTCCATCTTGGATTACATCAAACACTTTTTTATATTATTGATAATGATTTTATTTCATTTCAACTTGGAGCAAAAACAGGTGAAAAAATGAGCAAAGAATATGGGATATCAGTTACAACAAATGAGATATTCAAAGAAAGAAGCACAATAACTGATAGGCTTGGTTCTAAAAGATACAATCTAGAAAGAAAAATATCAGATGCAGTCTATAATGGAACAGGCAAAGAGATATTTAATGCAATTTATTCATTTTATTCATGCCAGGAAGCAGTTTTTCAGAAATACAGACAGAAACTTGGTGATGTGGATGCTCTGCTGATAGGAACCTATCTAGCATCAAGACATGGGATTGATAAGCTAAATTCTAGAGAAGCAGAAAGAACAGGTGATTTTGACAATAAAAAAGTTGATTATTCAGAACAATTTCCTAGGCCAGTATATCACAGCATAGATATATTCTTAGAGAACATGGGATTAAAAAGCAGAAGTGAGATGGCATCATACACACAATCTTTCTTTGAATGGAACATGAACTGTGCATTACAAAAGATTGAAAAAGATGATTGCGGATTACACAAAAAATTAACAAGCAATAAGGCATATATAGATGATAGAGCATATGTGATGAGCTTTATTGCACAACAAGGGGAGAGAGCTAAGAATAGATCAATACTAAATGCTGGAAAAAGAAACAGTCCACAAACAGGAGCAATTATAGATATAGAACAAAAGAGAGCAATAGATGGAACATCAGGCAGAGCAGTGAGAGACAGCATCATCGACAGGAATATGGAGATGTCTGAATATATGGGATTTGATGATATAGCAGGGCATGAGGAGGTCAAAGAAGAATTCAATAAACAGATATACATACTCGAAAATTTTGAAAGATTTGCCAGCAGGGTCGATCCAAGAGAGCTTATCAGCAATTATTTCATTCCTGGGCCGCCTGGAACAGGAAAAACAACACTGATAAGGATGTTTGCCCAAAAATGCAACCTATTTTTTATGCAGAAAAAAGCAGCTGAATTATTAGATACACATTATGGCGGTACTGCAAAGAATATTGAAACAATGTACAAACAGGCATTCAAAGAAGTTGTTGAAGGCGGTTATGACGGCGGAATTGTGTTTGTTGATGAAGTTGAGAGCATCGCAAGAAAAAGAAGCGATGATGCATCTGATTCAGGCCAAAACAGCATGAACATCGCAGCATTAACAACCAATATGGATGATTATCTAATTGAGAAAATTATAACCATAATGGCAACAAATAAGCCTGAGATGGTTGATTATGCAATAAGAACAGGGCGTGTTCTTGAATTATATATGGGATATCCTGAAACAGATGAAGAAGTGAAAAGCGTCTACAGAGCAGTGATAGGAGCAATAGAGAAATATCCTAAGCAGTTCAACCAGGATGCAGCACAGTATGATCCTAATATTAATTTAGATATTTTAGTAAGATTCACAGATATGGATGAAAGATTCAAATCAGGCAGAGTTGCAAAGAAACTGTTCAACAGAGCATTAGTAAACGTTGAGATAGAAAGGCCAGGTGATATTGTAAGAACAAAAGACATTGTTAGATTGTTTGAGAGGCAATATAAAAACTGGAGAAGCTCTTTAGAAGATTCACTTGGATTAAAAGGAATTGTAGAGCCTGTTGAAGAACTAAAAAGAACAATAAAAAGAGAATATGTTGAAAGATATGGATTTAGCTGGCTTAGTGAAGAATTAAGTGATAGTGTTGATGCAGCAGAAACTTCTGATATCGGTGATATTAAAAAAAAAAGAAATGGAGATATGAGAAAAAAAGTAAAAGTTGCTGTTAGAGTTCAAGATGCACCACCTATGTGAAAATATTTATCTAATAAATTTTAATGAAATGAGAAAAATACAATCAAAATGGCAAAAGACAATGGATTGTTAAGGATGCACCGTAATGTGATGAGAGGCAAAGATAGAAGATTCACTAAATTATTCAGGCAATATATGGATGACAAAGGCTCATTGATTGATCTGTCCAGAAAAATAATAGAATGGGGAGATATAGGGACTGATGAATTTGACCATAGAAGATTTCATGAAGTGCTTGATAATGAGCAGATGTGGAAAAAAGACAGAACATTCTATCATATGATGAGAGACCATTATGAAGTCCTTAAAGAATATGAAAGAAAGATTGGAACAGGAGAATGTGATCTTCCTGAAGCAAGAGGAGAACATATGGGTAGAAGATGTTCTGATCAAAGTTATGGAAATAATAGATTTATTGGAAATTCAGGCAAAGATAGGAACACGAGAAGAGAACAAAGTATAGAAAGCAGAAAAGTAATCCCAATAAATGAAAGGGTTAGAAGAGATTTATGTGTAGTACGAGATAGAGAATATGCTAATCAGAAAGAATGTGATGAGATACATGAAAGTTATGGAAGAGATGAAGCAGATGTGAAATCTGGCAAGAGTGAAGCAGCACCTTATAAAAAAAGAGATGAAAAAACAGGAATTGATTTTATTATATTCGGTGATAAAGCTGAAGATAATGCTTCGATGAGGACTGAAGAGGCAATAAGGACTGAAGAGGCAATAAGAACTGAAGGAACCATAGAAACTAAAGAAAATGGTGTGGTTTCTTCAACCAAGAAAATAACACAAGGTATAAGCCTTGATGATATTGCAGAACAGCATGAACAAAGACAGATTACCGATGGAGTACACAAAAGACCATTATTATATATAGTAAAGGTTGCAAAAGATAATGGTGTTATCGATGAAGAAGATAATGTAATCAGTCTTGCTAATTGCACATATGGACTTGTAAGTGCAATCATAATAGGGCCAAGCGGTTTAGGAAAAACAACAACAATAGAAGCATGGAATAATCTTCTGACAGATGAAGCAGTTTATACAATGATACACAGCACTAATTCTGCTGAACTTAGGAATGGAGAGAGGATAAACAGAGCAACTATCATGTATATTTATGAAGGAAAGAATTATCTTTATCCTTCAAACTCAAATGATAATTATAGGATGGTCCTTTCGCTAGCTGACTGGAAAGATTATACGAAAAGAATGTCAGGAAACAGCAAAGACCAAGAGACAGGTGAAAGAGAGATAATTGAACTGATGATCAAAGCAGACAAGGCAATATTAACAAGTGAAGCAACTGAAAGCTATCTTAATCTGGGACCTGAAGTCATGAGCAGATTTGTTGAGCTAAGGCTTGATACAAGCAGAGAACATATAGAGAAAGTACATAATGGAGATGAGAGCAATAATGATATCTATGTGAAAGAAAAAGAACTTAGCGAACATGAAAGCAGAATATTAAGAAAACATTTGAAAGATTGCTTAGGTCTTATAGGAATCAAGACAGAGAATATCTTTGAAACACCATTATTAACATCAAAAATCCCAAAAGGTGCAAGAGGCGGACGATATAAAAAGAGATTTTTCAAGATGGTATATGGATCAATGATAATGCACCATAAAGATAGAATAATACATGAAGGAAAGATGTATGAAGAGATGCAGGATCTTTATAATGTTGCGGTATCCTATTTCTCAACACTCTGTAAGACTGTCAAAAATTTTCCAGTATATGGAAATGTGATGTTAGAAGCCATCAATGACATTGTTAATGAAAGACAAGATGATAAAGAAGCAGAAAGCCAGACTAAGACAATATATTTTACAGCCCACGATGTATATAAAAGACTGATGGATCCTGATTCATTCTTTAGTTTTGATATAGGAGAAGTAAGAAAAACACTTGAAGAAATGTGCACATCACATTATCTAATGAAAAAAGATGATACTAAAAAGAAGAATCCAGAATACTGTTTGCCAAAGAATGAACCATATAATGCTGATTTCAATTGGAATGATATATTCAATGAGGCCTACAGGAGATTAAATGACAAAAATCCAGGACTTGCAGAAGCATGGAAAGATAAACAGATCAAAGACGGAAAAGTAACAGTATATCATCCAATCACAAGAGAAAGAGTAGAACTGTTCTCAGTAGATAATGGGAATCATCTTAGTTCAAAAACAGCTGCTTCTTCTAATCCGAATTTTGATGATTACAGCAACAAAGATAATAGAGGGGTGAATTAGATGTTTGCTATCATTGGAAATTTAGGAAGGAAGAAAGAACAGGAATCTACTATGAGACAAGGGAATGGAATAAATAGAGATGATAAAAGGATCAAACTTAATGTATGGAGCAGACATAAAAAAGAGGTAAGAGAAGCACTTGATAAAATTAAGAGAGATAATCATGATTATAGCAATAATCTTGAAGATTTTTGTGATGATGCAAAAGAAGCAAGAGCTGAATTTGCCAGAGAAGAAATAGCTCTGGTAAAATATCAAGACCTGTGTTCTATACTCAGCATATATGAAGGCAGTGTTTATAGTTTCATCAATGATGAGATAATGCCCTTAAACAACCATATTGATAAGAAAATAAAGGCCATGGCAGACTATCTGATCAGGAAAGGCAATAATCTAACAGCTCTTGTCGAGAGATATGTTGCTGATGGCAAGAATGATGCACCAACAAGAAAAGGTGATATAGCAGCTGTTGCCAAAAAAAATAGATCAAAAACAAATATAAATGATTCAGCAAGAGACCTTTACCTTGTTTTAGATGCGATAGGCAGTACAGAATTAAGAGGAAAAATAGAATCTAAGATACAAGCAGATAGTAGAGCAAATTTTGCAGTGAGATATGGCAAAGCAGTTCATTCTCTTGAAAGCTATAAAGACAGTGAGTTAGAGGAAAGATATTTAGATGCAAGCTCACCTATAGAAGCCCATAACTTATTAAGAGCATTATCATCAGAATTAATTAAAACTAAAAGTAGAGATATATGGGCTGTCAATAATAGGATTGATGGCATAAAAGATATCAAAAAACCAAAAATATGGAAAGTATTTGCTGATGCTAATCTCTCTCCAGAGCTAAACAACCTATACAATGAGATGGAAAAAGTTGCATCATCAGGCATGGCATATTTCAACCACCGCAGAAAATTAAGAGAAGGCATAGAAGAATTATGCAGATACAAAAGTGTAGCTGATTCACTTGTAAGAAGAATTGATGCTGATACAAAAGATGATGGACAAGTTGATAGAAGAGGAATATATGAGAAAAGATTTTCTAAAAAAGATATTGGTATAATAAACACCATAAAAAATTATGCCAGTTATCTGGAACAGCATCCGGAACTTAAAGGTATGGCATTTGTAAAGGTAGAAGCAGAAAGATATTCAGGATTATATTCTGATCTTACAAAAGCAGTTGATTATCTGTTATCAAATGAAGCTAAAGTATATGATAAAACATCTGGCGAAATAGATGGAAAAACAATCATTGAAGATACAAGAACAGTCATTGTAGATACAGAACAGCTTTATGGTGGTAAAGATGTTGTTTATGATGTACAAAAAGGAATAGCAGATAGTAATCATACAGGAATAAAAGAAGGTAATCAAACAAAAGTAAGAGATAGCAGAGAGACAAATGTTGGTTATGGTGAACAAACAGGTAATGGTTATCAAACAGAGACAAGAGATGGTGTTCAACCAAAAACAGAATATGAAAATCCAGTAGGGATGGAATATAACAATCAACCAGAAAAAATAGACAGAACATTATCAGATATAACAAGACCAGATGATAAAAAACTTAGAGAAGCATATAACATCATGTGCAGAATAGATGATAATGGAGAAACATTATTCATACATCCAATATCAGCAGTTAAAAGATTAGATGCATTTGTTTTCCCATCAATAAGTAATGAAAAAAATGACAGAAAGTTTGTAGAAGATGTTGTTGATTATCTAAATAATCCAGCAAATAGATTTTATAATTTATATCAGGGTGGAGAAAGCATAAGAGCAGAATTAGGTAATTTTTTAGAGCAAGCAGAAGCAACACTAACAATGTTACATTGATTACAAGAAATAATGAGTCTACTTCAGAGGAATAACGGATAAGAAAATATATAAATATAAGTATATTACCTTATAAAATGGGTCTGGAAAATATAGTAGAAGAAAAACATGGACAAGGCCTGGCAAATATTGGAATCATTTCTCGACTAAAAAACATGAGCCAGACTGCGATAGAAAATGCAGGCTCAATGATATCAAGTGCTTATCATAGCATAACTGATACTTTTTCTTATACAATGTCTCAATTCAAAATAAGAAGAGCATTTGGAGCATTAAGTTTAGGAGTTCTTGGCTTAAGTGCATTATTAAGTCAGGATGCTTATGCGCAAGAGCTGCATAATGAAAGGATTACAACGATTGCAACAGTAGATAAAGTGGATAATGAAATGGGTAATGAAGCAGATAACGAGCTAATAACAGGCAAAATAAGCGATAGTTTATTAGCATTATATAACAGAATAAAAGAAAAAGGAAATCAAAGAGATAAACCAACCAAAGATAAATGTGATATAAAAATAATAAGCACTTCTGACTGTAATAATTTAGAAGGTGGAAAGTTTGCAATATGCAGAGTTAAAGTAGATAGATGCGGATATGATTGGCTTGTTTTAGAACATAAAACAGACGCCATACAAGTAAGCGAACCTGAAATAACAAAAGAAGGAGATATATGGACATATGAATACACATTTGATTTGAAGAATTATGGCTGGGGAGAAAATAAATACAGGAGAACAATCAAACTTATGACTGATGAAGGATTTGCATTTGACAGAATGCCTAAAGAAGAAGGAGATAAAGAAGAACTAACATTTAAAGTTCCTGAAACAATAGGATATGCTCTTGGATTCGGTATTGAGACAAAATTATCTTATGGTGTTGGATTACTCTCAAATACAGATAGTACAACAATAAGGAAACTTCCTGTAAACAGAGCTGTCAAAAGAGGAGCTAACACTGCATCCACAGGCCTTGACCTGTCTGTAAACTTTACAAACCCAAGAGTACATACAAAACCTAAATTTTGGTGGGGTTTATATTTTAATAATTCAGAATGGGATAAAGATCTATCATTTGGAGGATTATTTGGTTTTCAGATGAAAAATGAGTATAGAACAGTACCATTTGGCTTTGGTATAAAATTAGGAGGACATCTAAACAAACAATATGATTATAATCCAGAAGCATCTAATGAAAATGATACTAAAACTATTAATATGATTGATTTTGGGTTTATGTTTTTTGGTGATGAACTGTATATGGGTGATTTCTCATCTCCACTGGAAGATTTTGAATATCAATTAGATATCATCAGTAAATTAATTATAAGTTCTGATAGTGATAATAATGATGGTGGGAACTTTTACGTCAACGCAAATGTTGAAACGCTGTTTGATATTGGAAGAGCAGGACCATTTTATCTTTTAGGCGCTCATCTTGGCCTGCATTCAAAAATCATTGGAACAGATGGAAGTTTTGAAGAAGGAAACTCAATAAATTCAGAGCAAAAGCAATTATGGGTGATTGTAGGTCCAAAATTCCGTTTTGAGACTGAAAAAGCATTTGGGCTTAGAGTAGATTTGAAGCCATCTTATTTCTTTGCAACAAAATTCAATACATCTGAATATCAGGTACATGGTATGATGTTGATGGTTGATGTTGAATATTTTAATTAGTTGGGATTATATTTAATAGTAACACTCATACAAATATTGCCTGACTGAAGAAGAGCTCCTTCAAATGAAAAAGCTTTGCTTAGATCACCTGCTGTAATACTTCCCTTATAATCACCTTTTGTACCAAGATTCGCATAGATGAATTGTCCTTCACTTGTAAAATGCATACTGCCTGTAATACCATTAAGAGCAACTCTTTCTTCACCATTTTGTGTTTTAAGAGCAGTAGCTAATAACCGGCTTTGTCCTGCATCAGAAAGAGTTATCCCTCTACGATAACCAGTACAATTTGAATTTTTAGAGAGGTGTTCATCAAGAACCTTAAACACTAATGAATATCCACTTCCAATTGTTTTTGTTTCATAGCCATGAAAAAGAATATCTAAAGTACCTAAGTCTCTATTATGAACCACCATCTTACCATCTGCTGTCTGACAATTTTCAAATTTACCATCTGAAACAATAAGAGGAACTTTCATACCACCTTTATTTGCAGTATTATGTTTAACAACAAATTGGCCATTAGAAACATTTATAATAGTAGCAGGAAAAGCAGAGGTATGTATGTTTATAGTATCACTATCCACATCATTAAAAAAATCATTTAGATTAAAAACTCTCCTAGAATAAACAGGAATAGGATATGTTCTCCTAAATCTTGTATCAGCTCCTCTTGCTAATCTTGGACAGTCATTCACAGGTGTTACCATAACTTTGAGAGTACGATCTGTGTAAGAATAGCCATCATCAGCCCTTAGCACAATCTCAGCAATATCATCTGCTGCCCTTGTATATTTATCACCATCAGTTGTGGTAATCTTAAATTTATCATTATCTCTGGTTATTTCAATAAACTCTTTTGTTTTTCCACCACGAGAAGTATGTTTATCTTTGATGCCAGGCATGCTAAAAGCCATTTGATCATTATCATCATCAATAAAATAATCTGCAATTACAATACCACCAACAGATGAATGTTCATTAACTTTAATCAGACTACTTTTCTTTGATGCTCTTGGCGCATGATTATTAAATGTTACATAATAGCTTGATTTATTACCATTAGGCAAAACAACTCTAAAACTTGCAGAGTGTCTTCCACTCATCCTATCTGATGTGGATCTAAATGTAACTCTCCTATTCTTAGGGTTATAAGTAACTGTAATCTGGCCATCATTTCTTATCGCTTTAAAACCATTGAAATCTTCATCAGTACAATCAGTAGCTAAACCTTCAAGACCAATATAACCCAAATCAGAAACATGAATAGCACTATATCTTTCTGACCTTAATCTGCAAGGAGATTTAGCAGGAACAACAATTACAGGTTCAGATTGTGCTACTGTTTGTTTTTCTACTGCTGTTGGTTTCTCTGCTGTTGCTATTGGTTTATTTGTTGCTAATATTGGTTTATCTGCTACTATTGGTTTATCTGTTGCTAATATTGGTTTATCTGCTGTTGCTATTGGTTTATTTGTTGCTAATATTGGTTTATCTGTTGCTGTTGGTTTATCAACTGCTTGAGCCATATCATTATATGAAGAAACCTTAATTGGTATTTCATCTGAAAAAGGAGTATCAGCTGAATTACCATCATTATTCATGAGATGATCCAAGCTTGGTCTTTCTGGAAGAGATTCATCAGGTTTAGAACTATCTGCTAAAAGAGGAATTGCTTTAGTCATACTAATAATATCATACCAAAAACTTTGGTTTCCAGTTTTTTTATTTGTATCACCTTTTTTATTGCCACTATCATAAGAATAATCTGAAAACTCAAAAGGAATAATAACAGGAACTACATCAGATTTAGGAATCAAATTAGGTTTAGGAACTACACTTAGATCTGTAGATTTTTCTGTTGCATATTCATTGTGAGATGTTCTAGGAGAATAAGTTTCCATATCACTACACTCACCACTAAAAGCTAATCCAAAAGCACCACCAACTAACAAAACACCAGAACTTATAAGATATTTATACCATCTTCTTAAGAAATTTGGTTTGTCTTTTTTTAATACTAAAATAGTTGGATCTAATGTTAAAATTGGCTTAGGAATTATTATAGGAAAAGAAACAGATGGATCTGGAGCTGTATGGGTTGGTTTATTATCCGCTACTGTATAAGCAAATCTATGTCCAGAAAATCCTGATTTGTCAGATAATGAATCATCAGGTGATAGATTATCAGATGATAAAATTGTAGAAGGTCTATCTGTAAAAACATCAATTGTAGTATCAGTAGCACAAGAACTACCCACAACAACATCAGTACGACGATGTAATGAATCAATAGGTTGATCAGCATAGGATGGAGCTGTAACAAATTTAGAAGGTAATATAACTTTATCATCAAAAGTAGGCATAACATCTACATTAACTTTATTAACTGAATATTTATAACTAAACAAATCTTCAAGACCAGCTAAATCTGATAACATAGAATCTACGTTGGGATACCTCTCTTTAACGTGTGCAGTAAAGCATGCAGTCCCCTTCAGCATAATATTTACAATCTTTTCAGCAGTTTCACCAATATCTGAAACATTCGACACATAATCAGTTAAATTTTTTGTTACACTTAACCTCAAGAAATCTTTATAACTAGTACCTAATGCTTCCTTTACTAATGAAGCAAGTTTACTATAATGATTCTTTAAATTTTCAGATCCTTTAGGTTCATTTGACTCAACACTATCTAAAATAGTTTGCCATTTTTCTGTATCTATGAATCTATGTCCATACTTTTCACCCCAAAATTCATAGAATTGTGCTAATTGTTCTATTCCTTTTTTAATTCTTTCATGTAAACGACTACTTTCCTCAACATTATTTTCTTGAGTATTATTTATATAATTCACATAAAGATCTATAAAATCACCACTGAAAAAGAAAGAGTTATAACCAGTAATCATCCCAATAAAAAGATTAGCACTAGAATAAACATCATGAGCTGGAGATGCTGTGAGTGCTAGTGATGAACCAGACAATCTTACTTCTAATGGTGCAGAAGATACACTATATGGTGGATAGTTCATTGCAGAAGACCCACAATAATTACCACCATAACCTTTTGCCCTCAAATCCCTATTAATCTTCTCTTTATTCAAGAAATTATTTAATTTTTTACCTTCATCCTTCACTAAACCAAAATCACCAAAATCTACATCCACCACTTCTTCAACAATAGATGCTACAGCAGATGCACCTTTACCAGATACCATACATACATCACGTAAATATATTATTGTATTATTTGACCAGATATCACCATGAATGAATTTATATTCGCGAAAACTATCATTGGCTGGTTCAAAATTTTTGAAAGGATTATGATAAAACCCTTGTTTTTTGAGAAGAAGATTAATAATACCCAATGCTAAATCAACATTAAATGTTTGTGTAGTTCGCATAAAGACCTCTGAGCTAACTGATTCATCCATAACTATCATTTTATCTGATTTAGTGATAACAGCCATTCTATTTTCAAGAGACTCCCCACGAACATCATCTTCATCCTCAATTCCATAGTTTCTCATTCTGAATCTATGCCTATGCGTAACAAAATCAAAAGTTTTATCTATTATAGTTTCTCTCCATTCTTCGTCTGTAAGATTACTAAGATCATCATCAAATTCATATAAACATCTAACTTTTCTTAAAGTACCTTCTTCTAATACTTTTCCAATTAAATCCATCTTCTGCATAAGACGATAAAAATAAATTTCATTTCGGAGTGGAACAGGTGTCATACCTGTTGATACTTTCATACATCTTTTTCCATTCTTTGACATATATACCAGGCTGAAATATCCTTCATCAATGTGATTTTCTCTGATTTCTTTTGCTTTATACTCTTCTTTCTCACCATTATTCCACACAACTGTCTGATATTCATCTTCATTTGATTCATCATCATCTGACATTATTACCACCTTCCAAAATATTAATTAGACTATGAGCAATCTTTAGGCCACCCATCAATTGTTCACCAAAAACTTTTACATATAGATCATGGGGTTTATTTTCTTCTGTAGACACTCCCCTTGTATATCTATCATTTCTTTTGCCATCTTTAATATCCATAATCATGATTTCACCATCTTCGTCTAATACAACACTTACTTGACTGCCAAGAAAAGGATGACTATTTGGATTAAGATACGTTTCAAAATCAGGATCTAATATTTTAGTAAAGTTTACACATTTTTGTTTACCTTCAACAAAATGTTTCGATCGACAGACAGGCTTTTTAAAAACCAAAATAGGTTCATCACAATTATCTTCTACACATCCAGTAATCCATGACCCGCGATATTCTCCATCTGATTCAGCCATTAAATATTTTCCATCTGATTCAGCATTTAAAGTAAGTTTGTACAATCCACCTTTAACAACAACAAACTTATTACCTGATTTATCATCAATAAATTCCAATGTATAATATTGTTTTGTCTTAACCCTACACTTAGCTGGATTTGCAACAGATTTACCAAATTCACATTCTGTATTCCAAGTGATTTTCCCATCAATGTCTAAATTAGCATTATCATAATGAATATTAATAAAATCAGGAACATTACTACTATCCTTAGAATTACCAGTAATCACAACATTCTTATAAAATAATCTATAATTTTTATTAGTTGATTCATAGTCTGCAAAACCTAAACTGCCAAGATAATCTGTTAAATTTTTAAAAGCAGGATGGGATTCAATAGATCTTTGTTTATCTGGCTCTGACTTAACAATTGATTCAAGTTTTGGCTGTTCTTCTTTTTGATTAGATGTATCTCTAACTTTTTCATCAGAGCCTGCCTTGCCAGCGTCATGAACAGATACAACACTTGGACTCTCAACTGGTTTGATTTGATTCGCTGGTTTTGATTGATTATCTTGTTTGGCCGTATTTCCATTAGAAAATTTGAAACTATCAGCTGAAGAAGAATTACCAGATTTTTCACCTTCATGATCAGCTAATCTAGAACTAGCAGGAGTTAGTATCTTCATAACCTTAGATAATATAGGGGTTTCATCTTTAGTAACTGCTCTGTCAGCTTTATCTTTACCATATTCTCCTTTTGTACCATTTTGATATTTAGATTTAACAGATGGAGAACTTATAAATTTAGATCTATCTGCTTCTGTTGTTTTAGATTCATCTGGATTACCTGCTTTATCTATTTCATATACACCATCTTGATGACTAATACGATCACCTATAAATAAATCAGCCAGATCATCAGTAATATGATTATGAGACAAAGCAAGAATACCTGTAAACGCAAGAGAAACAAAACCCAATAATCCACAATACCATGCTTTAACATTCACTGAACCTGTACGACTACTTTTATTATCAATTATATCATTTAAATTAGACATAGGGTGAGTCAGTTTAGAAGAAGCTGCATCTACATTACCCTCACCCTCTGGGAAAAATCCTGATTGTCCATCTGATTGTCCATCATCTAATCCTTTAGACATATCAGCATTAACAACATCTGTTCCATCTTGTTTTACAGATAGAGGAAAATACCTATCAACAATAGCTACAATTTCATTTGGTATGTTTGATCTTAGATCCAATAAATCTGTAAGATATCTTGGCCTATAAGAGATAACAGGATCAGCGTTATTACTTGAATCTTCTTTTTTACCTTGATTATTTTTGGTGGAATCAACATTACCAGGAAAATAAACATCTATAGGATTAATCTTGTCAGAAACACAAGGTTTTGATTTATTTTGACCATTCCTAATATATTTTTCTCTATCTGAACTATCTTTATCTCTAGTAGCAACATCTTTATCTCCAGTAGCAATATCTTTATCTTCAGTAGCAATATCTTTATCTTCAGTAGCTGTATCTTTTCCTTCAGGTTCTGGCTTATCATTCACCATCATGCCATCAGGTATTAACCTATTATCACGTATAAGTTCATAAATCCCATCCAATAAAAGTGCATAAGGCAAAAGTTCAGATCCTTTAGAATTATCACCTAATCCACCTAAAATTATTGTTTTATAATAATCTGAATGATAATCATCATGCGTCCCTATTGAATCACATCCTTTATTAAATTTTCTTTCTTTCTTTCTTGATTTAACAGATTCCTGAGATGTGAGTCTTGAAATTTCCCTATCTATGAACTTTTCAACTCTCGAAAGCTGTGAGCATGTAATATCAGATCCTAAACGTGATCTTAAAGAATTAAATCGCCTATTTTTAACCCTATACATATCATCAATAACATCTCTTATACTTGTGGCATAATCTAAACCTGGTCTAGAATTAATTTTACTTTTATTTCCATATCCTCTCTCACCCAAAAGATAAAATAAAGCATATGCCACTTCTCTCTTAAGGGCAGGTTCTTCTTTACCTGAGATTAATTGAGTAACTGCATATTTAACAGACCTACCATTCCTTTTTTTATCAGACAACTGATCTGTAAGCTGTTGGTTTAATTTAGTTAAATCTACAATTTGTTTTTCCAAACTTTTTTTCTCATGTTTCATCTCTTCTGGTGTAAATATAGCTAAATCTGAACTGTCATCTTGCTCACCACCTTTAGCTTCATGATGAGATCCATAACTAGTTTTATCTGAACCAGCTACTGAACTGATTTTATCAGTAGATAGAACTTCATATGCAAGTTTTCCATTAGCATCTGCACCGATAGTGGATTGTGGACTTGATAAGTCTTCTTTATCTACAAATTGTTCCAAACCAGCAGTTTCATCTCCTGCTACTGAAGCACGACCAGCTACTGAAGTATCATAAGCCTTTGAAGCTTCATCAGCTACTGAAATATCATCAGCCATTGATGCATCATCAACTACTGAACCTGCTTTTGCAGTCACACCATTAACCTGACTATAAGCAGAATCATAAACACCTGATTTTCGTGGGTCAATCAAATCTAGTTTTTTTGGAGCAGACATTCTATCTGAAACTTTTCTTGGAACAGCAGGAAAAGAAACATCTCTTGGAACAGCAGGAGAAGAAACATCAGCATAAGTTTCATCACCAAGAGTTGGTCTTATATCCACACGAGTTATATCATCTTGCGTTGGCAAAGAAATAGGTTTTATATCCACTCTGGTTGTATTATCTGTAGATCTATTTACATCTGAGGTAGAAGTACCATGGTCAGAGGCAGAAGTATCAACGTCAGAGGCAAAAGTATCAACGTCAGAAGCAGAAGTATCAACGTCAGAAGCAATACTATTATGACTATCATAAACAGCATCTGATCCAAAACTTACATGTTTAGGTTTAGTAGATCTAGCAGCCTTAATTCTTTCAAGCAAACTTTTAGCTCGCATTCCAAACTCAAGTTCATAATCATCTGTCATCACGGAACCTCTCACTAACTAATTCTATAAATTCAGTTTCAATATTATCTAAATCTTTTTTTGCTTTTACTTTATATCCTTTATATTCATTACTTATATCATCAAACTCTAATTTAACTCTTTCAAATTCGCTACGAGCAACAGTTTCAGCTACAATAGCAGTATCTCTCTCGCTAACAGCAGTATCTCTCTCGTTAACAACATCATAATACAAAACTCTTTGAACATAAATACTTTCATCTCCTTCAATTTGTTCTCTAAGATCATGCAAATCTTTATTAAATTGTCTATAAGCTTCCTCTTTTTCAGCAACTAACTGTTTCATTTTAGATTCATGAAAAGCAATTGTTTCAAGAGCATCTAAATAATCAGTTTTTAGATTCTTTATTGCATTATTTATTCCTCTTTCTGTTGGTTTTACTTCAACTTTTTTAACTTCTTCACTTTCTTCAGCTCTAAGTGTTTTAGCTATACCATCTAAAACATATTCTACCAATTCACTTTTAGAAGCTATAAGAGAATCAATATACTTAGATGCCTGTTCATATAATCCCTGAGCTGTATTATCTGGCTGATTGGCTCTGACAGTTGTTATAATGGAATATTTATTATCATCAGATTCAACACAAGATGCAAGATAAACACACACATCAACAAATGATTTTTCTAATTTTTTAACATTGTCAGATGCAGTCCTATATTGTTCATCAAGCTCAGTAATCTTTTTATCTTTTGCTGTGATAATTTGTATTTTTTCATTTAAAGATTGTTTTGTTTCATCAAATTCAGTTTTAAGAGCTGTTAAAATAATTTCAAGATCTTTTTTTGCTTCAGTAAGATTACTTAATTGATTTTGTGCAAGATCTCTTGCTGCTTTTACTGCAATCAGATCAGTCTTAGGAACATAATCACGTATTACTTCTGCCTGATAATTTGTAAATTCTGCACGAATAGCATCTCTTTCTTCAGCTACAGTGTCTCTTTCTTCACTAGCAGTGTCTCTTTCTCCAAGAGCAGTGTCTCTTTCTCCAATAGCAGTGTCTCTTTCTCCAAGAGCAGTGTCTCTTTCTCCAAGAGCAGTGTCTCTTTCTCCAAGAGCAGTGTCTCTTTCTACAAGAGCAGTATCTCTTTCTACAAAAGCCGCATTTTTCTCTGCAACAGCAGTATTTCTCTCGTTAACAACAGTAGCATAATCATTTTTATATGCACTTAAATCATCACAAACAGCAGCAAGATCACCACATACAAAATCTCTTTCTCCAAGTAAAGTATCTCTTTCAATCCACATATCTGCCAATTGTTTCTCAAGCGACATAATTCTATCTTTTGATCTGCCAAGACGATGTTCTGTAGTGCCCCAGCTAACAGCAGTAGATTTAATCATATCTTTAGATGCTACTTTCCCTTCTTCATAAGTTCTTTGTAAATCTAAGGCAGAATCAGCAATTTTTAATCTTTCACCAAGAATATCTTTTACATCAATAAAATATCCTGCAATATCATCCAACAATCCCAACATTCTTGCAAGTTCTGCTCTCATTGCCATCCCAATATCAGTATCAATGATATCTTCTCTCTGAAAATATTCTTTGCAAGCATTCCATTCATATCTTCCAGAATTACTAGGATATGGTAATTCAAGTTTAGGAAATAAATCTCTCCAACAATCTTTATCTATAGAATCATTAATCCGGCTTAACAATTCACCTTTAGGGTATCTTGCCCTATCAATTATTAACTTAACAACTTCTTCAGGAAGCAAACAATCTCTTAAACCCAGCATAAAATCATTTAGCTCAGAATATGTGACTAAATCAGTTACACCATCTGTAACCATATAAAAGCCAATAAAATCATCAACACCATCGAAATTAAGATATATTTTGCTGATAAGATTATCAATACTACCACTCATCCCCATGTAACTTCTTGGTCCTAAAGATGGATTATCATACTTATGGTCTTCAGTAAGTTGTTCAATATCCTTATTTCCATGAATAGCATACACTCTTGAATCACCTATATGACAACCCCGCATCTCTCTTTTATATTCATCAACAACAACAACATCTAATGTTGCACCTGCAGTCTTTTGTATAGAACTCTGTAAATCAATCATCTCTGCCATAATGAAATCTTGGATACCATCTGTTCCATGCCAAATCACCCTCTCCATCACCTTCTTTCCTATAACATCGGTGACTAATCTACTTGAAACTTCACCATGCTGTTTACTTCTACCATCTGATATAAGAAATACACCAATTTTATTATTTTGATCAACCCAATGAAATCTACTATCTTGATTTTTTCTATCACTAGGATCTATTCCTTTATATGGTATTAAAAATTCTGTTAATCTCATATTATATTTTTCTCCTAATTATCTGTTTTTCTTACAATATATCTTATTTAATTTCTATTATTTAATGGAAAGCCACTATCCTATGCGGTAATTCAACACGACTGAGATTAGTATATATAATATTAGGATCATAAAAATTCAACTTATTCGATCTAAGAAAATTAAAATCTACTTTGAAAAGATCTTTACCAACAGAAAACAATACATTATGATCATTGTTTTCTATAGCTATTTTCTTAATTGCATATTTCTGCGGATCCTCATCATAGTTATCATAATACAGATCATGCTTAGTCATGAAACAGTTTCTGCTTATAACATTTGTTTTTATAGTACGTTTAGATCTATTATGATTACATTCCATCACAAAAAGATCACCTTCAATACAACCAATAAGACAATAAAGTTTACTATCATGTCTGTACAACTTAATTGATCTTGGCGTCCTATATATATCTTTCTTAGTTAGAATAACATCTGATCCATCTTTAGCAATTATACCGACTACATATTTCCCATCTTTATAATTCTCCAGAACAGCAGCTGTATAATCATCACTAAAATCAAAATCAGTTATAACATATGAGCTGCTATTATCAAAGCTTGAGAATGTATAAGGTGGTAAGACAGAATCCAGATTAGAAAGTGATATTAAATCATTTTCATCCCTTTGAAAGCTTCTTAAAAAAACTGTATTTTTATAAGAAACAGCAATCAATTTATTTTTAGAATAAATAGTGCCTGGATAAATTTTAGGAGGTGATGTAAAGTTAGCTTTGATAGGCCAAATATTGCAGATACATTTATTAGGTTCAACCCTTAAATGCAGTATTGCTGATGGGTCCAATCTATATTCTTTTACCACCCTCCCAGGAACATCCCTGTATAATTCAAGAAATAATGTAAGAATAACATCTTGGCCAGATAATGCGGTTAGAACACTTAATGTATCAGTAGAATTCAAGAATCTATGTAAACCACCATTGTCTGCATCTTCAAGACTATCCTCAAGATCTGATTTTTTAAAACCATCAGGTAAAGAACCACCATTGTCTGCATTTTGAATTAAATGTTTAATTTTATCTTCTAAAGAAATAACAGAAAAATATCCCTCATTATTAGGAATAGTATCACCAAAAGAATTATATCTAAGGACAAATTGTTGAGATGATTTTAATGGCCAGACCATATGCACTCCATCTCTTGAGCTTGCAACCCATAATTCTGGTGTTAATGAAGCTACTGATAATGGTGTCTTTAACTTTAACTCTCCCTGCCCTGTATTAACACAATCATTATTATTATTATTATTATTATCATCATTATTATATATTGATGCAACTAATGTAACATCTGGTTCTGGTGGATTTTCTGTTTGGGGTAAATAATGATTATCAGCATCATTTGATTTACTATGCAAAACAAATCTACCAAAACCATCTTTATAATTAATAAAATATAAGCCTTTATATTTTAATTCTTCTTCTAAATCAGGCGTATGGACACCAGCTATAACAAATGACATTTTATCAACCCCAAATATATATTTTAAGATAGTTTGCTTTGACGTTCCTGTAATAATTCCCCTAATATTTTTAATTCATATGTTTGATAATTATGATCTTTTTTCAAAAAAGGAGTATCATTAAGTGATTCTTCAAATAATTTCCTGTCAATCTGTCCATCACTAGATTCAAGAGCAATAACTCCTGTAATAAATAAAGACTCATATGTACCTTCATCAAAACAATCTTCTAATCTCCTCGCTTTTCTAAAAACAGGTATCAAGTTATCTTGATACGACATAAAAGAAGAAACAAGATGAAAAAATCTTGTTTTTCTTAATATTTCATGCTGGTCTTTATCCATGGCTTGTTCCGAAACAGATGTTGAAATATATTTTGAAGTATCTTCAGGTACATCTTCTGGAATTTGCATTGAATCTAATATTATCTTACATCTATTTTCTACTAGGTCATATTGTTTATTCCTTAGATAAATATTAGCATGTCTCAATATGAGGGAATAGACTTTTGTTCTTACTTCTTCAGGCATATCATCTGCTGACAACATACTTTCACATTTCTCAGTTAATTCATCGTACTTTTTATCTAACAGCAATAGTTCTACATGTTTAAGCATTAGATCATAATCAAGATCAGATAATGATATTAGTTGTTTTAATCTATCATTTAAATCTGCACTATATTTTAATGAGCCAGTAGAAACATTTACATCAACAATACCATCAATATCATTTGAATCACTTGTAGCATTTATATTAGTTATATCATTAATACTAGTAGCAGCATTATCTAAACCAACTGCACCCTTGGATGCAATATATTTATCAACTAAACCTATGACTAAATCTCTATAAAAAGCAAAATAAGTTTGTTTCACTTGTCTTAATTCATTAGCAGATTCAATACAAATATCATCTGATAAAATATCATTTAATTGTGTTATAGCATACTCTAAATAGATACCAGATAACATAGTGTCAGAAGATGAATAGAATACAGCAAGCCCCCATCCAATCTCATATAAATTAGGACATAAAGGATCTTTGTTTGGATTATTTTTCCTAAATTCTATTACTGATGATAGAAGCATATCTTTGAAATGCTGCCTCTTCTGCTTCTGTTCTTTACTTTCTAAACGAAATAATTTTTCATAAAGATTAGATGCTGTTTGATAATTCTGATTATGATAATGCAGTTTTGCTCTTACCTCAATAAAATCTCCAGAAATTTTGCAATCTGTAGCTAATTTATCAAGAATATCAGCAGCATCAATATAACCTCTCTGATTGATATAATGATGTGCTAATATACGGCCAGCTTTTTCTTTTGCAGATTTAAGCACATCACTTAAACATTTTAAAGAAAGACCATGCATTTTAAGATTATACCCACAAATTGTATGATTTTCAAGAAATTTATTTATTTTAGTTGGATTTTTCTGTTTAGCATCTGTTGAAGTAATTAACATCTCATGAGCCTCATCCATAAGCATCAAATATCTCAAAGTAGCGATTGCATCATCATAACTACTATTATCCATGTGATATTTTGCTTTATTAAATAATGCACTTATTTTTGAATTCAATACAGCTTCAACAAGCCCCTCAGATTTGCTGGAGCTAGAATCAATACCTACAATCAGCTCTAAGGATCTCACACTTCCTCCTTTTGAAATATGCCATTCTTTCCAATAGCCATGAATCTTTTTAATTATATCTGTATCAATATTTTCTATTTCTTTTGCCATTTTAATTATTTATTTTTAAGTTATATTTTTTTATTTAAAATCTCACCAGAGATTTTATATGGGTTTAATACCACACCCTTTAGGGTGAGATTTTAAATTATAAAAGTTGTTCCTAATCTACGAGTCCGTAATACAACATAATCTTAGATTATGTGTACATTTGAAGTTCCTTCAAATTGTACCCCAACCTTTCCTCAAATTTGTTTGAGGGTTTGTAAATCTTTGATTTATAAAAAGGTTGGGGATAGGACGAGCTAAAAG
>JBDRKY010000047.1:0-13061 GCA_043813525.1 Candidatus Woesearchaeota archaeon
AAATCTCAGAAAAAACTGTAAAATTTTTAAATGTGGTATGTATAACATCCATTGTAGTAGTCACCTCTTGTTTTGGGTATATAATTAAAACAAGATGACTACTACTATTTATATTTCACGAGAATTTGATACTGTGCCGAAGTGATGGGACAATTTATATAGGATCTGCAAGATCTAATGACCCAAATTTCGATGCTGGCTTATATGCAATAACTTCTGAAGGCAAATTAAAATGGATATATAAAGAACCAACAGGTGTAACAACACCTCCAGCTATTGGTCCTGACGGCACAATATATATAGGCGCAGGAATAATTTCTATAGATAAATCAAAAGAAGATGCTGGAAAAGTTGTAGCAGTTACACCACAGGGAAAACTAAAATGGAGATTTGATGTCAAACTATGGATGGAAGGTGCAGCTACCATAGGTACTGATGGAAATATTTATTTTGGTACAAAAGAGGGAGATGTTTATGCATTAACATCAGAAGAAAAAGAGATATGGAAATTCAGTACTGGTAATGGTGTTAGTGCTACTCCTGCAATTGGAAAAGATGGAACAATATATGTTGGATCTTGGGATACTTATTTCTATGCTCTAAGCCCTGATGGAAAACAAAAATGGAGATATAAAACTCCTGAAGCATTTGAAGGGATTGCTTGTTCAGCTGCAATTGGTTCTGATGGAACAATCTATGTTGGCGCAAACAGCGGGTATTTTTACGCATTTAATCCTAACAGCACTTTAAAATGGAAATTGGGTTCGTTTGGCTCTATTGGTGCAGGCCCTGCAATTGGTTCTGATGGAACTGTTTATTTTGGTGCGTGGGATAATAATTTGTATGCTATTGGCTCTATTGATGATTATTCAAGTTATAAACCATATGCAGAAGACAAAACAGATGAATTGGTTACAGGCGAATGGAATCCTAAAGAAACAGGAGTTGATTGTTTTGAACCAAAATCAAAAGAGATTGAAGAAAAATGTGATATGTTTTGTAATAATCATCCCAATTATTGCCCTGGTTACGTTGAGAGAGAAGCTATAGGAAAAGAGCATCATGAAAAATTTAATGACGAAATTGAAGTTATGAAACCGGAAAAACAAAGTTCAGCGCCAATTAAATTAGAAGATTCAGCAGTACCAAAAGAAGACATAGGATTTCTCAATAAGTTTTTTAATTGGCTAAGAAACCTGTTCAGATAATTAAGATGTGTGTTTTTGCAAGATTTCTGCAGAAATATCTTAAGCAAATTTTGGAATGACACCAATAGGGGTATGTTAACATATCAATTTAAACTGATTTCAGTAAAAACATTTATAAATACTATATATGACTTTTGTAGTATGCAAGAGAAACTGTTCAATATGCTCTTTGAGAAGCAGGATGTCACATGGAAAGATATGATATACAGTGCTGTGAAGAGCGAAGAGATGAATCCATGGGATATTGATATATCTGCATTGGCCAAAAGATTCCTGGAGATGGTCAAAAAGCTCAAAGAGATGGATTTTAAGATCTCAGGTAAAATCATATTAGCAGCTGCTATACTTCTCAGATTGAAATCAAATAAATTGCTGACAGATGATCTTAGTGAGCTTGACAGGCTGATTGCGATGGGAGAACAGAGTGAAGATGAATTCTATGAAGAGCTTGAAGAGCAGTACCTTGAAAAAGGACGCATGATTTCAGATGAAGAAAAATTTAAACTTATACCTAGAACACCACAGCCAAGAAAAAGAAAAGTTAGTGTCTATGATCTGATGGAAGCATTACAGCAGGCATTAGAAGTCAGAAAAAGAAGAGTAAAAAGACTTAAAGATAATGAAGATTTTACTATGGAGATCCCTAAACAGAAAATAGATATAACACACCATATTGGAAGCATATATGAAGATATCATGAATTATTTCCTAAGCAAAAAGATGGAAAAGATGACTTTTTCACAACTGCTTAAATCTGATAATAAAGAAGATAAGATATATACATTCATCCCTCTATTGCACCTTACAAACCAGCAGAAAATATGCTTAGAACAAGAATTCCATCTGGCAAATATTGATATATTCATGCCAAAAGATAAAGTTATGACACCTGAAACAATCAAGCAAGATGTCGAAGAGATAAGAACCGCTTACAAAATATCAGAGGAATTAGAAGAAAAAGATGCGTTGGCAATATTTGATAAAACAAAAGATAAGAAGAAATAGAGATGATTAAACATGCACATATTAAAAATAAATTATCAAAGCAATCCAAATGTTGGATTATTCGGATGGGCAAATGATAAGATTTGCTTAGTTGGTAAAGGATTCAACAGCAAAGCTGTGAAAGACATAGAGAAAGCACTAAAAGTACCAGTGCATCAAATCAGCTTATGCAGCACAGACTTGATCGGTGTTTTTTGTGTTGGAAACAATGAATGCATATTAGTCCCATCAATAATCATGGAAAATGAGATAATAGAATTAGATAAGATATGCAAAAAAGCAGGTATGAGAATTGAGATTATCTCAACTGAATTAACAGCTCTTGGCAATAACATATTATGCAATGATATAGGTGCTTTGGTAAATCCTGACTATAGTGCTAGGGTCAAGAAACAGATAAGAACAGCATTAAGAGTAAATCTGATACCTGGTGAGATATGGATGCATGGCATACCAGGATCATTATGTGTAACAAGAAAGAATAAGGCTGTTGCTGCAAAGACAATACTTGAAAAAGAAGAAGATACCCTGAAAAAACTGCTAAATGTTGAATGCACATATGCGACTGTGAATTTTGGAAGTATGCATCTAAGAAGCGGTATCATAATCAACTCAAATGGTTTTATAGTAGGAGATATGTCAACAGGTGTTGAGATAAGCAATGTTGATGAAGGATTAGGATTCTTGGAGAAAGAATAAAAGTTTGAAAACTAATCTTTTGCCATTTTATCAATGATTTCTTCAACATCATCTTTCTTGACATCAGGAAATAGTTTGTCTATGAAAAATATCCTGGCATTAACACTATCCCACAATAAAAGCCCAGAAAACTTGTGGTCAATACCTGTCTCTATGATCAGGTCAGGAGGGATGAAATATGAACTATAAGTATTCTCCTTGATCAGATTCTTGTTTAATGGCTGAAGTTCACTATCTATATTCCCATCATGAATCTCTTTCTGTATCAGATTAAAAGCATCTATTATCTCTTCCTGTCCATTATAATTAACACAAAAATTAAGAAAGAAATGATCATAATCCTTTGTCTTGTCAATAATTGATTTTATAGATTCAACAATCATGCCAGGCAAACCATACCATTTTCCTAATACAGATATCTTTATCTTATTTTTACTGATAATCTCATCAATGACTAACTTTCTAAAAAAATTTGACAGATAATTGACTGTTTCATAATCTTGTTGATACTTTTCACCAAGCTCATATTTACCACTAACACCAATCACTTTTTGAGGCAGGACATAAATTGTAAGAATTGGTATATTCTTCTCAACCATCATGCTAATAAGACTTAAGATAACCATGTCTCTTCTCAGGAAAGCTTCATCTAACGGCTTGTCATTTTTTTTTGACCATTTCAATACACCTTTGATAGATATCGCAAGATGTCTAATCTCTGCAGGCTTATCTTTTTTCTTAAGAAAATTAAGGACGTCAAGCATAATTCATGGAAGACAATAAAGTTTATAAACTTTACTACCTTGTAATTATTTATTATTACTAACCAAATGGTTTTATAATATAAATAATTACAATAAAGTAATGAAAAAAATGAATAATGTAATATTTGCAATAGGTTTAGTAACACTGATCATAGGATCATATACTGATCTTAAGACAAGAGAAGTTCCTGACTGGATTAATTATGGATTGGTGTTGATTGGAATTGGAGTTTCTTTAATATTATCTGTTATATTAACAGATCCAAAAATAATTATTGGAAGCCTTTTAGGGCTGGGGACTATGTTTGCTCTTGGCTGTCTTATGTTTTATACAGGCCAATGGGGTGGAGGAGACAGCAAGATGCTGATGGGATTGGGAGCGCTGATAGGAATTCCTATTGCTTTTTCTTCTGAAGCAGCAAGTAATATATTTTCTTATCAAATCATTAATATATTTTCTTTTGAAACAATTAATAGCATATTCAGCAACACAATCATCAGCTGGAAAACAAATATACCATTCTTATTTGGGTTTATAATCTATATATTCATTGCAGGTGCATTTTATGGTTTAATCTGGGGGATTGGGATGGCCATCCATAACAGAAAAGCATTTTTGAAAGATATGAAAACAAGGATAAATACAAAAAAATCAAAGATAATCAAGATTGTACTGCTTATTTTGGTTTTGGTTGCTTTAGGATTAGTGTTCATAGCACATGATTTTTTCATAAGAATTGTTGTTCTATGGTTAGTTGGAATGTTTATATTATTGTTCTATATGTTCCATTTTGTGAAATCAATAGAGAAAGTGGCGATGATCAAACACGTTGAACCAGAAGAATTAACTGAAGGTGAATGGATAAACAAAGATATTTATGTTAGAGTTGAGACTGAAAAAGGAAAGATTATCAATGCAGATAAAAAAGGCGAAGTTGAGAACAATAATAAAATCAGTAAAAAAAGTATAAAAAATGCCAGTGACAAAAAAGTAAGACAAAAGATGGAATATATTGCAGGACCAAAAGATTTAGGTATTAGTAAAGAACAAATTGAAAAACTAATTAAACTAAAAAAATTAGGCAGATTAAATCATAAAATAGAAATAAAAGTTGGCATACCATTTGTACCAAGCTTTTTAATTGCTTATTTATTGACTTATTTTATAGGGATTGGCTGGCTGATTGGATTGATGAGATGAAGATGGGGTTGAGTCTGATGTTGAAAAAAATGATTTTAAATGTTATGATGTAAAGGGAAGAATATGAAAGTTTTTTTAATACGACATGGAGAAAGTACAAGCGATATAGAAGATAGGTATGGTGGTAACTATGATGATCATCTTACTGAAGAAGGTATAAAGCAAGCTAAATAAGTTAAGAAATTAGAAAAAGAACCTTTGTATCATGATGTGAAAAATTCTGAAAGTTATGAAAATTTTAAAGAAAGGGTTGTTAATGCATTTAATAGGTTGATAGAACATTCTAAAAATGAAGGTCTAAATACAATCGCAATTGTTTCACATGCAGGATCAATAAGATGTATTATTAGAGAGATTGTAAAAGATAAAGAACATGATAAAACAATGGATGATTGCGAAGTAATTATAATTGAAAAAAAGAAAAATAATAAGTGGGTTATTAGTTCTTAAAACCCAGAACACACATCACTGCTTAAACTCACTTTTCTATATTTATCTGTATAATCTCTGCCTAAATCACCTTTGATAATATCATGGATATGTTTCTCTGTAAATGTCCTAAATATATTTGGATTTAAATATTTCACATTATCATCAGTGACAACAACTAAATTTCTAACATCAAATCTTGCTTTATATCTTGCTCCTGATTTTACTTCAGATATTACTTCTTGCCTTACTATTGTTCTTTCTAAAACTGAATCAACCACTGCAAGATATTCAATATGATGTCCTTTTGTACACACAGCAATCGGAGAAAATGATCTGCTAACATAATGAACATCTTTTAATCTCCTAAGAATTTTTGCCATATTAAATAGTGCGTTATTTTCATATCCAATTTCAGCAAGATCAAAAGCATCAGATTCAATAGATTCTGCAACAGCTTTTGAAATATCTGCTGGTTCTATAATTAAGTTGCCAAATATCCTATCAATATCTGCAATAATCCCTTCTTTGCCTTCACAATCTTCTGCTAAAACAGATACATCATATCTTTCTCTTCTTCTTTGGTTGATATGAAAAGCAGCCATAACAGCATTAATGTATGCATTGCAAAATACAGTTACAAATGAATTTAAAGCATCTGTATCATCCAAGTTATTCAAACCTAAAGTATCATGAACATCTGAACTTTGACAATCATGTTCCATCAAAGGAAGCATAATAAATTCATGCAGAAGAACATCTAAATTTGTTACATCATAAGCTTTTTTGGCATATGATTCAAAACCTAAATGTCTTGGTATTTCATAATCCTCTGCTATTGCTAAATTAGGATCTTTTTCAAGCATAGCTCTATATGCGTTTGTAATATCAAAACGACCAGAACATCTTATAGAGGGTACATCAGCAAAAAAATCAGGTCTTCTTTCTTGGATAATTTCTAACATAACCACATCCAACATATGTTCTGTTCTTTCTGAAAATTCAGGTCTAAGCAGATTAGATACTTTCCTTAATTCATGCAGTTCATGATAAACCCTCTGAACAATATAAGTACCTAACAAACCAAAATAGTCACAGGGCATCTTTCTGCCAACCATATCTAATAGCAGGTCTTGCTGCCTTTGTGTTACCACAATTGGTGTTTTTCTGTCTGTCATAAAATAAAAGAAATGATTTTGGGTTTTTAAAGGTTTTTGATAATGTTCTAACTTTTACACACAATCATAATTCTTATCTCCTCTCCAATAGCTCTCACGCAAAGGACAGCTATCATATGGTGTGCATCTTATCTTCTTTGCATCATTATTGTTCCAGATTTCCTTTAATGTCTGAAACTTGAAATTGCCTAACAGCTTTTTTGAGCCTGTGCAGGGATATGCCTCACCCAAAATGTTCACATAGATTGCATAATGCAGCTGTCTGCACCATACTCCACCCATATATGGCAAAGTCAGATTATAATCAATGCCAAACTCTTTGCTGTCAATCTCCCTTGCTTTCTCATACATCTCTTTTGTTTCTTCTTTAGTTATTTCCCATTCTTTTACATTCACAGCTGCACCAATAGGCATTAACGGCCTGAAAATAGGCCAAACATTATTCTTTCTGCACCATCTTAGATCATCATATACTTCATCCTTGTTGATGTTAGTTATTACTAAATCTCTGCCTAATCTTGTAATCTTTCCAATTCTAATTTTTCCTCTTTCAACTTCACCTTTTATTTCTGATTTTTTATTTTGATTATCGCTTGTATTTCCAGAAATGTCTTTATTAAAACCTTTATCTATCAATTTCTGAAGAACTGTATTTCTTATCTTTGCATAGCCTTTCCTGCCAACCATCTCATCTTCTTTATTTTCATCCATTGAATTGCATTTTACAATCAATGAAACTTTCATATTGTATAATCTTTCAATCTTTTCGTCATCAAGTAAACTTCCATTTGTAAAGATCATCACCCACATCCCTAGTTTATTTGAAAGTTCAATCATTGGCCAAATATCGTTGTCTGCAAAAGGCTCGCCAGCCCCAGTTATCTTTATTGTTTCACAGCCTCCTTCTTTTGCCTGCTTGATTAGTTCAAGCCTTTGTTTCAATGAAAGCTCATTCTTCAATGCATCTTTTGTTCCATAAACATCTCTAAAACAATATTTGCAGTTAAGATTACAGACATTTGATGTTTCTATATCTACTGAAAGCATTAAATTTTTTTTTAATGCTTCATCCATCTGTTTTGTTGTCAGATCCAATCCTTTCAGGATAGGTATATTCTCATTTATTGGTATTGCTGTCATTTTATTTTCCTCCTAATTCAATTATTTTTATTTTCATATTTATTTTTGTCCTATTGCGACATCTACATATAATTGCTCTTTTCCATAAAGCAAAGTTTCAATTTCCCATCTGCAAGGATTATCTCTTCTGAATGTTTGTGTTAAGCCTGAAGCAGATATTGCATCATCAACTGAGTTTAATCTTTCTCCATTAGGTACATAGGAAAAAGTAAAACCATCTTGGACAAATTCATTTTGAAATGGGTTGCACTGTGCTACTACTATATATCCACCTGGTCTTACAAGACTTCCTATTCTTCCCATTGTTGTAGTTGCAGTTGGTATTCTATCTAATGCATTACAAATTATTGCAACATCTATTGATTCATCAACTAATGGAAGATCTTGGGCATCAGCAACAAAAAAAGCACTTTGTTGAGATGAACTATCTGAAACTCTTCTTTGTTTTCTTTGGTATAGCCCACTAGACACATTACCTTTGTATTTTCTCATTGCTCTGTATACCATTGAAGGAGAAATATCAGAACCAAGAACAAATTTAACATTCTTTTTTTCTTCTGCTAAGGTTATAATATTATCTCCTGGCCCCATTCCAATTTCAAGATAAGTTCCTCTATCTGGAAGCATATATCTGACATCTTCTGGTAAAACAAATGTACCTTGATAATAACCTATTTTGCCGTTTCTAAAACTATTTTCTACTTCATACCTAAACATCCCTATCATAGAAAGAACTAAAGACATGTCTTGTTCATCTGTTATATTTTGATCTCTTATTAATCTACTAAAAACATCTAAATAAATCCCTAATTGTCTCTTATCCCATTGTTTTGATCTTACTTTTTGTTCAATTTTATCTCTCAATTGTTTTCTGCTTCTTCCTGCCAAAGCATTTACAAGCACAGAAAGTTCAAAATTTCTCTCATTAGCAGATAATTTAATAAGATCCTTACCATTATCATCAAGTAGATCAACTACTTCAATTCCATTGACAGGTGTTTTAGTTACTGCATCAGAATCAACAGTATATTCTTCAGCAAAAGTCCTTGTATTTCCTTCTTTCATCTCTTCAAATGTTTTTCTTTCACCTGTTTTTTTATCTAAAAAGATTTTATATTTTTTTTGTTCTGTTCTCATTTTATTTTCCTCCGTCATTTAAGTTATTATTTTCATCTAAGTAATACATTAAAGTATCTATTGTAATTTATTTTATTAAAACTAAATAGAACGTCACTTATGATGAATACAACCAGCTTTAATCAAGCTTTTGTCCTCATTGAAATTTTTAATTTCCATGTTATTTAATATCATCTGAACTCACAAAATCATATATAACACAATGTTATTAGTTATTTTACCCGCAATAGTGCGGTTAATATTTATTTAATTTATTGTATAAACCATTATATTACTTTCTTAAAAAATCGAAACATTTATATAGTATTTAGGATTAATATAAATATATTATGAAGAAAATAGAATTAGTATTAAGGGAAATATTGTATAATGCAATTGAAAAGAAAAATAAGACAATGACACAGCTTGAATTAGCTAAGGCACTGAATATATCCATTAGCACAGTGAATCTTGCGATAAAGCCACTAAAGGCAATGAATGCAGTAAATGTTAAGCTAAAGAATTTTGTTGTTATTGATACGAGAAAAATATTATTTTATTGGGCATCTCTCAGAAATCTTGAGAAAGACATAATATACAAGACAAGGGCAGAAATGCCTGTTAGAAATATTGAATCATTGATGCCGGCAAAAGTTATTTATGGATGTTACAGCGCATATAAGTTCAAGCTTGAAGATGTACCTGCTGATTATTCAGAAGTTTATGTATATTTAGAAGAGGAATATTTAGAGGATATTAAAAAAAGATTTCCACCTTCAAATAAGCCGCCAAACTTATTCATATTAAAAAAAGATTCAAGAATGGATTTATGTTTGGATTTAGTCAGGAATATAAGAATTACAACAACTGCACAACTATTTGTTGATTTATGGAATCTAAGAGAATGGTATGCAAAAGATTTCTTAACAGCATTTGAAAATAGGTTGAAAAAAGAAAAGATATTTGATTAAAAGAATATAGTAATATGGTAAACAATTCAAGAAGAATGTGGTAAAAATGGAATTTTGGAACAGCACATTGACAGAAAAATCCTGAAAAGATACAGGCTTGAGCATTTCAGAACACGCCTGAAATCAATCATCAACAATTTCAAGGAAATAAAATATATTGAACTTAATCCAAGAGAGTTTAAGCTGAAAAAGATAGAAATGCTAAAAAAGATTTAATCTAACATTAAAAGTTTTTAAGTACAGCATTCTCTGCTTTCCTTAGATGCTCCCGATAGGTTGATAAAGATATTCTCATTATATTGGCAAGTTGCCTCAACTCTATCATTCTTGGGAACTCATAATAGCCTTCTTTCTGCGCCAGCATCAGAGCTTTTTCCTGATTAAAAGTCATAAAAGGCATTATATGAGGGAAATGAATGTCTTTTAATTTTGATTTTACAATGCTAACAAGCTTAAATTCTTCTAATCCTTCAGTTTTATTTTTAATTTCTGCTATGAATCTAATTATTGATTCTTTTTTCCATGAGCCAATCTCCCAATATTCAAATCCTTTTGTATCAACTAATACAGGTTTTAGATGAAAAACTTGTTTAATATATGATTGTGCCGGCATTTCACTTTTTGTTTTTTTTGATCTTGTCTTGTATGTGAAGAAAAGCGTATTGTTTTCAGCTTCTAAATTGAGTATATGCCTATCTTTCTTTAAATCTGATATGAATCTGTTAATCTCTTTTTCTTCCCCGCTTAATTTCTCAAAATGAAAAAAATAATCATACCCTTTCTCTTCATAAAAATCAAGAGGATAACCTAAAGAAGAGCAATTAAACTTTTTACATCTATTTCCAATGATACAATCGTGCTTAATTCTTAATTTTGCGAGCCACATTTTATAAGATCTGTCAAACTTTATTAATTTAATTCCCCTTACTATTGCGGTTTAAATAATTTTTGGTAGTATATTGGGTTTAGCTATAATCAAAAACTCTTTAGAATATATCTTTCATAACAAAAATCTTTATAAAACACCAATTATTGATATGATTTATAGCTAAAACTTACTTAAATATTTTAGTCAATATGTGATAAGTCTCTTAAAACAGGGTTATTGCTTACTAATTTTTTGAGATTAAAAAAGAGGGATCAGATGGAAGCTGAATTAAAAGAAGAGGAATTACAGATTAATAATGTTAATAGTGATAATATTATAAATAAACAAGAAACACAATTAGACCTGTCAGGAAATGATATAGTAGAATCAAAGAATGAGGTGGTAGAATCAAAGAATGAAATAGCAGACAGAAAACCTGAAGAAATCGCTACAACTAAATTTCCGCGTATTCAGTCACCTTCTTCAATAAACACATTCAAACAATGCCCTAGAAAATATTATTATCATTACATTGAAAAATTAGAATCATTGCCTTCTATTCATCTGGTAAGAGGGAAACTTACACATTCTGTTCTTGAAGATTTTTTCCTGGTAAATGTTGAACATTTGAATCAGGACAGTTTCATGTTTGATCTTAGAATAATAATCATGGAACTCTTCAAAAAACACTGGCAGGCAAACCTTGAAGAGATGGAAAAATTAGGATTAACAAAGCAGGAATTAGATTTCTACAAGCAGGAAACAAAGTATATGGTAGAAATCTGGGTGAAAAGATTCATACACAATGTAGCAGAAGATATGAATTCATCAGTCTCTACATCAATAACACCATTGACATTCAAAGAAGCCATATCAAGACATACACCAAAGACAGAAGAAGAATACAGGTCAAATATACATGGTGTTCGTGGTTTTATAGACGCTATCCATGAATATGAAAATGAAATTAACGGACAAATAAAAAAGGAAGTCCATGTGATAGATTATAAAACAAGCAAACGCGCTAAGATGTCACCAGAATATAAACTGCAATTAGCGATCTATGCAATGCTCTATGAAGAAAAACATGGTATTTTGCCAAACAAAGTTGGTCTGGATTTTCTTAAATTTGATGAAGGACCAATGTGTATTGATGCTGACAGAGATTTGGTTGAATTTGCAATAAAAGAAATCTCTTTAATACATGAAAACACAAAAAGCAAAAATAAGAAAGACTACAGAAAACAGATATCAGCATTATGCAAATGGCATTCTGGCCAATGTGACTTCTATGACTTATGCAAAGATGAAGACTAAAAACAGGAAATGGATTAGATTATACATTCAATAGTATATGATTTAAATATAATAATTTATTGTGACAACATTTATAAATTCTCCAGACATACTTACTGAGAACAGATATTATATAAATCTATTATTACATCTTATTAGGGATTAATCAGGGGGAAATAATGTATGAACCAATATTAGAAGACTTAGGTTTCAGCAAGAACGAAGCAAAAGCATATCTTGCTCTGCTTGAGCTTGGTTCTGCAACAGCTGGCCAGGTTGCTGAGAAATCTAAAGTTCATAGAACAAATATATATGACGCCTTGGAGAGAATGCTTGAACGCGGCGTTGTTTCTTATACAATGGTCTCAAATGTGAAATATTTTCAGGCAACACCTCCGCAAAATCTATTCAGATTATTAAAAGAAAAAGAAGAGCGTCTCACAACTGTCCTTCCTGAACTTCTATTAAAGCTTCAGATGTCTGAGAACAAGAGCGAAGCACATATATTTCAGGGCACAAAAGCTTTTATGGATATACTGCATAACTTTCTTAATTATAATGATCCAATCCTTTGCTATGGTGTACCAAAAGAAGCTCCAGTCATGCTTAAAACACAGATTCCTCATTTCCACAAGAAACGATTACCTCTTAAGATACCAATGAAACATATCTACAATCATGATGCAAGCGAAAGGATAAGCTTTCTTAAGAGCATGAAATATACAGATGCAAAATGCCTGCCGCAAAAATTTGATTCAAACGTATCAACAAATATCTGTGGAGATGAAGTTGTGATATCAGTCTGGACAAAAGTACCATTGATTATTCAGATCAAAAACAAGACTTTGGCAGAATCTTACAAAAATTATTTTAACATATTATGGGAAGCAGCTAAGTAACAACAATTTTCGATTGTTAACAATCAAAAATTGTAAATAACAAAAAACAAATCCCAAATAACAAACAAAAAATAAGCTCCTAATTACAACAATCTGCGATTGTGAACAATCGAAAATTGTAAATAACAAAAAACAAATTACAAAAATGTCAAATAAAATTTAGTTGAGTACCTACCACCAGTCAAAGACATGGTGGCATACGGTACTCAAGAATAATCCTTTAACATCTTTTGATGGGTGCTTGAATATTTTTGTTTATCCAAATATCTGCTATAAAAGTTCATATC
>JBDRKY010000048.1:0-8109 GCA_043813525.1 Candidatus Woesearchaeota archaeon
ACAAAAATCAAAGAAAATATTAAATTTTAGCAAAAAAAGAGTGAAAATATGATTATATTATAGTTTTTAAAAATAAATCACTAAAAAAATTAAAAAAATAGAGGGGAATCATAGACAATCACGATTTATTGATACTGTGCCGGTTTAACCTGAAAATTTATATAATAATGTCCATTCACACGTATTATGAAGGTTGCTACAATATATTTTGGAAGTCTAAGTAGTAGATTTGCCACTATGCAGGATTGGTCTAATCTTGATTTAGGAATATTAGCTTCAGATAATTTAAACACTATTCAAGGCGCACGGATTAGTGGAACTAAAGTTTTTTCATATACTCATAGAAAGGATAGTCAACAAGAAAGCAAACTTCAGTCTAACTTAAATGATGGACTTTTTCTTGATTGGGCAACGGCTCCAAATGAATATATTGATTCTCTTGTTTGTAAATTACATCAACAAGAGAAGAAAATGATTGTGAATACAGGGTGGGGGACCCATAGAAGATATGACTATGGATCTGCAGACATTGTTTTGTTTGAGAGTTTTTTAGGAACAAACTCAGGCGATGATGGAAATTGGCCTGTTATGTATTCTAGAAGAGATGAACAATCTGATTTAATTAAATTGAGAGCTTTGAAGACAAAAGGGTATGAAGTAATAGCCTTAACTTATGGACCTTCAAGCGAAGTAGATTTTGCATTGTCTTCATTTGAGAAGGCCAGAATTTATGGTTGTGATTATTTTATTTATTCTCAAGCACCTGGTTGGGAAAAAGAAGGTTCAGGATTCAGACTTTTTACCTCAAAAGACTTTCAAGGAAAAACAACGTAAAAGCTCAGAACAAAAATTGAACTTAACGATGTTATGTTTGTGTGGGTTTATCCGCCACCGAAAATTCATAAAAATGGATTTTAAGCTGTGGCATAAACGGAATTTTTAGGATTTTCGAGTTTTGAGTGGTCAGAAAACTTAGAACTTTTATTGGTTTATAGTATGCTGTGCAAAGAACTTTGTATTCATGTATCTATCAGAAAAAGTAAAACCTGATTTCAGGACAATAAACAGGTTCAGAAAAGACAATCCTGATTTTGTTAAGGATGTTTTTACCCAAGTTTGACAACTGTCAAACTGAGGTTTTTAAGAAAACAGTTGAATTAGCAGCTGAAAACAATATTATTGATCTCAGCTTTATCTCAATTGACGGCTCAACATTCAAAGCAAATGCAGGCAGCAAAAGATATTTTGACATTCTACTGCAAAGAGATCAGAAAGAAGAAAGATATTCCTTATTATTTCAAAGAACGATTGCGAATGAAAGAGAAAATACAGAAACCTGAATCTAAAAAAATATATTCATTGGTGTGCATAGTGCATAATTTGAAGAAAATGTGGAAAATGAGTAGGGTAAACTCTTCTATTCTTGAAAATAGATGTGGATTATATGTAATTGTTTGGGATTGTGGGACGGCTTCCCTTGTTAAGTCTTCCGTAGGAACGAAGAATAGTCTGCAAGACGGTTTTCACGAAGTGAAAAATTCCGAAGAGTTGTATTTAGGTTCGTATAAGTTTCGACAGTAGGGAGTGTATATCTCCGAAGGACAAGAGAGGGGCTTTTTGGTTCTTTTTTTAAAAGAACATATCACTGGACAATAGACAAATACGCGTAAGATATTTAAATAAATGATATTATCAATCAATATTTAAGATAGTTCGAGTATGTAATAAGTCTCCTAAAAAAGAATATTATTGCTGCCGGTTTTCATCAGCGAAAACTGGATGATTATCATTCTGAAAGCGAGACTGGTTAAACAGAAGGTTTTCGCAGCATAAATATCTTCGAACTGTATTATGATGAAAACAAATATAAGGCGGCAATAATATTCAAGAAAGGAGACTTATTACATACTAATTCGAACAAAACATTTAAATTATACATCAAATATAAGTTATGTCATGAAACTCAGCAAAAGAGCAGTCGAATGCAATGAATCTGGAACTGTTAAATTTATGGCTATCCTCAATGCATTAAGAGCAGAAGGAAAAGACATAATTGATTTTACAGCTGGACAACCTGATCTTGCTCCACCAAAAGAGATAATCAATGCTACTAAGAAAGCTTTGGATAATAAAAAAACAAGGTATTGTATTGTTGCTGGCATTATTGAGCTAAGGAAAAAGATTGCAGACAAACTTAAGAAAGAAAAAGGAGCGGATTATGATGGAAATAATATTATAATAACAAACGGAGCAAAACAAGCTCTGTATAACATATTCCAAGTGATATGTAATCATGGAGATGAAGTGATCATTCCAAAACCTTGCTGGGTAAGTTTTCCTGAGCAAGTGAAATTAGCTGGTGGAAAACCTGTATTTGTTGATACAAATAATAAATTTCAGCTTGATATTGAAAAAATAAAAAAAGCAATAACTAAAAAGACAAAAGCAATAATCATAAATTCTCCCAGTAATCCAACAGGCGCTGTTTTTAGAAAAGAGGATCTGCTGGAGATTGCAAAGCTTGCTGTTGAAAATGATTTTTTAATTATTTCTGATGATACTTATGATCAATTAGTTTATGATGATATTGAATGTTTTAATGTTTTATCCTGTTCTGATAAATCAATTGCAAATAAACTAAGAAAAAATACAATCATTGTAAACAGCCTGTCAAAAACATTCTCAATGACTGGCTTTAGGATTGGTTATGCTGCTGCTGAAAAAGAGATAATAGATGCGATTAACAGGATGCAGAGCCATCTCACAGGAAATGTCTGCACATTTGTACAGTATGGTGCATTGGCTGCATTTGATGTTCCTGAAAAAGAGCTTGAAAAAAGAAGTCTGCTGTTCCAAAAAAGAAGAGATCTGGCATTTAGATTAGCTTCAGAATTATTCTACTGCGTAAAACCACAGGGTGCATTTTATCTTTTTGTTGATGCCAGAAAGTATTTGTCTGGTGAACTTTCAGATAATAATATAATAAAAACATCAGAACAGCTTGCAGAATATATCTTAAATAAAGCTGGTGTTGCAATGGTTGCAGGTGAATCTTTTGGCATGTCTGGTTATTTAAGGATTTCTTATTCTTGTGATGAAAAAACAATTAAAGAAGGGTTTAAGAGGATTAATAAAGTGTTGGGAAAGTAAATTTTTAAGTTCTTCTAAATTATTGATTAATAACAAATCCCTTAATTAATAAAAATCATTCGATATATCGGTTAATTTTGGCAGATATTGTTCGATATATCGAAAGATTTTTATATGACTTAGTGTATTATGATTATAAATGATAACAAATGAGCAGATTATTGAAACATTAGATAAATGGAATTTTTGGAAAACCCCACTTGAAACAGGTATCACTAGAAGCAAATATCTTGATAAGCTGAAATTGTTTCTTAAGACAGATGAGATTGTAGTAGTAACTGGCATAAGGAGATCTGGAAAATCAACAATTTTATATCAACTGATTAAATATCTCATTTCTGAAAAAGATGTGAACAAGCTAAATACATTATACATTAATTTTGAAGATGATTCTTTTTATCCATATTTGGATATAAAACTATTAAATCAGATTCTTGAAGCATACAAGAAAATTATTAATCCTAAAGGGAAAATATATATTATATTTGATGAGATCCAAAAAATTGAGGGCTGGGAACATTTTGTCAGAAGCCTTTATGATCGTAAAGAAAATATCAAGATATTTGTCACAGGATCTTCTGCTACATTATTATCATCTGAGTTTTCAACTTTGCTGACAGGAAGGCATTTAACTGTACATGTTTATCCATTAAACTTTTCAGAGTATCTGCTATTCAAAGGGATGAAGATCAATTTAAATACAAAAAATAATAAAATTGGAAACTCTAAAATTGGATTAATCCGCAATAAAAATAAGCTGATTGAATTATCCAGACAATTTTTGAAAGAAGGGGGTTTTCCTAAAGTAATATTGACAAAGAATGAATTGATTAAGAATGAATTATTAACCTCTTATTTTAATGATATCATTGTTAAAGACATTGTGCACAGATATAAGATCAGAGATCTGCCTAAAATAAAGAATTTGGCATTGTTTTATGCTGCTAATTTCTGTGAACCTATCTCTTTTAATTCTATCAAAAATATGCTTAATGAAAATTCAGTAGAAACCATTGAACGCTATTCTGCATTTTTGGAATCATCTTATCTGATATTTTTTAATAGAATGTTTGCTTATTCTCTTAAAAAACAGATGGCAAATGAAAGAAAAGTTTATTTTATTGATAATGGCATGCGAAATGCAGTTGCATTTCAATTCAAAGATATGTTCGGCAATCTGCTGGAAAATGCTGTTTATCTTGAATTGTTAAATAATAATGAGGGTGATGTATTTTATCACAAAGATGAAAAAGAAGTTGATTTTATAATTAAGAAAGGCCTCAAAATAAATGTCTTGATTAATGCCTGCTGGGATATTTCAAAAAAAGAAAATGAAGAAAGAGAAATCCAATCTTTATTAAATGCAATGGAGATCTACAAACAGAAAAAAGGATATATTATCACTATAAACCAAGAAAAAAAGATTAGAATCAAAGAAAAGATAATTGAAATCATTCCATTTTATAAGTTCTGTTTAAATCCGCCATAGACAAACATTTCTTCTTTGAATGGCCTTTTTTTCCTTATTATTTTTACCCTGAAACCTGCATCAGCAAATAGCTTATTTATCTGTTTGTCATCTTCTACGATTAAGGCGTTTGGTGTCATGTTAAGGATCCAGTTCTTTACATAAAAGCAGAATTTTGCTTTTTTGTTCATCTTTGTTTTCAGATGTTTAAGGAATACAGGGATATCTTTGACATAACCTAAAGTATTAAAGGATACAAATATGTCTGTTTTTTTTATTTTGTCAGGTAATTTCCATGATTTGTTGAAATGAATCTGTATCTTTTCCTTATGCTTTTTATGCAGATGCTTAACATATCCTTTAAAATGTTTTAATTCATGCTTTGAGGAATCAACAGCATGTATCTGCTTATATTCAAATTCTTTTCTTATTATTCTTTTTGTAAATGTTCCTGTTCTGCAGTCATAATCAACAATCACCTTATCTTTAGTGATAGGGCCTACCAATGAAATTACTTTATCAATAAATATATTTGATAATGGGTTTTTATGATGATAATGATGCTGCATCTTAGCTGCTAAATCTCTTCTCATATGAACATATTTAGCTTCATAAAATAATTCAATCGCAAAATATGCAGGAATGCCAAATGCTACCAACCCTGCAGAAACCCTTAATATATCTAAAGCTCCATGTGTCTCTTTTATGAACATAATCAATAGAAAAGCCATAAATATTATGGTTATAAATGGGCCAACCTTTCCAAAAATTACTCTATATGGGCGTGGTGTATCTGGTTTCTTGAAACGGAGAATAACAACACTTAGCATGACAGCTGAATATACAACCAAAATCAATGGGATCAGCATATGCAATAAAGTTTCATATGAGCCAGCTCCAATAATCACTAAGATTGAAACTATTACTGCCTGAAAAATGATTGATATATAAGGGCTTTTATGTTTTGGATGTATCTTTGCAAAATGCATAAAAAAAAGTTTGTCTTCAGCAATTGACATCAGAAGCCTAGGAGCAGTTACAATCCATCCTGCAGTTGCTCCAATCACAGATACAAAGATCAATACTGAAAATATTATCCCCCCTGTGTCACCGAAATGTATGCTTCCTAAATCTCGCAATGGTGCAACAGAGTTTGCGTATTCAGCCCATGGGATTGTTCCCATTGCAGTGAATGCAAGGAAAAAAGATAACAAGGCAATGACTATTGTTCCATAGATCAATGCTTTAGGCATTACTTTTGTTGGGTTCTTTGTCTCTGCAGCAAGGAATATAGCGCTTTCCCATCCAAAGAATGTTTCAGCAATGAAAAAGATTGCCAAAAGAACACTCATTGTCGGGAATACGAAAAATGGATTAATATTAGCAACTTTAAAATTTATGAATCCTGGAATGATGATAGCGATAACAGCAGTTAAAGTGATTATAGCAAATGTTACAAGCACAACAGTTGATGTCTGCATCCCTCTGTATGCTACCATGCTGAATAAGATGATTAAGGCGATAGCAATTGGAATGTAAGTGAATGAATAATTAATAGGGATCAAGTATTGCAATGCACCTAACAGAAGCATCGCAATAGTGACACTGCCGGCAATTGATGTTGTCCAACCTATGACAAAGCTCCAAAATCGCCCATAAGCCTGCTTTGCAAATTCATATACTCCACCTGCTTTTGGAAACATAGAAGTTAATTCAGAGAAACACATGGCAATGTAAATTGAGATTAAAGAAAGAATCCCCCATGAAATCAATGAAGCTGGTCCAGCATATTTTGCACCTGCAGATGTCAAGAACCAAATGCCAGTACCCATGATTGAGTTTATTGTAATTAAAAGAATTACCTTGAAACTAAGGACGCCTTTCATCTCTTTTTCATGCGGCTGTATTTTTCTTATCTTTACAGCTTTTACATGTTTTCTGAATCTTAAAAATCTTGGAGCTCTTGCACCAAATCTGAGAAGCCTTAATAGTCTGGTATATCTTGCAAGTTTAGCCAGCCTAGAAACTCTTGCAATCAATCTTACTCCTCGCAACCCTTTGATCAATGCAAGGCCTTCAATACCTAAGAAAAATAAATTAAAAGGTATTGTGGCTATTATATCCAAAAAATGTTTTCTTATATAAGGAATTAGTTGAGGTGTTTCAAACCATCTGAAATAAAGATCAATAGCAAATATAGCTACAACATAAATATCAAATATATCAATAAAATAAGACATTCCTTTGCTGACACTAAAAAATAATTCTATTATTGTAACAACAAGAAGCAGAACTAAGGATGGGGGAATTAATATATTTACTAATTTATCAACTTTATTTTTTGTTTTCTCCAGCATTTTATATCCCTCTTATATTATTATTTTTGTTTTACTTTTCTTACTTTTGTTTTTCTTATTTTTATTCTTAGGAGCAAAAAAATAATATAATCTATATAATCGCAAAAGCCGCGGCAGTCTTGTGATTATCCGTATTATCCTTAATGTTTTTACTGATCGCGCAATTTTTCCAGCCTCTAATAATTTACCGCTTTCTAATGATCTTGTTGCAATCCTTTGTGAGTCTACTGCGATATGAGTAGCTGTCTGTGCTGTTGATACTTGTGTTGTAGCTATCCCTGCTAAAAAACCTAAAGGCAGTATTGCGATTATATCAAGGAAAAAACTTTTTAGGAAACTTAAAAATGTAGCTTTTCTAAAAAAATTGAAATACAGATCAACAATAAAAAAGCCAATGATTGTCTTGTCAGCAATTATAACTTGAGTATGATAATGATGCGCAAATTCAGCTGCCAATTCTAAAAGATGACTGGTTTTATGAAACATCAGTTCAAACAAATGATTTATCTCATTACCTAATTCTGCTATGATTATAAATAATAATATCAATACTAACCAAGGTATTGCTCTGTCAACAAAGTTTTCCAGCCATTCTAAATGTTTTTCATTGAATCCAAGAAATTTTCTTTTCCATTTAGGAAGATTCTCATGCTCAATATGTTTTCTTCTTCTGAAGCTATGATAAATCTGTGCATGAAGCTTTTTTGGGTGTTGTGTTATATGGTGGTATACATGCTTATGAATATTTTTTAGATGGTGTTTGATGCTTTTTTCTTTAGCTTTACTTCTTGTTTTAGGAACTTTTTGTGGTATAACTGCTTTATTTGACTCCTTTGCATAGTTTTTTCTAAGACTTTTTCCAGAGCCTACTCTCTTATTACCCCTTTTTCTACTAACCATATGTTCATTCCTTGTTAGTTATTATTTATAAATTTAACTAAAGATAATTAACATAAATTTAAGTATTTCTAATCTAATAATCCATTAATATAAAACTAATTACCTGAGTTTGCTGTAGTTTTTATACACAACGCTTTAAGATTTTTTGATCTACTGCTTTCATAATTTTTTCTTGTTCTTTGGTTAATGTCACTGTTTTTGTGAATTCTTCTTTAAGTTTTTTATTTTTGAGAT
>JBDRKY010000049.1:0-2333 GCA_043813525.1 Candidatus Woesearchaeota archaeon
GGTGGTTTACAACAATAATCTTTGGTGGAAAAAAAGGGTCGTAAATTCGACCCGAGCGAAGCGAGCATGCCATCGGCGTTAAATGCGTAGCATTTATGGCTCTACATACTTTGACTGGTGGTGGTCGAATTTATTTGACTCTTTTTTTCCACCAATGTATCTCATTGGTGGTTTACAACAATAATCTTTGGTGGAAAAAAAGGGTCGTAAATTCGACCCGAGCGAAGCGAGCATGCCATCGGCGTTAAATGCGTAGCATTTATGGCTCTACATACTTTGACTGGTGGTGGTCGAATTTATTTGACGGAACAAATTTTGTTTATTATCTCATATACTGCTCAGCCATCTCAATCATATTTTTTAAGACAGGAACAATATATGGTTTGGTTGCATTTGTTATTGCATCAATTGTTCTTTGATGGTCAACTTGTTCATCAGGAACCAGACCAACACCATAGTTAACAGGAAATGAAAGCAGAACAACATTATTGAAACCAGCTTCTTTCAAGACAGGCAATTCACGTGCAGCATTCATTGAAAGTGTTGCATATCTTGGTGTTAAGTTTTCAGCTACTCTTGCTAATGTCTGTCTTATGTAATCTAATCCTTCCTGCTCTTTTTCAAATCTATCTGTCATTGACCTCAAATCATCAGTTTTTTGTGCTTCATATCTAACTTGATCAAATAAACCTAATGTTAATTTTGGAGAGATTAATCTCATATACAAATCAGCAACTTCCGCAGCAGTCTCAAATTGGTTGCCTTGATTATTGACATAGATGCCACCGTCATAACCTATGATTCTTTTTGCTTCTTCTATTTCTGTTTGTTCCTGCTCTGCAGCTATTTTCGCAATAGCATCCAATGCAAGCTGTCTTGCTTTTTGTGAAAATGGTTTTGCCATGACTGCATGAAGATTTCTATGATATTTTGTTTTCTTTCCATCTGATGATTCTGCCACATATGGTTTTCCACTATAACTTGGAGCATTAAAACCAAACCCGCGCATAACATCTAAACAGACAACAATACCGCCTTCATCAACTAATCTAATGCTGGTGTCTAAACTTCCAGAAGCGCTTGTCTGGATAATCAGTCTTTCAGAATCATCTGTTCCCATTAATCGATCTAATCTATTAACAATATCTCTTGGATCTAAATCTGCTGGACTCCTAGAATGGTCTTTCCCATGTCTCAAGATAAAATATACATTATCATCACCATGCTGAAATTCAATATAATCAACACCATGAATGCCTTTATCTCTTTCATTAATAAATCTTGCTTCAACACCTAATGCTTCAATAACTCCATCTGCTCCGCTTCCACCTATTATTCCTATCTTCATTGTAATTAATACCTCCTATTTCTATTTTAATTGATATAAATCTTTAATAATTGAAGTTTTATATTATAAAAAGTTTATTAATCAAAGATTTTATATATTAAATTGATTTAATTTTGTTTGTAATGAAAATCAAATTTTTAGGAACTGGAACAGCATCTGGTGTGCCTATCTGGAGCTGTGATTGTGATGTCTGTAAGAGTGATAATCCTAAAGATAAAAGATTTAGATCATCAATCTTAATTGAAATTGAACCTGATTCAAAAGAAGAGGATGTGAAAAAAGTAATTATTGATTTTGGTCCTGATTTTAGAACTCAGCTTTTGACAAATCATATTAAAAGATTAGATTATGTTTTTTTAACGCATTGCCATGGGGATCATATGAATGGCTATATACAATTAGCTCAGCAAAAAAATCTTGTTTTTGAAGCTCCAAAAGATGTTCTTAATGAATTTACAATAAGGATGGGAAGCAGTAAAGATTGGCTTAAATCAAGGAATCCAACAATTAAAATTAATCCATTCGAAAAAAAGAAAATTAATGGCGTAGAGATTGATACAATTGCATTAAAGCATGAAAAAGATTATGATCCTAATCCTGTCCCTTGTTATGGATATTTGTTCAAAACAAGAAACTTTACTTTTGCATATCTTAGTGATTACAATGATATTATTGAATCAGACAAGCTTAAAAAAGTGGATCTATTAGTCTCTGATGGTGCTGGTATGGATAATAAAAAAATAGGTCATGTTGGTGTTATTGGCAGCATTGAAATCTATAAAAAATTCAAGCCGAAAAAAATGATATTGACACATATTTCTCATACAGAAAACCATGAATTCCTAACTAATTACCTGAGTTTGCTGTAGTTTTTATACACAACGCTTTAAGATTTTTTGATCTACTGCTTTCATAATTTTTTCTTGTTCTTTGGTTAATGTCACTGTTTTTGTGAATTCTTCTTTAAGTTTTTTATTTTTGAGAT
>JBDRKY010000050.1:0-3762 GCA_043813525.1 Candidatus Woesearchaeota archaeon
CCCTTTATGAGTTCATCACTGCTGTCTATGTATCCTGATTGTTGAAGAAAATCCGAGAAGTCTATCTTTTCAGCATTTTCAAATCTTTTTAGAAAAAGGTTGTAGGGATAATTCATTGCAGGCCTTAAAAGCTTTCTTTTCATTAAGCCTATTATTGTTTTATTTGCCCACTCAGTTATATAATCAAACTGAACAGCATTTTCAAAAGAACCGTCTGGGAATGCCTTTGAAAGAAACTTTACCATATCATTGTAATTATCAGGTATTGAAGGCATTAAATCATTCATTGCATCACATGTTCCAAATAAGTTTTCTTTTTTTGGTTCTTCTCCTGTTTTAAGAAATGGACCTTTGTTAAAAGGAAATAATCTGCATATGTAAGTTCTCTTTGTATTGTAGATGGAACATTTTTTATCTCCTAGAAAAGCTTCGCTTTTCGGGACACCAGAAACGCTTTGCGTTTCTGCGTGCTTTAGGAAAGGGCATGCATCAGAATCCATAAAATAAGTAACTATTATTGCTTTGTTTGTGTTTAAATCAAGAATTCCTCTTGAGGGTTTTATTTTAGCATCAATATTGACTTCTTTTTGATATTTTTTAAATCTCTTAGCTTCCCAATCCCATAATGGAAAAGAAGTTTTTTCTATTGGCATTAGCTGCACTAAAGGAAGCTTCCCATAAGCTATCTCTTTCATGAATTCTTTGTCTTCACTTGGCATCATACCCCTAATATGGCTGCAGCAGGTTCCGCATTGGTTGCATTTGAAGATTTTTTCAGGTTGGGCCAATTTCATCGATATTTAACTTTAACTTATCGGTATTTTAAGGTTTTGATTTTTTACTGTAAATCGTCTATAAAAACCGATAAGTTTTTAAGCAGGTATACCTAGGTATACCAGATGAGACAGATAACTACAATAAAGCTGTCAAAGAAGACTGTTGAAGTTCTAAGTAAGTTAAAAGTGCATCCAAGGCAGGCATACGAAGAAGTAGTTCTAGAATTGTTGAAAAGAACAAGCTCAGATAAAAAAATCAATATGCATTCCAAATGAAAAATATAACTACAATAAAGCTGTCAAAGAAGACTGTTGAAGTTCTAAGTAAGTTAAAAGTGCATCCAAGGCAGGCATACGAAGAAGTAATTTTAGATCTATTAAAAAAATCAGGATTAAATAAAAAATGAATAAAAAAAGTTATGACATAAGGAGGATTGCAGTTCTGTTTATTGCTGTAACTATTATAATTTCAGGTTTATTCTTCCTTAGAGGGGGAATTACAGGACAGGCAATTTTTTCTGAAGAAGAAAATTATACTCAAAGGTTGGATTTAGAGATAAATAATAAATCTGAATACTTGTGGGTCTTAGACAATCCTGGAAATTTAAGGAGTGTAAAATTAAGCGGCTTAATTGAACAAAAAGCATCTGCAAAAGTCTACCTAGAGCATAATAATGAAAAGTATTTGATTTTTGACAGTGATGAATTAGGGGAAGAAGAACTTTCAAAAATAACTGGTTTTGTGGTTTCAAATAAAAGCAATAAGCAAAAGAATAATGATTCAGATAAAAATGTTAGTAAAGATAAGAAAGACAAAAAATCAGAAAGTAATGAAACAACAGAAGAAGAAAGAATTAATGAAACATCGGAAGAAGTAATTGATGAAACAGTAGAAGAAGAGATAATTAACAAGACAATAACTATTGATCTGAAATATAAATCAGGCAGTGTTTATGACACAAATGATGATGGAATTGAGACTTTAACAGGAGTTGTTGATTTAACTGTTGAAAATACTGAGTTTAACTGGGATGCTGATGAAGAAAACATATGTACGAGGTGGAATGTTTATTCTATTGAGGACGAAGAAAGTACGTCAGTCTGCTACGGAAGTCAAAAATGCTGTAACTTTGTTGATTTATCAGCTGCAAGGCCTGATTGGAATGAGCTCTTTTACTCAGCTTATGGACAATATGGATCTACTTCAAATAATGTAATTTCAGCACAAGTGCTGTATGTTGATTACAATTTAAGTGTTGATGACCCATTTGCTGAAATTCATTATTCTGAATGGAGTGATTTAAATGCTGATTATTATGATTTAATTTCCAGCTTTGAGAATATTTGCATTGATACTTGCTTATTAGAAGGATTTAATGAAAGCGAATATAGATTAATATTTGAAGTAGATGATGGTGTTTTGAATATTGATACAATAACATACATGGTAGAAGAGGAGAGAAATGAAACTAAAATTGATTTGGAAATAACTCCAAAAATAACTTCAAAGAAAAAACACTTTAAGTTTGATGAAGATATTGAGCTGGACTTTGAGTATTTAACAGAAACAGAATTAATTTCACAAGGAAAATCACTGGAAAAATCAGCAAAACCAAAACAAACCAAAAAATGGGTTGAAGATAAAGAAACTATTGAAACATCTGTTTATGATTCATCTGGCAGATTAACCTCAATTGAGCCTGAAATAAAGGAGCTAAGAGAAGGCAAATTCAATATTAAATTACCAAAACAAAGGGCATTCAGAACAGGAAAATACACAATTAAATTAGAATTAATTAAAGATGGCATTACCTATACACAAGAGCAAGACTTCACTTGGGGAGTTCTGGCAATAAATGTAAACAAATCAATTTATTTGCCAAATGAAAATTCTTTCATAGGAATTGCTATTCTTGGTGATGCAGGGCATATGGTTTGTGATGCAGATGTTACTTTAGAAATTATTGATCCCTTAAATAATAAAGAAATATTATCAACAGAAAATGGTTTAATTTCTATTAGTCCAGAATGCGAAGTTTATGGTGTAACCAATTTACCAGATTATCATACTTCTTATTCAGTTTCTGGAGTTGGAAATTATGTTATGAATTTAACTGCTGTAACGTTTAATGGTGTTAAAAGTATTTTAGATAATTTTACTGTTCAAAGCTCTGTTGACTTTGATGTAGCAAGGCACGGTCCAACAAGAATCTACCCATTAGTTCCTTATTATATGAATATTTCAATTATAGCAAATAAAAATTATAATGGAGTAATAAATGAATATGTTCCTGCTTCATTTGACATAACACAGCAAGACGGCTTAACAGTAACAACTATTGGAGATAGTAAAGTATTAAGCTGGAATAAAAACTTAGTTGGTGGAGAGACTTATAACTTATATTATGAATTTGATGCTCCTGACATAAGCCCGGAATTCTATTTACTAGGAGCTTTAGAGATTGGCAGCTTTGCTGAAACAAGGAATTGGATGATTGCATCTGATACTATTGATATATTATTTGAGGGTTTTGAAACTGGCAGTTTTGCTGATAATGGATGGACGGCATCTGGTGGTACATTAAATTGGGTGGTTGATGATGGCACTGAATCTGCTAATTATGATGGTTCTTTATACCATGCTCATGCAGAAAATGTAGACCTCATGACTGTATTAGAAACCAGTATAAGTACATTTGGCTATGAGAATGTAGAGTTTACTTTTTATGCCTATACAGCTGGATTAGATGCAGGACCACCATTGGAATATATATCTGCTGAATGGTCTGATGGAACAGATTGGACTCAAATACTTGCTCCAACACAAGTGATTGCTTCGTATACTAAATATGGTGGCAGTTTAGCAGCAAGCGCGGACAATAATCCTGATTTTAAAATAAGATTTAACTGCACTTCTGGCGGTCCAAATGAACTCTGCGCTGTTGATAATGTTAATATAAGCGGAACAGCAGTACCAGATTTAACA
>JBDRKY010000051.1:0-7260 GCA_043813525.1 Candidatus Woesearchaeota archaeon
AAAATGAAATTTTCCATACCTTGAAACATCTGTTCCATTAAATCTGAATATCTTATGCATATAATCAGGTCCAATAAAATCTGTTTTTCTTGATAGTTCCAATAATAGGTGGACTGTAACTATATTATTTGATTCTATCAGATGCTCTATTAGTCTTTTCTGACCCTTGAACTCATTGCCATTGCTTGATACCTCATAGATTATTCCATTATCCAGTTCAAATGCTCTTGTAGTATTAGAATAACCTGATTTTGGCTGAATTCCAAGTATACTATCATCTAATTCTTGATAAGGTGTAATAATTCCATAATCAAGAGCAAGACCATGTATTATCCATTTAGCTTCAGATGAACCTGTCTGGGTTCTATTCCCTGTTAAAAATGATCTGTCTCCAAATTCACTGTTTTCGTAAAATCCTAAAACATTCCCCTCAATAGGGCTGATCAGTATGTATCCAACATCTTTTAGATTTTTATTTTTATTTCTCATGGCAACGCGCTTTAATTCTATTAACAGATCAATATCCAAAGTCGTATAAATCTCAGCTGCTCCAGTCCTAAGAACCGAATTTTTATCACTAAAATTGTATTTTCTAGGATCATCATGATTTTCACTGGCCCAATTTTGAATAACCCATGTCAAAGTATTCATCATGTACGGAAATTTTGTCTGGACAATTTTTAAGGAATCTTTTGGCTGCAGGCCATCTAGATACCCATTCCCAACTTTGTCTTTAAAATATAATCTATCTCTAATAACCTTAGACCGTTCTTTAATCCTTCTTTTTCCTTCTTCAGTATAAGGATTATAATGCCAGGGCGCTCTTGGGATCTGTGTTAAGGCGATCATGTTTTCCAATGTTAATTCATTCGGCTCTTTACCAAAAAATACACGTCCTGCATCACCATACCCTATAATATGATGGTTGAACCTGCATAAATTTATGTAAACATTGAGAATGTCTCTTTTTGAAAACTCATCTTCAATACCACGTGCACCCCATATTTCCCTGATCTTGCCGATCAGATCTGTTTTACCATTGTTATTTAACATGTCAATTACCTGCATAGTAATTGTACTTCCACCACGTATTGAAAATTTCTTAAATAAATCATGCGTAATTCCTAATAATGAGAATATATCATAACCATCATGTTCTAAAAATTTTTTATCTTCAGCAGCTAAAAGAATGTCCAAAAAATGCCTGGGAAACTCATTGATGCTATCATAATTATCAGTACGTATTTTTGCTAATAATCTTTTATGTGTGTCAAAAACCTTGATATCCTTTAATTCCCTTCTTTTCATGGTCATCTGAGTGTATACTTTCTGAAACCTTGATACATGGGATTTAGAAGAATCCAGTCCTGGAAGACCTTCTAGTAATGTATAGCCAAGTAATCCCAGACCTAACAAAGCTGTTGCTATTGTTATCTTAGGCTTTCTTAAATATTTTAATATACTCATGATATATAGAAAAATATCTTTTCATTTATAAATGTTTAGATAAATAACTCCTATTGAGTAGTACAATGCTGAATCAAATAACAGCTGATCTCAACTCTTTCAATCACTTTCCTATGATGTTTCATGGTATTCTTCAATGGAAACTGAAAATCCATTATTGAGCAGATTTTACATCCATTATCTCTGCAAAAAGACTCAACAAAACCCTTAGTGCTTGTTTTATGAAAACTAGAAATAATATCTGAACATCCGATAGCTTTTTCAAGAAATATTTTATCAGCATGTTTTACTTTTGTCCCAAAAGGAGGATTCTGTATTACAAGATCAACTTTTTTATCGAATTTGCTAATATCATCATTAATAATCTCATAAACACCATCAATATCTCTTAGGTTATCTTTTAGGATATCAATAGATTTTTTATCAATATCAATAAAAAAAACTTTCTTAGCTCCTAACAACAATGCACCAATACCTAATATTCCAGTACCACATCCAAAATCAGCTAAGGTTTTATCTTGAATAAATCCCTTCATATACAAATCCCAAAGAACAGTAGCAGCAATCTCGCTGTCTGTGGTATATTGTTCAAGTTTGACATTAGGAGTATCAAAAACTTTTAGTTTTGAAAGAATTATTGCTAGTTTAGATTTTGAGATCATTTTAGATGTTCTATACAGTCACAAGATCTAATATTAATATTTTTATCCTTATCAAAATCAATAATAGATACACCAGTATTCTTAAGACCTTTATCCCTCATAAATTCATTATAATCAATTTTTCTTAATTTAGACATTATCATTCCCATTGGACCTCCATGAAATATAAATAATACAGTATCGTTAACATGTTGATTTATAACTTTTTCAAGGAAATCCATTACTCTCCTAGTAAATTCAGCCATAGTTTCTCCACCTTCAGGATCATTTTCAAAATCAATCTCGCTATGCTTTTTACCCTGAAATATACCATAATGTTTTTCCCTAAGTTCTTTTACATATTTAATTGGAATACCTAGATGGTACTTAACAATTTCTTTTGAAGTATCAACAGCCCTTGCCAAATCACTACAGTAGATATAATCTATTTTTTCATCTTTTAATCTTTCTGCTACTTTCTTAGCTTGTTTAATTCCCTTATCATTTAGTTTTCCTGGAAGATGACCTTGCATAATTTCATTAGCATTCTCTACAGTCTCCCCGTGCCTGACCAATATCAATCTCATACTATCATCCCATAAAAGATATTATGCTTTGAACGTGTAATCTTTATCCTGACTTTTTTGTCTTTTAATTTTCCAATATCACCTTTAACAGTAATATTTCTGTCTTCTGAAACAGCAATCACTTCATTCTTCTTTCTGCCGACGCATTTAACAGCCCCTTCAGTGATATTACCCTTCTTAAAAGGCTTGATCAGTTCTTTAGTAGGGTGAAGATTAAAATCAACCTTAAAATCATACAACAATTTGATACCATGCTTATCTTCAAGCTTCTTCAGAATAAATTCAAATTCTTTCCAGCTATATTGCTTTGTGGGTTTTTTGCCAAACTTATACTCAAGATAATTCTGGATTCCGATTATTGGTTTTTTATGATTTTTTGATATTGTTTTAGCAAACTCAATCATTTCCTGCATCTCGTTTTCATTAATATCTCGCATCATAACAGGGGCGATGATAACATAGGATCTTTCTGCAGCATACTTAGCAAGCTTTTTGATTCTTTCAACATCATATTCCTCTTTACATGATAATTTTCTCGCTAAGTTTTGGTCAAATGAATTGATAGAGATATTAAACCTCGTCATACCAGCATCAACAAGATCATCAATAAGTTTTTCAGATAATAATGTTGCATTTGTATCGATAGAGAAAACCTTAACTTCCTTGATTTGTGAAATATCCCTGACCAGTTCAACAATAGGAGAATAAAGCAATGGTTCACCCTGGGTGCTGATATGGATCTCAATATTGTCATCATCCTTATATTCTATGATCTTCTTAAGCTCTTCTACAATATAATCCTTTTCAACAACAAAATCAACATCCCTTTTGCTGTTATCGACAGAGCAATAGATACAATCAAGATTACATCCGGTATTTAGCTTAATCTCAATAATATTGGTTCCCCTGTCAACTATGCCAAATGCATCATTTCCTATCAATGGGATACCTGAATTTTTATGTATGTATATTGTAGGTTTTTTTGTAATCTTGTTGGTGAGTCTTGAGAATGCATCATTTAACAACTCATTAAATTTTATATCCAACGCGCTTTGATCAGTTTCAGGAAAAAGAATATTTCCACCATCAGCTTTAAAATCCCCAATCCTTTCAAGTTCTAAATTATCGATATATGAATAATATATCCTAAGAAAAACTAGCTTTACTTTATCTTTTTCCTGGATAAATTTAATATCCCTGAACTTGATCTCCCCCATATCCTATAGGTGATTGTTTTTTCTATTTAAATATATGGAATAAAACAGCCTAAATATTAAAAACAACATCAGGATCCCTATTCCAGCACTACAGACTCCCAATATTATCAAAACCCCTATTTTCCAATCTTTCAGGTTCTTTAGCCAGTTTTTCCCAAAATCAACTATACTATTATCCTCATCCAACAACATTTCTCCAGAAGCCCCAATAACATTAAACCTTGAATCTGTTATTTTAACCCTGACCATTAATGCAGTATTAAGATTTGAAGCAATATTCTCGAAATATAGTATAACATAGCCGTCTGAATCACCTAGATACATCTTCTGCTGAAATTCCTTATTTTTCAGCATTAAAAAAATTTTCTTAGTTTTTTTCGCCTCAATAATATCATCATCAAATAACACATCAATATTTTCAGACAATTCTTTACTAACTTCATAATCAAACCTGATCTTTTGAGGCTCTGGATTGATTATTGTAACTTGTTTCCTTATATTCTGGCCTGACAGGTCAAATTCAATATGCTCTGGAGAAACAGCGATACTATAACCAAAACTTATCTTGGTGGATAATAGTAACAAAAATAAAAAAATTAGAGAAAATAATATTCTTTTCAGCACTTTTAATCTCCATCAGGTACTGCAACCAATGTGATCTTGGCTGTATATCTCAGTGCAGTAACATTCTCTGGGACATTGATTGAAAATCCAATCGGAAGTACCATCCCTGACTTTAACTCAACTTCAATAATATCCATAGTATCAGAAATAAAACCTGATCTTACACTGTTAAAATCATTATCAATACTGTATCTAATGTTATTACTAGGGATAAGATCAATATCAGAAACCAGATTTCCTCCTTTGATCCCAATATCAAAAACACTGTTCCCGATATTCATGATGCTAAGGGTATCTTTAGTAGAAGTATTCGTATCACCCAAGAGAGTAATATTTGAACCAGGGATCACGTTACTAAAGTTTAAAAGGTTTGAATCGATCCATAATGCCATAAGCGATTCATATTCGAATATATTTTCAAAATAAAATTCTTTCTGCCTTGCCTTTATTGAAAAGTTTATTATGTAATCTCCAGGAGGCTGCTTATAGCCAAAAGATATATTTCCTGAAAATACTGCATGTGATCGGTTTATATCTATCGACTTGTGTAAAGAAAAAAAAGTATGATTTACACTTGCTTTTATCTCATCAAGGTCAGTCAGATCCTGGTCACTTGAAATCATGGTTGTAATTGTAATAATTTTATTACCACCAGGATTAGGAATAACCTGTATACCTTCTTTTGTCTTGTCTTCATCAGTCATATTCAAGTATTCAAACCAATAATTCTGGTGTTCAATATTAAGGATCAACTGTATCTGTTGAGAATCAGAATCCATGCTTATTATACCGGAATTTTGAGGGTCAGGATCCTGATTTTCATAAAAATCATCATGATTATTACCACTATCAATAAATAATCCATTATTGCTGTTTCTTTTAATACTTGAACCATCACTTACATCTATTGCCGGCTCGAATTCATAATATCCAATATAATCATGCTCACCCCATCCGACAAGGTCAATAATCTGGCTGTTAAATGATAATCTGCATGCATCAGGTCCGTTTTGCAGGTCTAGATTAACAGTTGAGTCTGGAATCGCAGCTGAATCCTGTTCACCTATAAGGTAGTATGACTTAGCATATATCATTTCTTCAGGTGCACCGACCCAATCTTTTTTCCATGAATCTTCAGATGCTCCGTTTCCTGTCTCTAATGAATAGTTTTCAAGAGAAATGTTTTCATCTGTCGGATTGTAAAGTTCAACCCATTCTTTGTAATTATCTGCTCCTGGAGGATCATAAAGAACCTGGGTGATGATTATATTGTCTGCTATAGCATTACCTGCCATAATTGCAGATATAACCATTAAAAAAATAAGATAACATGTTTTTTTATCCATCTATTTCCACCTCAAATACTGATGGAGTTTAACTAAATATACTGGTTAAAAAAGGTTCATAAGAAAAATCCGGATATCTCCCGAAGAAAATAAAACTTTCGGTAGTGTAGGAAAAGTTAGTTGTCAGAAATCTTTAAAATAGATGATTGGAATCAATCACCTTAATTGTTTTTAGGAACAAAAAAGAGGTGATTGAATTGTCCAACCATACAGTTTCCTGTCAAAAACAGGATATACGAGATGCATATATAAGATTTTTGCAAAAAAAAGAGCAAAACCTGTTAAAATCATTAGGTCTTAAGATAATTAAGACTCAGAAAAAAATCTTTTTCTGTGAAGCTGGAAAGATTGAGTATATGTTCAAATATGTTAAATGCTTGGAGGGTAATATCTACAGTCCTCTACGAGAATATCTTGATTTAGGCTCTTACCAGAACATGAGCCTTGATTTCAAGAATAAGCTTATGATGAAAGCCTCAATGACAACTTATCGAAAAGCAGTAGAAGACATAAATAATTCTTTTGGGTTTAGCTTAAGTAGAAAAACACTCAATAAATATGTTATCGAAAGCTGTTCTGAAATTGATCTTATTCAAGAACCAGCTTATGAGCAAAATATTCTTATTGCTGATAGCACAAAGGTTAGGAATGGCAAAGGCGGACACCATGAAGTTATGGGTGTGCTAAGCTTAGATTATGAGAACAATTATTCATCATTAACTGCATTTGAGGTAAATGTTAGGCCTGCTGAAATAGCCGCTAATATTAATATTGAAAGATATGCTGCCTTTGTTGGTGACGCTGACTTGGGATTAAGGAATTTCTATAATGATACAATCCCTTTTCATCTATGCCACCAACATGCCATCAATGATCTTGGCTTCTTTCTTTGGAAAGAAGGGATGTCCAAAGATGAGAGAAATGACTATGTCAATAAGCTAAAAAGCATACTCTTTACATTACAAAACAGCACCAAAAAGAACACAAAAGCCAATAAGACTGGCAGATTAGTAAATAGGATCATAAGGACAAAGAAGAATATCAGAAGCCTTGCAGCAGAATTGGCAACTAAAGCTATGCATGATTCTGCAAGATTCCTAATGGCACATAATGAACATATGGTGACTGCTGCAAGGCTTGCTCTGATTGGCATAAAATGTCCATGGACTACAAACCATGCAGAAAGGCTTATGCAGGAAATAGGCATAAGAACAAAAAAGAAGGGTATGAATTGGACAGAAAAAGGATTAAAAGCGATGCTTCATATGGTTCTTAAAAGATATTTCCTACCACAAGATAGAAGAAATTATAAAGAAGTATTTGCTAAACAAATAACAAAGGTGGTTGAAACCTAAACAACTAACTTATGGACACCACC